>NZ_ANNK01000158.1 GCF_000334155.1 Halalkalibacterium ligniniphilum | reverse complement strand
AGTAAATATGGCGGAGAAGGAGGGATTTGAACCCTCGCGCCGCGTAAACGACCTACACCCTTAGCAGGGGCGCCCCTTCAGCCACTTGGGTACTTCTCCTTGGCTCCACAGGTAGGACTCGAACCTACGACCGATCGGTTAACAGCCGATTGCTCTACCACTGAGCTACTGTGGAATATCACTTTTTCAATCTAGACTTTTTACATTTTAAAGGATGTGATAATTTGTGTCAATCCCTATTTTGAAAGCCTTTTTCCCTTCGCTAAGAGCCAGTCTCGCTCAGCGACTTCTATAATATAGCACAATCGATGCTCGTAAATCAACATTAAATTTCATTTTATTTTTTTTAATTTCCCTGAGCATTTACCACAAACATAACGGGTTGTATCAATTCTTTTTTTTCGCTGATAAATAAGATCGCAGCTCTGACATGCATAAAGATGAATACTCTTCAATTGATTTCTTGTACCTGGAACAACTTCACAAAAGCGCGGAGCTCCCACCTTCTTTAACAATGCTTTAAAGTCTTTATCCTGATGGCGATACCCTTTTTTCTGTATATGTAAATGATAATGGCATAATTCGTGTTTAATAATGCCGATAATCCCCTCTTCTCCAAAAGCCTCTAACTGCTTTGGGTTCACCTCAATGTCATGCGATTGTAAAAGATACCTGCCCCCAGTCGTTCTTAACCGCCCGTTAAATCGGGCGACATGCTTAAATGGTCGTTGGAAATATTTTAATGAGATCTCCTCCACTAACTTTTGCAGCTCACTTTGATTCATTCTGTTCATCCTTTTTCTATACTTTGAAAAAAAAAAAAAAAACGATAACCTTGACAACCATGGCAACATATACTAATTACGATTACACACGGTTAAGGGAGTTGGCGAACATGCCAAATTGGCTTATCAATCAACTGCGCGCAGCTTACGCCCAAAAAAATCGTTACAAAGTAAAACTGTTGAACCAATGTTGGTTTTATTATAAGAAAAAAGAAACGCTGCAAGCAAAGCAGAACAATTAAGAAAGGTCGCAAGGCTCTTGTTCAGCCGCCACTAGTGGCTGGAGTTATTCAATACGTAGCCGGATTTTAGGAAATCATTTACAAGCTAAAGCGTCCTTAAGCCGCTGACGCCTGTAGCTAGACAGCTTTAAATATTAACCTTTCTTATCTACGTACAAAGCCTCTTAGCCCTTACTAAATTGTTAACCCCTTGCTCACAGCGATTTTTTCATTATACGAGTTCTTCTTTTGGTTGCAGCATCGTCAAGGCGATTCTTCCTTTTTTTATATCTACATCATCTACCCACACTGTTACGATTTCACCTACCGCCACGACTTCGAGAGGGTGCTTAATAAAACGGTTTGCAAGCTTCGAGATATGAACAAGCCCATCTTGCTTCACACCGATATCAACAAACGCTCCAAAGTCAACGACATTTCGTACCGTTCCTTGCAATTCCATTCCTCGGGACAAATCTTCTAATTGGAGGACATCTTTTTTAAGAAGCGGCTTCGCCACTTCATCGCGTGGATCTCGGCCTGGTCGTATTAATGCATCAATAATGTCTTGAAGAGTCGGAACACCCACTTCTAACTCGCCTGCCAATTCTTGAACAGAGAGCGATTGTAAGTGTTCTTTTAATTGTTCAGTCCCAATGTCACCAAGAGATGCTCCTACACGCTCTAACAGCTTTTCCGTTTCCCCGTAACTTTCTGGGTGTATCCCTGTTGCATCAAGCGGGTTTTCTCCTTCTAAAATACGAAGGAAGCCGATGCACTGCTCGTAGGTTTTTGCACCAAGACGAGGAACCTTCTTTAATTGCTTCCGACTCACAAAACGTCCTTCCTCTTCCCGCTTTTTAACAATATTGACCGCAACTGACTTAGAAAGACCTGCAACATATTGTAAGAGAGAAGGTGATGCAGTATTCACATTTACCCCTACTTGGTTAACAACCGTTTCCACGACAAACGTTAATGACTCATTCAATCGCTTTTGTGAGACATCATGCTGATATTGTCCAACTCCCACTGATTTCGGATCAATTTTCACCAGCTCTGCGAGCGGATCCTGTAAGCGCCTTGCAATTGAAACCGCACTTCGCTCCTCTACTTGAAGATGAGGGAATTCTTCGCGCGCAAGGTCAGAAGCAGAATACACACTGGCCCCTGCTTCATTAACAATCAAGTAAAAGATCGGTTGTGGTAATTCTTTAATGATAGCAGCAACAAACTGCTCAGTTTCCCTTGAAGCCGTACCATTTCCAACCGCAATCATTTGAATTTGATGCTTTTCGATAAGGTGCTTAACAACCTTTTTCGCTTTTTCAATTTCATTTCGTGGCGGCGTTGGATAAATGACTTGAATGTCTAATACTTTTCCTGTCTCGTCTACTACTGCTAACTTGCACCCAGTTCGATAGGCTGGGTCTACTCCAAGTACGACCTTATCTTTCATTGGTGGTTGAAGTAGAAGATTTCGCAAATTCTCTGAAAAAATATGGATGGCTTGTTCCTCGGCTTTTTCTGTCAACTCATTACGAATTTCCCTTTCAATCGCAGGTTCAATCAAGCGTTTATATCCATCCTCAATCGCTGCTTTCACATAAGGCACGGACGGGGAAGCATGACGACGAATGAATGTTGTTTCCATGAGACGGATGATTCGTTCAACTGGAAATTGAATGCTAACACGAAGTACTTCCTCCTTCTCTCCCCGGTTCAACGCTAACGTACGGTGAGGGACAAGTGATCTGACAGGCTCGGCGTAATCATAATACATCTCAAATACACCTTTTTCATCTTTTTCTTCATTTTTTACTTTTGTCACGATCGTCCCTTCTTTAAAGCCTAAATCTCTTACTTTCTTTCGTAAATCAGCATCATCAGCCACCCATTCAGCAATGATATCTCGAGCTCCATGCAATACCTCTTCAATTGTAGTTAATTCATGTTCTTCTGAAAGATAAGCAGCAGCTTCCCCTTCCACATCTCCCTCACGTGGGAAGTGAAATAACCAAGTCGCAAATGGCTCCAACCCTTTTTCTTTCGCCACCGTCGCTTTTGTCCGACGCTTTTGCTTATACGGGCGGTATAGATCTTCTACTTCTTGGAGCTTTACGGCTTGCATGATGCTTTCTTTTAATTCTAGAGTGAGCTTTCCTTGCTCTTCAATGAGGCGAATCACTTCGACTTTTCGTTCTTGTAGCTGTTTTCCATACGCCCATTTTTCAGCAACCTTACGGATTTGAATTTCATCCATTCCCCCTGTAAGCTCTTTTCGATAACGAGCAATAAATGGGACTGTATTGCCGTTATCCATTAACTGAATGACTTGCTTTATGTATGTGTCTTTTAATGTGAGTTCTTTTGATAACTGTTGAATTAGATTTGACTCATAGTCTTGTTCCTTCATTTCGAAACGCTCCTTTTAAAAAAGCTTAATTTCCATGCTGTAAAGGCAATTGGCTTCATCATAGCATAATTCCCCTACTGATTCATTCCACATTCTGACGCATTTGTCCTCCATCCAATGAACCAAATAGAAGTCACAATCATCTACTGAGAATATAAAAAGGCCCACTCTCTTTTTAGAGCAGACCATATTATAAAAGCTTTCCTACCAAGATTGTCATATCGTCAGAAGGATTATCAAAAGTAGAAATAAGTTCATTCGGCATTTCTTTAGGAGATTCCATTTTCATGAGAAAGGTTTTCTTAGGGGGGGCCTGAATACCATCAGAATGTAGCATAAAAGCACTTCCATGCTTGTAGGGGAAACGTTTCATCGTGATGTTTTGTTTTCGACCAGACAAATACCCACGAACCGGTAGCGGTTCTAAAGAGGTTCCATCAGGAGAATGCAGGACAAAGCGTATGTTACCTATATTGCTATAGCATAGCTCTTGTTTCGTAAAATCAAACTTGACGACAGTCAAGACGACACCTCGCATACTAGTAAGTGCAGCATTGCACTTTTCAACAATCGTTCGAACATCTTTATCATGATGAGCTTCAATCATTCTCACTGCTTTTAAAGCAGATTTCGAGGCACCTTCACCACTACCAAGACCGTCCACTACTGCACATAATGCATATGACTCCTCTCTTATAACAACGTAAGCATCACCGCAACAGCTTTTCCCTAGCTTTGCTTTTTGCAAAGCGGCAATTTCCAGCTTGTCGTTTTCAAAAAATGTCATCATTACAAAGCCTCCGATGACTCAATCCGAATGGACTCTCGTAATTTTTGAAGGGCACGCCGCTGCAAACGAGATACATGCATTTGCGAAATATTAAGTCTTTCTCCCGTTTCCTTTTGGCTCAAATTTTCGAAGTAAGTGTAATGCAAAATTTGTTTTTCACGTTCATTGAGCACTTGAAATGCCTTTTGCAGCAACATCTGTTGTTCTGCTTTTTCAAACCCATCATCCTCGGAGCCTACCAAATCAAGCAGCGTCACTTCTCCGCCTTCTTGATCCGCCTCTAGGGACCGGTCAACTGAAAGGGCCTGATAACTTTTCCCCATCTCCATCGTTTCAAGAACTTCCTCTTCCGTCACACCTAAATAAGCTGCAATCTCTTCCACTTTAGGAGACCGCTGAAGCTCTGAAGTAAGAGTTTCGACCGCTTTTTTTATTTTTGGACCAAGTTCTTTGATGCGACGCGGAACATGAACGCTCCATGTTTTATCTCGAATAAAACGCTTGATTTCTCCGACAATTGTTGGTACAGCGAAAGATTCAAAGCTACGACCGAACTCATTATCAAACCGCTGCAATGCAGCGAGGAGACCAACCATCCCTACTTGAAAGAGGTCTTCATCATGTTCACGACTTCGGGAGAACTTTCGCGATAACGATTGGACGAGAGGCTCGAAATGTTTCACTAATCTTGTTTGAATTTCCTCATCCCGCTTTTCTTGAAACAAGCGAATCCACTCGTAAACGTCATCTTTGTTCTTCTTGTGCTGAAGAGATTCCATCGACATCGTGTCCCACCCCATCTCTTTGAAGGAACTTGGTCATGACCAACACAATTCCTGATTCATCATGTATTTCCACTTTATCCATTAACGTATTAATAAGGAATAAACCTAGCCCTCCTTCCTTCAAATCACCAATTGGTTGACTGGCATCAACAGGACCAAGCTTCTCGCGCAATCCTTTGATATCAAAGCTTTGACCTTGATCGGCAACGACTACTTCCATCCGATCATCGTAAAGATGAAAAGAAACCGCAATCGATCCACCTTCTTCATAGGCGTGATCCACCACGTTCGTACATGCTTCTGCAACAGCTATCTTAATGTCTTCGATCTCATCGTACGTATATCCTAGTCGATTTGCTATTCCAGAAACAGTCAAACGTACGACACCAACAAATTCAGGTTTAGCAGGGACAGTTAACTCGATACTATCCGCTTGTTGAACGTTCATTTTGCTTCCTCCCTTTGATTATCCATATCCATCACTTCATCTAAACCAGTGATTTTAAAAAGACGTTGTACACGCTCCGTCACTCCTACAAGCTTTAACGTGCTTTCATGAGTATGAGCAGCCTTAAGCGCCCCAATGAAAATCCCTAAGCCTGTACTATCAATATATTGGACATCCGACAGGTCTACGATAACTTGTCGGCCCTTTGATTCTGTAATAAGAGGAATGAGATGATCTCTTAATTTCGGAGCAGTGTAAGCATCAATCTCTCCAATTAAAAATAAATATTCTGCCTCACCTTTCTGCTCTTGACGAATGTCCAAATTCATTCTATTACCTCCTAGGTTCGTTAAATAAACTATTAGTTAACATACCACCATTCTATTTTCTCTAAACCTTTCGCCGAAGGATCATCAAAGTAAAATCATCACGCAGATTGAATCCCTGTAGCTTAGCTAACTCATAATAGACTCGATTGACCATTTCTTGCGCATCGAAGTGTAAATACTTTCGAATTAAGTTAATGATCTCTTCCCGTTCAATAAATCGGTCGTCGACCCGACATTCGGTTACACCATCTGAAAGAAATACGATGAAATCTCCTGGTTTAACTTTCTTATAATATTCCCGAAATTTTGTTTTTTTCGATAATCCTAATACAAGTCCTTTTGCATAAAGCTCCTCAAACGTATCTTCTTCTGCATGATAAAAAAACCCCGGCTCGTGGCCGGCACCGGAATAGCGAAATTCATGATTTGTAGAATGATAGTATCCGTACATCATCGTAATAAACATGCTGTCATCGATATTTTGTTCTACGACACGGTTTAAGTTTTCTAATAGCTCACTTGGTTGAGGGCACTGCTCAGGTATACTGTCCATCGCATACTTAATCATGGACATACAAAGAGCAGCAGGCACACCTTTTCCAATAATGTCAGCAATCGCTATGCCGATACAGTCATAGTCGTCCTGAACATAATGATAATAGTCGCCACTCATTTTATTTGCAGGTACACTTAAAACCCCTATATCTAATGACGGTATTGAAGGCGTCACTTTAGGCAATAACGTTTGCTGCATGTTCGCAGCCACTTCAATTTCCGATTCTAATTCTCGCTGGCGATCCCGTAAGCTTTGATGCTCTCGGTAAGCAAGACCATACCCGATCATGACTTCAAGTAAAAAATCAAATGAATCCTGCACCTCTTCAGGTAAAGTCGGAAACAACTCATCGATCACGGCACAATGTAAACTCACAAGCTCCTCAGGAGAAATTTGTTGCTCTAACAGCTTTTTTGTGAATTGCTGTGCATTGTAAAGACCTTGTTCGCTTTTATTTTCTAGAAAGGCGCATAAAATTTGGCGATAGCTTTGTTGCAGCTTTGTTTCTGTGTCTTTCACAAAATATCCTCCTTTTAACGGAGCCATTTAATCGCTGTTATAATCGTTCCCACTCCTTGATTCGATTCAATTGAAAATTCATCCATCAACCGCTTTACACCAGGTAGCCCAGCACCTAGTCCTCCTGATGTAGTAAACCCATCTTCCATCACTTGTCGAATATCCTTGATACCTGGCCCTTGATCTCGCGAAATAATTTTAATCCCTTGTTTCATACCAGTTTTATCTGACTTCTCAACTTTTTCGAGACAAATCTCTCCCCGTTTGGCATATAGATAGATGTTTCTCGCTAATTCTGAGATGGCCGTTGTGATTCGAGCTTGATCGACGCTACCGAATCCAATTTCTTTTGCAAGGGTTCGTCCTTCTTGTCTAGCAGCGACAATGCCCCATTCATTATTAACTTCAACGCTGGAATGGGCTTTCATCCATCATCCCTCCAGTTCCTGTTGCAATTTCTCAAGACCCTGCTCTAAATCAAGAGCAGTTCTAACATCTTCTAGTTTAATACCCATATCAATGAGCGTAATCGCAACAGCAGGTTGGATACCTGTTAAGACAACCTTGGCACCCATTAAGCTAGACATATCGACGACATCGCCTAACACTTTGGCAATAAATGAGTCAATCATGTCAACAGACGTCAAATCAATGACTACCCCTAGGGATCCTTCCTGATGTATCTTATTTAACAAATCTTCCTGAAAGAGAAGAGCCGTTTGATCATCCAATTCCACTTGTACACTGATCAGTAAATATTGATTCAGTTTTAAAATCGGAATCCTCATTTTGTACAACCCCCATCCTACAAATTAACCATTTTCTTATTCGTAAATTCTAATGCGGTCTCTATCCCTTTACGCAATGTGCTTCTTGTAGGAAATTTACCTAAATCGATCCCTAAATTCACAATCGTTTGAGCAATTTCTGGACGAATCCCTACTAATATACATTTCGCACCAACTAAGCGAACGGCTTCTGAAGCTTGAATGATATGATGGGCAACCATCGTGTCCACAACAGGTACTCCCGTAATATCAATGAGAACGACTTGTGAGCGATGCTTTATAACACCATCAAGTAAATTCTCCATAATAAGCTTTGCTCGCTGCGTGTCAATTGTTCCAATCAAAGGCATAACCGTAACCCCTTCAAACACAGGAATAAGGGGAGCAGAAAGTTCAAGCAGGGAAAGCTTTTGCATTTCAAAAATATCTTCCCAAGAACCTGTGTAATCATGAACGAGCTGATTAATCATTCCGTCAATCCATGTTTCAATGTCATTAAAAACCTCAAGCATTCGCTTGACATCCTTTTCTTTCTCAGCTAATGCGTTTAACATGACACGCCGAAAAGCCTGCAATCCTTTCGTGAAATAGACGAGAGGCCATCCACTTTGAATCAGTCGATCGGTATGCGGGCTCAAGTGATTCTTTGCTTCTTCTTGACTTAATTCGACTGTTTCGAAAACTAGAGACATGAATTCAGCATTCGTATTTTCATAGAGCGTTTCAGAGATTCGCTCTAAGTAGCTTTCATGACGGATCGCGTTTAATTCTTCTTCCCAACGAGCGCGCAGCTCATCTTTTTGTTCAATGATAAATGAAACGATAAACGGTTGCATTAAACATCCTCCAGTCGGTTGTTAACTTTATTATTTCATGACTTTTTTCGAGTTGCAAAGGCAAATGCACAAAATTTTCTATAACAATTGTAAAAAGCATGGGCGAAAATGTTCGTTTTTCACACTATGTATCACAACCAACCCTAAAAACTAGGTCGTATCTGATTTACTGATAGGAGCCATTTCACTATTCATGAGCATACATTGATTCCCCTTCTAAACACCTTTTTGTATTCCCCATTTAACCATTCTGCAAACTTCTTTTTTCTATAAAGTCTATGAGGTAAGATTGTGACCCTAGCCTGCTACAAGCCAATTCTTATGGCCCTGTCTCTATCCTTAGCTAAGATAAAGGTGAATTAAAAAAACACCCCGTCTCACACATATACGGAGTGTTAAAAATCAATGAGCCCTAAACTAATCAATAGGGCATCGTTCACTTTCGTCATCATATCATCATCCAAATGTGTGATTTTATCAGTGAGCCGTTGTTTGTCAATCGTTCGGATTTGCTCTAACAAAATCACCGAATCACGGTCAAACCCATACCGCTTTGCATTGATTTCAACGTGAGTCGGCAATTTTGCTTTCTGGATTTGAGCAGTGATAGCTGCGACGATAATGGTCGGACTAAATCGATTCCCAATATCATTTTGGATGACGAGAACTGGCCGGACCCCACCTTGCTCGGAACCAACAACAGGAGATAAGTCAGCAAAGTACACGTCGCCACGTTTGACAATCAACCTCTACACCCCACTAACTAAGCGATCTAGGGTGTGTTCGGCTTCCTCCTCGGCAAGAAAAGCTTCTGATGCAATATTAAGGTTAATTTTAGCCATTTCAATATAACCTTGTTGCATCGTCTCACGAATCTGGCGTTTTTTACGCTCCCGGAGATACATTTTTGTCGCTTGTGAAATAAATTCGCTACGGTTTACATTCTCTTCCTTAATGACACCATCCACCTCATTTAACAAATGCTGTGGCAAGCTCACTACAATTCGCTTTGTACCCTGCTCTGACACAAACAAGCACCCCCAACATCCACCTGTGACCTCAAGATTTTTTATCCCAGATTAATAATAGCATTTGAATAATGGAATTGCAAAGTGGCTTTCAATCCCAACAAGCTATATTATTCGCCAATTCTCCCTAGATTTCCTTCCATTCATTCAATTTTTTATTTAATATTTTTTACCGAAACCAACTCTTTTTGTCTGTAGTATGTTCTTGGGACACGGGGGCCAATTACACAAGGGATTTCATAATTAATTGTATTTAAACGCACAGCCACATCATCCATGGAAATCTCATTCCCCTTATCTTTTCCAATAAGGGTTACGACCGTGTCTACATCAAATTTTTTGGGTAATCTTACCATGCATTGATCCATGCAAATCCGACCTACAAATGGAGCTTCCTCACCTTCAACTAATACATAGCCACCATTCGAGGCGTGATACCGCAGCCAGCCATCCGCATACCCGATCGGTAATGTTCCAATCCATTCATCCTCTGTTGTACGATACGTTGCTCCGTAGCTTATCGCTTCACCAGCAGGTAGCTTTTTCACGTGAGTTAGCCTACAGCGAAGCGAGAAAGCCTGTTTAAGTTGAAATGGCAATTCAGCCTTAATCTCTAAGGAAGGTGTTAGTCCATACATGGAAATGCCAAAACGAATCATGTTGAAGGTTTTGTCTGGAAAGCGAAGTGCAGTGGCACTATTTCCACAATGGATGTAGGGCACAGTAATACCCTTTGCCTGAATCCACTCAAGCATTGTTAAAAACCGTTGATACTGCTCTTGAAAATATCGAAGATCTTGCTCATCCGCTGTAGCAAAATGGGTGAAAATTGCTTCTAATTTGATTGTATTAGAAGCGGAAAGCGCCTCGATGATTTCATCTATTTCCTTTTTTTCTCGTAGCCCGATTCGTCCCATACCTGAATCAAGCTTCATATGAACCTTTAGCGTATCAGTTGGCTGTAAATGCTTTTGCGCTTCTTCCACCCAATCGAGCTGGTAGACTGTCAATGAAATGTTATGCATAACAGCAAGCTGAACATCGGTCGGACGCGTCCTGCCTAAAACAAGAATCGGCGCATCAATCCCTCCCTTCCTGAGTTTCAGGGCCTCATCAAGAAGGGCAACACCAAGAAAAGTTGCTCCTGCATCTAAGGCAGCGCGACTTACTTCTAGAGCACCATGACCATATCCGTCTGCTTTTACAATCGCCATGATTGTCATTTCTTTGTCTTGATAAAGCTCCTTAACGCCCCGAATATTATCTTCAATCGCTGATAAATCAACCTCTACCCACGTATCTCGAAAAAATGATTGCGTTGCTTCTCCCACGACCATTTCACCATCCTGCTGCTTATGTTCTCTCTATTATCAACATTATCTTCTTGCAAACAAGCCATGTCAATCAGGCAAAAAGGGGAGGAGGAAATGAAATGGGTAGGCTTTTTACAACAGTACTTTATGAAAGAAAGCCCAGTTCATCCGTTTGAACTGAGCAGTTGGTCCATCCCCGTCAATCATTCCTATTTTTCAAGCGTTCCATAAACAGAGCGGGCAATCGCCATCATTTCTTCTTGGTCAAGGTCTTGAGAAGCCAAAAAGAAATCGACACCGTTGTATGACCACATAATCGACTCTTCCGTCATTACACCAATTGTAAAACCTAAATCCACTGGTTCCCCTTCACTTACATGCATTGGTATAGAGGCTGGGACAATTTGGCTCTGCTCTTGAATGAGCGTATACGATCGCTCACCTTCATATTGAAGAACAACCCGTTTTCCATTCTCTGTTTCAATTTCTTGAGAACCTGCAAACTCCGTGCCTTGTGGTTCATACATTGGGTAATGAACGGTCATCGGTTCACTTGGCTCAGCCATTGTCGGAACATCCATCTGAGCTCCTGTCATATTCCGTTCCATATCAAAGTCTCCATCATTAAAGCTAGGATCAAGAGCAAATTCTGTAAAATCAAGCTGCACGAGAACCTCTAAGTCTGCATTCATTATTTTCACTTGCCTCGGCGATAAATCCTTTTTATTTAACGTAACCTCTTGACTGTTCAAGTTTTTATTTTGATAATTTGTACTTGTCTGAAATACATAATGCTCATCAGTTGCTGTAAATTTACGCTCCGGGTCCATTAAAATGTCCTGAACGAGTGAATCAAATAAATAAACTTGACTACTATTCGTTGGCCAATCACTTTGGAAACGGAAGCTTTTGTTTAGAGCAGGTGTTAAGACAAATACACCATCATCATTCCGTAAAATAATCTGACTCTGATCCTTGTTTTGGTTTTTCAAGGCGACTCGATAAAAGCTTTTTCTTTGGTGCCACACCTCAACCTCGTACATTTGTGGGTCTTTACCTGTCTGTAGGGTCATCGTTGCTTTTGCTTTGTAGCCATTCATTTCCGTCAACTTTTTGTCTAAGTCTCCGATTACGTCCTCTTGTGTTTTTTCGCCGCAACCCACAAGCATCAGCGTAAAAATAAGGCCGAGGGCTACAAACCATCTTGCTCTTTTCAATGCATTCACCCCTTTGTCTCATTTGAAAGATTAGAAAAACAAGATACGTCCTTGTCTTCCTGATGCGTTAGGAAAGAGAAATTCCTAGTTATCAAAGGAGAAGTTCTATACATTCAAATGGAGGGATGGATCGGTAGACTAGCCCAATAATTGGCTATGCTTAATTAGTAATAAGCAAAAGCTAATCTTGAGGCACCCTTTTACCCTTACTCCCTTTGAATCGATAGGTCTCCCTCATCGCATTACAACTATATGAGACAAACACGGGCAATATGCAGACTAGCTTGACAAGCGTTCAAGAATGACTTGGGAAATCGCATAAGATTGGCTATGTGAAATGGAAACATGAATCACCGCATCAATCTCTGCTTGAATAAATGGCTTTCCATTTTCTTCTGATAATACTTCAATATCATGCCATCCAAATCGAGCCGAAATCCCAGTTCCCGCTGCTTTCACAAAAGCTTCTTTTGCAGCAAAGCGACCTGCAACGAACTCGATTTTTCGTTTTCTCGACAACGTATAATATTTTTCCCGTTCTTGAACCGTTAAAATTTTTTCAATAAATTGAGGGTGGTTCTCGACCATTGAATGAATTCGTTCAATCTCTACAATATCAACACCTGTTCCAATAATCATCCCTTCACCTCTTAACCGTCATAACAATCGCTGATTTTCATACATATACTTTAGCATAAAAACCATCTTTCAAGCCTCCGCCCCTACTTCTTGTTATAATAAAAAGTGCAAGGTGCCTGCCAAGCAATGACAAGCGCTCCGAAACTAAATGTTATTTGTTTTCAGTGGAAAAGGGGACGGAGCTTCAGTTCAAGTTGATGAAACAATGAAGCCCTTCCGCTCACACCCCTTCATTGAAAGGTTGCTCAGCATTACCTGACGAACTCGTTCTCATCCAAGTGGAAAGAAGGAGCCGCTCATACAGTTTCTGTAGGAGAAATTGAAGCGACCTCAAGCCTCTGGTGCCTGTAGCTAAGCAGCTTAAAAAATGCATCTTCTAAAAAAGAACATAAGGGGGTAATGTTGAAACACAGCCCTCATTGAAAAGGTGGTTAATCATGTTTATCCGAAATGAAAGCTTTTATTCGTTTCGCCGAAGTTACCCTGTCGTGACGACGCTTGTTGCGATCCATCTCATTTTATTTTTATGGATGAACTTACTACCAGGCGGTGGTTCGATTCTAGCATTGGGCATTGGTGATAATTACGCTGTGGCGAACGGAGAATATTGGCGCTTGATCACGCCTATCTTTCTCCATATTGGATTAGGCCATGTTGTCTTTAATTCATTTTCACTTGTAATTTTTGGCCCAGCTCTTGAGCGAATGCTCGGTAAGTGGAAATTCTTACTTATCTACTTACTCTCAGGTATTATCGCAAACATCGCCACCTATTATTTAGGTGGGCTGTCATACTACCACCTCGGGGCCTCTGGCGCAATATTCGGCCTTTTTGGAATTTATCTGTATATGATCCTTAATCGAAAGGATTTAATTGACCAGGCAAATTCTCAACTTGTTATGATCATTTTAGTGATTGGATTGGTTATGACCTTTGTCAATTCGAACATTAACATTCTTGCTCATTTATTTGGACTCATTGGCGGTGCAGCTCTCGCGCCGATTATTCTTGCAGGTGCTCATCCCTACCATGCGTATCAACATGTCTATGATGAGCAGGAAGTGACATTTAACCCAAATCGTTGGCGTAGAAGACAGATAAACCCTCGAGTTTTCGGGCGAGTGTTTTGGATTTTACTCATTGGACTTGTTCTAGTCGGCTTCCTAACACAGCTTTTTTAACCATTTAAAAGACCCTTCGTACTCTGAATGAGCAAGAAGGGTCTTTTTAGCTATTGAGTTAATCCATCAGCAAACGTTCGCGCATTGTGCTCCATCATTGTAATATAAGTTTCCGCTCCGCTGCCATCAAGGCCTACTGCATCAGTATAAACCTCCCCAGCTATCGTCACGTTGGCATTGCTTGCGACAGTCTCCATGTACTGTTGGTTAACAGTCGTTTCTACAAAAACGGCTGGCAGTCCTTTATCTTGAATCAAATCAACCACTCTCGCAATTTGACCAGGTGTTCCTTCCTCATGGGAGTTCAGCTCCCAAATCCCTTCTGTTTCAATTCCGTATGCTTCGCCAAAATAACGGAATGCATTTTCACTAACAACAATCGTCCGTTTGCTTTCTTCAATCGCTGAAAGCTCTTCTTGAATCAATGAATCTAGTTCCTCAAGCTCTTGAATGTACGCCTCTGCATTCTCCGTGTAAATAGCTTTTCCTTCAGGGTCACGTTCGATTAAGTCGTCTCTAATGACTTCCACATAATGAATCGCATTTGAAACCGCTAGCCAAGCGTGAGGGTCTTCCCCATCCTGACCTTCTAAAGGTATCGTCGTTAGTCCTTGTGATACTTCAACCGTATTTACATCTCCTACGTTTTCAACTAAACGTTGTAACCAGCCTTCAAGCCCTAGTCCATTCACATAAAACACATCTGAATCTGAAACCTTTTGGAAATCACTAGGCACAGGCTCATATCCATGTGGGTCTTCTCCAATCGGCACAATATACTCTACACTCGAGCGATCCCCTGCCACCTCTTGTGCAAGATCAGCGAGAATTGAGAAGCTTGTGACAATCTGAAGGCCTTCCTCTTCAGATGAATCTTGATTAGGCTCTTCTTCTCCGCAAGCAACGAGCACCACACTTATTAATCCAGCTAACAAAAACGACAAAGACTTTTTTCTCAACGTCACTTCCTCCTTATATTTTTACTATCAACCAAAAAGTTGCAACAAGGCAAAACAAAATCTAAAAAAAGAGATTGTTCCTGGACAAACTTTTTAGCTTCCACTAATTTTTTTTACCTTATGCAACTTATTTTTTCATATTTTAATTAAAAAGTCTAGAGAAAATTTTTATTTTGTGCCATCTGCCCAATTTTTTAAAGATCAAAAAGAGCCTACTCCTTTTAGGAATACGCTCCATTTATTCTTTACAATCATTTACGATGGGGCATGTAAAACAAATCGGCTCGACCATGCTTGCATTTAATTGTTTAGGCAGATGAATATGGCGCCTCGCACTTCCTAAATCAAGAACTTCTATTTGTTCTGGCAAGATATGAAATGCTTTTTGTGAAAAATATTCAACTGCTGAAAAATATGAATGTAAAAGGTGATCGTCTACGTCTACTAAAAATTTTTTTATGACAAATGAACGCTCTCCCCATAGTGCAACATCAAACACGAGACCTTTTTCAACGGAAGATAACGGAATCGATTCAAATAGGAACAAAGGAATTTCTGCCTGCTGCTCTGAGAGTAAAAAATGAAGCAAATGGTCGGTGAACCGCGCAAAAGTCGTCACATACTCGACGGTATCCGAAAAGCAAGCTGGGTCTATCTTTCTCCATTGCTCCCTTATTAATTGCAATATGTTGTAGCTTGTTCGCTCTTCTTTTTGAAGCAAGTAATATTTTTGAACGATCTTGTTCACACAAAGCTGTGTCATCTCCCTCCAGTTAGTGGAATCCCCTATGTTTCGCAATTGATTTTGAAAATAGAATCGGTAGGGACAGCTTATGTAGGACTGTACATGTAGTAAATTCAAGGTTTGTTCATTGGTTTCAGTTAAATGGCTCACAGTGTCCCTCCTGCTTATTTAAATTGACAATCCTTTAGACAAGCACGCTCACATTGTCCAATCGCTTTGTAGATCGAACACCAAGATCGCTTAGCGTAGCAAATCGGAATATCTTGTTCGTTTGCTTTCTTCTTTAATACTGACGTCAAATTATGATTGATGTAATCCGTTAACACTAAAACTAAATCAATATGACAAGGGATTTCTTTTTTCACCATTTGAACTTTTCTACCACTTATATGGATGATTTCTTCAAAGCCTATCCCATTTAATTTTTTCGGAATGGTTCCTAAATGATCAGCACCGACAATAAGTAATGAAGACATAAATAAGCCCTCCTTCTATTGATAATAATTCTCATTCTCATTAATTACAGTTTAAATGATAACCTTTCTCATTGTCAACAAAAATCAGATAATTAGGACGACCTTAGAAAAACTAGGTCTCGGCAGACTCCTTTCAATAAGAGCATTTTGCAGCATTCTTCTCCAAAAAAAAGAGACCCTTCTATGAGGTCCCTTTTGTCAGTATTTTTTTAATAGGTAGCGTAGCGGTATGATCGAGACAAGAATAATTAACAATGCTGCTGGTGCAGCTAAATGATAAACCGCTTCACTCGTTTCTACCCAAATCCTTACGGCTAGCGTATCAAACCCTGGTGGCCGAAGTAGCAATGTTGCAGGGAGTTCTTTAATTGAACTAACGAACACGAGTGCTCCACCTGCTAAAATTCCCGGAAGAATCGATGGAATGATCACTTTGTACAGCACTTTCCACGGTGGCTGACCTAAGCTTCTTGCCGCTTCATCGATTCTTGGTGAAATTAAGCTTAATGATGCGTCTGTTGACTGCATCGCCTGTGGTAGAAACCGAATGACGAACGCAATCGCAATTAAATAGTACGTGTTATAAAGAGCAGGGATATATTGATTAAAAATGAAAATAACCCCTAACGCAACGATGACACCTGGCAATGCATACCCTGCGTAACTCATTTTCTCAACTAAAGTCGAAATGGTTGACGGGTAGCGAGAGCGTAAATAAACGACAGGCAAAGCAAGCACCATACAGAAAAATGCGGCCATTCCCGAAACTCTCAAACTATTCCAAGCAAACCCCCAAAAGCGGGAATCGAGTGCACCTGCACCAATGCCGATAACCGACCAATAGACGAGGACGACAATTGGTAGAGCAACAGAGAAAAGAAACACGACCGAAACATAAAAAAACACTGGCCATTTCCATTTCCCAAGTGACAGGATATCCGGCTCTTGAAAGGTATTCGTCGTCTGGTAATATTTTTGCTTTTTTCTCGTGCGCGCTTCGATCCATAGTATGACTAACGTAAGCAAGATGAGTACGACACTGAGCACAGTGGCTGATAGATTATCATAGCTCCCCATCTGATAATAGATAGCTGCTGTGAACGTTGTGTAGCGAAGCATAGCAATCGCCCCAAAATCTGAAAGAACATACAACGCAATGAGAATGGCTCCAGCACCGATAGCGGGGCGCAAAAATGGTAGATTGACACGCAAAAAGATTTGAGACGTTGTCATACCCTGGGAACGGGCAACTTCTTCAAAATTCCGATTCATTTTTCTAAGTGATGCACTAGCTATGAGAAAAACATAAGGGAATGTAAACATCGTCAGGACGAAAAACACACCCCAAAATGTGTAGACATTTAGTGGATAATCTCCAAACACCTGATTAAGCCAATCGTTTTCATTCCAATATCGCCAAATCCAGCCTCTTGGGCCAAAGATGAGAATATATGCAACGGCACCAACATATGGTGGAATAACAAGGGGTAAGGCAAGCAGCCACTGCCAGTTTTTACGCCCTGGTAAATTCGTCCGATTCACAATCCAAGCAAGAGACACACCAATCGTTACAGCAAATATTGTGACCATTAATGTTAAAGAAAGCGTATTCCATAATAGTTGAGGAATACGAGAATCCAGCAGCCGCATCCATCGATCGGTCCCCGCAAAAAGAGAGCGCCAAACAACGTATACAATCGGAATAGCCATCAAAATGCCGGTTAAGCCAGCCATCATTAATAAAATAGTTCCCGGTGGATTACCATTCCACAGCTGGAGCCAGCCTTTCTTAAATAAACGGTGAGAGGTTGGAGAGCTATGCTCCCCAACCTGATGATGTCGCTTGTTATGTTGTTGATGTTGTTGATCCTTGCTTGAACTCATGCTGCGACAGCTCCTACTCACCGATAATTATCTTTATAAATCTAAATCCAAGCCTGCTTCTTCAATAAGTTGACGAGTATCTTCCCACACTTTTCCAAGCTCACTTAATGGCATGTCGTGTGTTTTGTAATCACTAATTGTTGCTGCCCCTTCAGGCGCTTCAATATCTGGGTTTATTGGCACTTCAAGAGACTCAAATGAAAATTCGCGTTGATTTTCAGGCTGTAAAATCCATTCTAAGAAAATTTGTGCATTCTCTGCATTCGGGCCACCACTTACCTTACCAACTCCTGCTGCATTCACTACTGCTCCCATTTCACCTTCTGCTTGGTCTGGATAAATGACACCAACATTATTATCTGTTGGCTCTTGAAGTTGCTGATGATAATAGTAGTTATTCACTAGTCCAAACGCAAATTCTCCTGCTCCAACAGCACGGCGAATGTCACCATGACCTTCTAGAATGGCACCTGCATTATCTTTTACTGCTGCAATCCATTCAGCTGTTTTCTCATCGCCCCACTCGTTACGTAAGGCTGAGACATGTCCGATCATACCACCATTCCCACCACGTGTAATGGCAAATTGACCTTTCCATTTTGGATCTGCCAATTCAACAATGCTCTTTGGCATTTCTTCTTCTGTGATCAGATCTTTATTATACATTAAAACACGAGTCCGTGCAGATAATGCGAACCATGAATTATCTTCTGCACGATATAATTCATCAATTGATTCAATTCCTTCAGGCTCAGAACCTTCTAACAACCCTTCTAAGCGTAAGTGTTCAAGTGCACCAATATCATTTGAAATAAAAATATCAGCTTGTACATTGTTTGCTTCTTCTTTGATACGGTTTACTGCATTATCCCCTGCATGTAGCGCTTGAACAGTAATCCCAGTCTCTTCTTGGAATTTGTTTAATAGGGCATCCACGAAATTTTCATTACGAGAAGAATAAACGACAAGTTCACCTGAAGCTTCTGTGGCTTCTGCACCGTCCTCAGCTTGTTCTGCTGGTTCTTCCTCTGACGTAGCAGGCTCATCTGCTCCCCCGCATGCAGCAATCACAAATAACGCCATTGCCATCAATCCAAAAAGTAGCAATTTCAATCCTTTATTCATTGT
The DNA here is from genome assembly GCF_000334155.1 of Halalkalibacterium ligniniphilum. Taxonomy (GTDB): domain Bacteria; phylum Bacillota; class Bacilli; order Bacillales; family Bacillaceae_D; genus Halalkalibacterium; species Halalkalibacterium ligniniphilum. The sequence goes on along the minus strand of NZ_ANNK01000158.1, from coordinate 21,346 downwards.
GCTCCCCCTTTAATTCGTATGTAATTTGAAGATGATATTCATTCTCAACGATTTGAAGTATATTGCAAATGAGAATCATTGTCAACATATATAGTGGAATTTTTTTATTTCTTTAACTTTTTCCATTAATGAGAATACAATATTTATAGGCATTACCATTTTGTTGCATTTTATCGATGTGCAATATTATTCTGGCCCTTTTCGGAATGGTTATAAAAATTACCTAATTAAAAAATCAGCCTCCATTGTGAAGACTGATTTACTTGTTTAATTTTCAACTAAGGCAACTAATTCTGGAGTAATATCAAACGAAACAATGGAATCAATTTCAATTTCCTGTTCGATCGGTGCGTAAATGATCATTGGTTCCGCCACCGATCCTAGTCGAACCTCAACCTCTTGATATTCTCCACTATAGGTTACCCTTTGAACAGTACCGGCGTATCGTCCTTTTTCAGCTAACCGGCATCCCTCGGGACGAATCGATACCTTTACCTCCTCGAGGATTGATTCCGATTGACTCGGCAAGGAAACTTTGCCAATGTGCGTATCCACATGCTGCATATCATCACAAAGGGTTCCAGATAATAAGTTCGTTTTACCAACAAATTGCGCAACAAAACAGTTCTTGGGACAACGGTACATTTCACGAGGAGTTGCCGTTTGTTGAATGACCCCTTTATTCATAACAACTACTCGATCAGATACAGCAAACGCATCCTTTTGGTCGTGGGTAACGATGATCGCGGTGGTATTGGCTTTTCTTAATATGTTCGTTACCTCAAAGCGCATTTTTTCACGCAAACCTGCATCAAGATTGCTAAATGGTTCATCCATTAATACGACATGAGGCTTTGGAGCTAATGCTCTTGCTAGAGCAACACGCTGCTGTTGTCCCCCTGAAAGCTCATGCGGAAAGCGAGAACCGTATTCTCCTAACCCAACGAGATCTAACACTTCTTTCGCACGCTTTCTTTTTTCACGTCCGCTCCATTTATTCAAACCAAAAATAACATTTTTCTCAATTGAAAGATGGGGAAATAATGCATAGTCTTGAAATACCATCCCAATGCCACGCTTTTCAGGTGGAACAGAAAAATGATTTTCATATACAAGTTCATTTCCAATTGTGATTGAACCGCTTGTTGGCTGTTCAAAACCTGCAATCATCCGTAAGGTAGTCGTTTTTCCACACCCGCTTGGTCCAAGCAATGTAATAATCTCACCTTGTTCAATCGCTAGATCGATCGAGTTAACTGCTGGTTGAACGGAGTTACGATATAATTTAGTTAGCTGACGTAGGTGAATAAAACTCATCAGAACCCTCCACTTAAGCCGTACGTATTATTATCATTATCTGAGAATGATTTTCATTATAAATGAATTATAGCACAGTATTTTTGAAAGCGTCAACGAAATCCTATTATAGAGACAGAAGTTTCAAACAATTTTATTTCAGACAAAACGATAACCTATTATAATGCTAGTGCAGTTTACGAGTAAGTCCTTAAACTTCTTTCATGAAGGATTGAAAGTTCTTTGATTGTCTATGTAAGAAAAAGGGTAAAAAATAATAATAAGGATAAATGAACTGAACATTTACTTCCCTTCTCTTTTTTTGTAAAGTAAGAAAGCGAAGGTTTTGAATCGAGAGGTGAGCTTCAATGGTAATTAATTTGACAGAAGATCAACTGCTAGTCCTAGTTATCAAATATTTAAAAGAATCAAAACGTGGAGCTCTGCAAGCTTTATTGGACGAGTTACATCCTTATGATGTGGCACAGCTCTATCGAGGACTTCCTGAAAAACACCATCATAAGTTTTTAACATTTCTAACACCTGATCAAATCGCCGATTTAATTCAAGAGCTTGAATATGACCTTCAAGTTGAGATTCTACATCGTTTAGGTATTGAGCGCTCCTCTAAGATCATGAATTTAATGGATAACGATGACCTTGCCGATTTGTTAAATGAGCTCTCCGTTGATCGAATTCAAGAATTTCTAGAGATAATGAAAGACGAGGAATCTGAAACCCTTCAAACATTAATGAGCTACCCTGCTGACACAGCTGGGGGCTTGATGACCAACCAGTTCATTTGGATTAAAGAAAATTATACGGTTCGGCAAGCTGTCGATAAATTGAAGGATTATGCAAGCTTTTCGGAAAACATCTATTACCTGTATGTCATTAATGAAGATAAGAAATTAGTCGGTGTTGTGTCATACCGAGACCTTTTAATTGCCCCTATTGATGAAAAAATCGAAAACATCATGTTTAGTCGTGTCGTATCTGTCCGAGTTGATACTGACCAAGAAGAAGTCGCTCAAATTATTGAACGTTATGACTTTATTGCTGTTCCAGTTGTTGATGAAAACCAAACCTTACTAGGAATCATTACGGTCGATGATGTGTTGGATGTTGTTATCCGAGAAGCAAATGAAGACATTGAAAAGCTATCCGCTTCCGGTAAAGACATCGATTTCAATACACCTGCTCTAACGGCCTCTGCAAGACGACTTCCTTGGCTCATCTTGCTTCTATTTATAGGTATCGTCTCTGGAAGCATTATTAGTGGCTTTGAAAATACATTAGATCAAGTCGTCGCTTTAATCTTTTTTATGCCGATGATCGCTGGTATGACTGGAAATACAGGCACTCAATCACTTGCAGTCGTTGTACGAGGTATTGTAACGAATCCTGTAGACAAAAAAACCGTTGTTCGCTTAATCCTTCGTGAGCTTCGGGTTGGCCTTATCATCGGTATCATTTGTGGGTTGCTAATCTTATCGATTGCCTATATATGGCAGGGCAGCTTTACCTTAGGTTTTGTTGTTGGCGTCTCCTTACTAATTACACTTATCGTAGGTACACTCGCAGGTACAATCATTCCCCTTCTTCTTTATCGATTCGGTGTCGACCCAGCCGTTGCCTCAGGCCCTCTTATCACAACATTAAACGATATCTTCTCCTTAATGATTTATTTTGGGATTGCTACTGCCTTTTTAAGCCAACTTACTGGCTGAAGGTACGTCTGACAAAAGAGATTGACCTTTTTAGGTTAGTCTCTTTTTTGTCGTTATTAGAATGAGCTTTTGCACAAAATAAAATAGCAAAGTAGCTCTTCCCTCACATCACCTTTATTAAATAAAGGACAAGCAAAACGTGCATACTTGTTTCCCTTCCCTCTTAGCAACCACTCATGTAGGCTTTCGTTGTCATAGAATGGGCAAGCCTCTGCATAGAGTTTAGATATGATTAAAAGACAATAGACCGATGAGGGTGTAGCCGATGTATAAGTCAATACTGGCAGTTGTCTTTGGAAGCCTTCTTATTAGCTTAGGAATTAATTTATTTTTTGTTTCTTATCATTTATTAGACGGGGGAATCATTGGATTAGGTCTCATTTTCCACTATCTTTGGCATTTTCCTGTTGGCACAACGATCATCCTTTTAAGTGTCCCTATCTATCTTTTAGCTTGGGTGTATTACCGATCTTTTTTCTATAACAGTATTTTCGGACTCATCATCTCAGCTTTCTTTATCGATCTATTCACAAGTCTATCTAGCCATCCCACCCAATTTGCCCCCCTCAACAGTGCGCTTTTTGGTGGTATTTTACTTGGGCTGGGTGTTGGTATTATGTTTCGAATGAATATCAGTACTGGCGGACTCGATTTACTAGCGCAAATGTTCGCCACTTACTTTAAATGGAATGTAGGCGTTATGATTTTTATCATTGATCTTTTGGTCGTTGTCGCTGGCTTATATGTCGTTTCTTTTGATGCGTTTATTCTTTCGATTATTGCTGTAACAGCGACAGGTTTCGCTACAACACTTGTTACCTTAGATATGAAGGATCACTGATTTTCGACAGCATCTTTCCCGGGAAATAGACGTTTTTCTTCCTTCTTCACACACATTATTACATAAAAAATGCCTTTTATTCTTGCTTAGTTATCAAATTTTAAAATACCTTACCACCACAAAAAGGCCTGCTTTCTTTTGTAGCAGAAAACAGGCCCAGAATTTCTATTAACGTGTCGTAATGTAATGACCGATGACCCAATACAGAATTCCATAAAGAGCTGTAGCTGTTGCTATAACAATAAATAGCGCTTTGTTTGAAAGCTTCAATGAACACACACCTACCCAAAGTTCCTTTTGCACTAGTATACTACAAAACGAAACTCGTACGCATGAAACCTTTTTGAACAGGTTAGAATTTCATGTAGAAATTAACTCGAATACAACTACGTTTTAGGCTTCTTCAATTTTCTCATGAAAACTGTATGCCCTTGTGTACAAATGCTCCACATCTTCATCGGTCATCACCATTAATGTCTGGTGTGTAAATCCTTTCATTTGGATTAAAAATTTAACCATGTTCTCACGCTCTTGTCTTCTCATTGTTTTCATCCCCTTTACACTGTATTATTACAATATATTTTATTTATATGTATTATATAACAGCATTTCCAAAACGGTCAATCTTTTTTTGGAAATTATCAAAATGTTTTTTCTTATTTTGGTTTATATTCAAGCACGAAAGAAAATCGCAAGCCACTAGCGCCTGGAGATTGACACCACCGTAGGTATACTTTCTTTACGTACTAAAAAACGGGGCTGGGACAAAATAGTTTTTATTGATGAGAAATCCGAACGTCATGATCGTTGGTGCATAGCAATCGCTTCGGAAATATACTCCGCTAAGGTTGTGCATTGTTCGCATTTCCAATATGTCCCAGCTCCATTTCTTAGCATCTATTTTATTTAATTTGCAAGCTTGGCAGCGACTTTTGCCACTCGTTCTCCTAAACGACCTGCCATTAAGAGATCACGCTCATCTGGGTACGCTGAACCATCTGGACCAGCAACCGTTGATGCTCCGTATGGACTTCCTCCAATGCCGTCAGTTGTTAGCTGTTCAGGGTTTTCACCATAAGGGAGACCAACAAAGATCAAACCGAAATGGAGCAATGGTACGAGCGATGTAATAATTGTAGTTTCCTGACCTCCATGGATTGAACCAGAGCTCGTGAAAATTGCTGTAGCCTTACCTTCTAATTCACCTTTTGCCCATAATCCACCTGCAGAATCAAGGTACTGTTTCATTTGCGCTGGCATGGATCCATATCGAGTTGGGATTCCCCAAACAATTCCGTCTGCCCAAAGTAAATCGTCATGCGTTGCTTCCGGAACGCCCGTTTGACTCTCTTGAGCTTTAACATATGCCTCCTGGCCAGACATGGCGTTTTTAACCGCATCGAATTCAGGAATTTTCACGATCTTAACTTCTGCTCCTGCACGCTTTGCACCTTCTGCAACTGCTTGTGCCATTTTGTAAATGTGGCCATACGCACTGTAGTAAGGAATTAAAACTTTTGCCATTCTTGAAACACTCCTTTTACTTACTTTTTTTAGTAACTATATAATCTATATTAAAAAAGCCACTTGTTATTGTCAAGTAACTTTTGTTAAATAAGATGTGCCACTTATCTATACCTCAATCTTGTGGTAAACTAAACATAATTGAGGTGAACAATATGGACTACAATACAATGTGCCCTAAATACGAAGCTGCAGCTGAGCTGTTAGGAAAAAAGTGGACAGGGTTAATCATTCGCGTGTTGTTAGCAGGCCCTAAACGGTTTAAAGACATAAAGGCACAAATTCCAGAAATGAGCGACCGGATATTAACGGAACGAATGAGGGAGCTTGAACAGCTAGACATTGTGTCACGGACGGTATACCCTGAAAAACCGGTCCGAATTGAGTATACCTTAACAGAAAAAGGAAAAGCTCTAGAACCGGTTATCGAATCAATACAGACTTGGGGAGAAACTTGGATGTAACAATGCAAAGCTAACAGGAGCTAGCTTTTTTAAATTTATTAAGCGGCTCCAATATGAAAGCTAAACGATTTCTTATATCCAGCTTTTTACTACATCTTGAAGCTTTATCATAAGAAACCAAGCAATAAATCCTACCCCAAGAGCAAGCGGATAAGATCCGCTTTTTTTAAATCATAACCCATCACAACAACCATAAGGATGATGGTGGCGGGCAATCCAACCACGACATCGCGAGCAAATGTGGCGATTTCTGAAGCAGTGCTACCTTGAATTAAGAGCCAAAAACATATTTTACAGACTAACAAGTGGTAAAGCTGCAATTAGCTCTCCGTATTGTGGCGTGACTCGAGCAATCTCTGTCACAAGACCAATAATTAGTGCAGAAACCACAACCTTAATTAGGAAAAATAGCATCGTTTTGCTTCCTCACATCATCGCTTTAACACCCTTTCCACCTCTTCCCATGCACCCTGCTCAAATTTATTTAATACCTCCGTTAACTTTTTTTCATCCAGCATGTATGCTGAGCTAAGACCTTTTCCCCTTTTTCAGAAAGAGATAAAAGGACTTGGCGTTGATTGGTAGGAGAATTGGTTTTACCCTGTTTGTGGCAAGCATATCCTTGCATATTAATCACAGGGATGACCGATCATAAATAATGCTTGAAGCAGTATTTATGCTTCAAGCGAACAAACAAAGGGGGCTCCACCATGATGAATTGGTTAACTTCCTCATTTCTAAGAAGGAATCGAAATCTGCCGTTGATGAACATGCTTGGCTTTAGACGTCGAAGTAACCGAAATGGCATGATGATGTCCGTTCTTGGGTTAGGACTGGGTGCAGCTGCTTATCGCATGATCAGAGGCCGAAATATGAATGGTGCCACGAACTCGATTATGCAGCCCATCCAGAAAGCCTTTAACCAGATGCGAAATCCTGTTGGCTAACATGTTTACGGTGATATCGCGAAATACGATGGACAGCTTTTTTGAAAGGCTGTCCTCCTTTTTTAATTGTGCATTTTTTGTTATCAGAACACCTTATAGATCACATACTGTACAAAGGGAGACGTTACCTCTGTTTCACTAATAAAGGTAATAGAATTCCGAGTACAAATTAATGCGTTTAAAACAATCATACTAATGTTGTTAGCAAATGAACGTAAAAAAGCTGGCTCATTCGGAACCTCTCTCAGACAGCCATTGATGTGTCGCTGAGAGTAAGGATCCATATAGAGTCAGCCTCATAATTTTTTCTTAAGTTTTTGAAGCAAATTAATTAATGGGATTTCTTCCATTGAAGATAGCTGGTAATCATGCTCTTCAAAGGGAAGATGAGCGGTAACAGGATTCGGAACAATCACACAGGTCAATCCAGCTCGTTTTGCTGCAATTAATCCGTTTAATGAGTCTTCAAAAACGACAACGTCCTCTTTATTTAAGCCAAGTGCGTGCTGCGCTTTTTCATAAAGCTCAGGATCTGGCTTCACATTCATTACCTCGTCGCTTGTCCAAATCGTATCGAAAAAGCTGTGAAGCTGATACTTAGATAGCCAACGATCGATCCACTTCCGTTCAGAGCTTGAAGCAAGGCCAACCTTCAAGCCCTCTGATTTTGCATCTTGAAGATACTTCCGTACCCCTGGACGAAGGTCCATTTTCTCCATGGAACTGGCATGATGTTGAGTAATTTGTTTCGTTAATTCGTGATCATTAAGCTTCCGACCTGAAATTTCTTCTAAATAGCGAAATGGATGAAAAGCATCAAGCGTCGTTCCAATCGTCTTCGCATAAATTGGGAGCGGTAATTCATGACCGTGAGCTTTGTATACGTGTTTGTATGCATCATACCACGGTGTTTCCGTATCAAGAATGAGTCCGTCAAAATCAAAAATAATCCCCTTCATGTGACCCTCTCCTTATAAACGTTCATTCGCTCGACATGCATCAACGACATTTAACGAGCCAGCCCTTCTCGCCTTTACATTCCTTGCTGACTTACCTGAGTAATGCGTTCGAACAATGCTTCACCTGGCTTGAGTCCAGTGATTTCCTCAAGAGTATCCCGCAATCCTTTTTCTTGTAGCAAATGTTGAATCCGAACACTCTCCTCATCTTCAGGCACATGGAACGAAAGAGCAGCAACAATTCCATGAATTAACGCCTGTGGTTCAACACCAAGCTCAAGCAACTGGCGTGCTGGCTTAATGAGACGATCGTTGTATCCAAGCTTGCGAATAGGATTACGACCTACCCGTTCCACACGATCAGACAGGTATTCGTTCTTATAACGTAAAAGAATTTTTTGAATGTACGCTTCTTGTTCCACTTCTGTAAACTCGTATTTCTTAACGAGTAGCTTTTTTGTTTCATGTAATGCTTCCTCGACAAGAGATGCTATTTCCTCATGATCCATAGCCTCTTTAATGGTCATTACACCTTTTACAAAACCGAGATAGGCGGCCATCGCGTGACCTGTATTCACCGTAAAGAGCTTCCGTTCAATATAGGGGATTAAGTCTTTCACATACGTAATTCCATCTATCTGTGGAGTAGGTCCTTTTATGGCAGACTGGTCTACAACCCATTCATAAAAAGGCTCAACTGAAACAGCAAGAATGTCCTCGTTTTCTTGGTTTGGCACAATGCGATCAACCGCCGCATTTGGGAAACCAATCATTTCTTCAACTTGTGGCCACTCTTTTTCCGTCATTAGTGCTTGAATGTGTTCCTTCAAGATAGAAGTAGCACCAATGGCGTTTTCACACGCAATCACATTTAGGACTTTTTTTGCTGCTATTCGCTGCTTTATTCCTTTTGCAATCGGTGCAGCTACAAATTTCAGAATCGCCGGTCCCACTGCTGTTGTCACAAGATCCGCTGTTGCAATTTCATTTACGACATCCTGCTCGTTCTCTTGACTGTTGATCCCACGAACATTCGTTATCGTATGAATCGCACCGTTTTGTTCAGCAATCTGAACCTTATAAGCGTTACGCTTATTTAATTCATCAATCACCGCTTTGTTTACATCGATAAAAACGACCTCATAGCCAGCTTGATGTAACAGAGCGCCGATAAACCCTCGTCCAATGTTCCCTGCTCCGAAATGAACAGCTTTCATTAACTATTCACCTCTGAGAAAAATGCAAGCACTTCCTGTGCTGATGACGCATTTAGCAGTGTTCGAACATTCTCTTCTTCCGAGCAAGCAATGGCAATTTTCGAAAGGATCTCCAAATGCTCGTTTCCTTTCCCTGCGATACCGATAACTAATCGTACGTCATTTCCGTCCCAGTTAATTGCCTGAGGGTAAAGTGTAACCGAAATACCAGAAGACTTCACATTTTCTTTTGCATCCTCTGTTCCATGAGGAATCGCAAGCATATTTCCCATAAAAGTTGACGTTAATTGTTCACGTTCTAGCATTTTTTCTATATAAACTTCTTCAACATATCCTTTATCAACTAAAATTTGACCAGCCTCACGAATCGCTTCCTCTTTCGTTGTAGCTTTCCCTGCTACATTAATATTGCTTTCCTTTAAAATTTCTGTACTCATTTTAATTCTCTCCTTTGTTTATGATTGAAAGTAAATAGATGTGACAAGCCTCACTTAATAACGAGCCTACCTCTTCCTCTGTCCCTTGTTCAAAAATTCGCGTGTGGGCTTCACTATCAATTACAAGTGCACTTACATAACTTAAAAATGCAAGCTGATGCTCCTCGATTTTTAGGGGAGCAAGCATCAGTAAGATTCGCTTTACAAGGATTTTCTCACCGTCCATCCCTTTACGAATGACAGGGGTTTCTAGCTCGTAGATTGTAAAAAGCGGCTTTTTAATTTCATCGCTCCGGGTATGAAAAAGAGCCAAAGATGTATTCGGAATCGCTAACCCCCCAGCAGCTTCCCGTTCAAAAAGGGATTCTACAACAAGTGTTGCATTCGTAATATAACCTTCTTTTTCAAACCCTTCACAAATTTCAGCCAACCCCTCCTCAAATGAGAGATATTTCTCAATTAAGCGAATCTGAAAAGCTGAAAGAATCAACTCCATGTCATAGCTCACATCTGCGATTTTCTTAAAGATTCCTGCATTGGTACTATGCCCTTTTCTTATCTCTCGTTTGACGTTGATTTTCTTTTCAACGTTGGACTGTTCCTGATGATAGCGATCAATAAAGTCACGAATGCGCGCTACCTCTTGTTTCGATAAAAACGGTTTAACAAGAAAATATCGCTCGACATTTTGTAAAGGTATGGTTGAAATCAACAGATCGAATGACTCAATATTTTTTTCTTCCAGTTCAAATAGAGACGCATTTTCAATCGTTGTAATTTCAGGAAACTCCTTTTCTAATCGACTTGCAAGCAATTTGGAAGAACCAATTCCGCTTGAACAAACCACCAGTGCTTTTAGCGGGAGCTGCCGCTTCTTCCTTTCAAGAGCCGAGCCAAAATGCATGACAAGAAAGCCAACCTCTTCATCAGGAATGTGGAGCGGTTCAAACACCTGCTGGGCAAGGCCTTGTACTTGCCTAAAGAGGTCTTCATAATCCTCTTTAATTTTATCTAAAAGGGGATTATAGATTTTCATCTGCTCCCTGATTCGGTACATCGCAGGCTTTACATGTGCAAGCAGCCCATGAAAAAGAGATTCATCCTGAAACGTTAGTCCAAGACTTGCCTCTACCCCCTCGATCAACTGCTTTACCCTTATGGCCATTTGAAAGTTTGACTCCTCTAAAAGGGATTCTCTTTCAAATCTGAGCTTGGCTCCGAGCAAGTGCATCGTCATATATCCAACCTCAGCATCAGGAATGTCCACATCGAGTGTGTGCTCTAATTGCTTTGCAAGGCGACGAGCAACGTCATATTCTTTATGTGTACGCAGCGTCTCCAAATAGTGGGGATCGATTTCAATGTTCTCATCATGACGAATTCGTTCAATGGCAAGAGCGACATGGACAATAAGCCCAATGTAAGAGCTATCTGCCATCTGTTCCGGTGTTCGCCTTCGAATTGCTTCCACTGCTTGTTGAACATGTCTGACCGTTTTTAAATCCATAAGATGCAATAGCCGTTCAGAAATGAAGTCTGTCGTCATCTCAGATGCTGTCTGATTTGTTAACACCCGATAAAAACGTTCCTCGCTTAAATGTTCAGTAATCAGCCGACTCATAGCACGACGAATATTTTTTTCTTCCCCTTTAATTTCAACCCCATACCCTCGTTTTCGAACAAGGCCAAGCTCAAATGCTTCAAGCCAGGCTTCCACCTTCGTTAAGTCATTGCTAACTGTTGCTACCGTTACATTCAACTCATCGGCAAGGGCAAATAGCTTTACAGGTGCCCGGTGACGCAACAACACAGCAAGGAGCAACATTTGTCGCTCCTCTGGTGTATATTCCTCGTGCTGAAGAGACTGAAGAAATTGTTGAAGTTGCTCAATTCCTTCCTGCCCTCCTTGAATCAACAGTCCAACGCCAGACTGCTTTGCTAAAGACAACTTATATTCCTTAAGTATGTCTTCAATCCCTTTAAGGTCTCGTTGAATAGTCCGTGTACTAACGTCGAGTTCATCCGCAATCTTTTGGATCGTCGTACCTTGTTTCTCTTTTAACAAAAACTGCAAAATGTTACGTTCTCGAGCAGAAATGTACATGGCCCTATCCTCCTCGCCCTAAAGTTTACTTTTGCAGCCGTTCTAATAGCTCGGTATATTTAGGACTATTCAAGAAATTTTCCACTGAAATATGCTCGGCATTCGGCTGTTTTGCTTTTGCACGATCCGTCAAGTCTTTATGTGTAATAACGATATCCACATCATCTGGCAAATTGTTAATTGCCGTATTCGTTACTTCAATGTCAAGTCCGGCTTTTTTCACCTTGTCCCGAAGAATGGACGCACCCATTGCACTTGAGCCCATTCCTGCATCACAAGCAAAAACAATTTTTTGGACATTTTCTTTTTTCACTTGTGTTTCTATTTCTTGTTGCTTGAAGGAGCCTGTCACACTGCTCTTTTTCCCCTTCATTTCTTCCATTTTTGTAGCAGCATCAGAAAGGTCTTCATCTTCTGTTTTACTTGTTCGTAAAATAAATGAAGCAATCACAAAGGAAACAGCCGTTGCCACAAGGACACCTGCGAGCACACCGATGTATCCTCCACGTGGTGTCATCGCCAACAAAGCAAAGATACTTCCAGGTGACGGAACCGCCACTAGCCCTGCATTAAAGAGAGTGAAGGTGAACACACCACTCATACCTCCTGCAATTGCAGCGATAATCAGTGCAGGCTTCATTAGAATGTACGGAAAATAAATCTCATGAATCCCGCCGGCAAAATGAATAATCGCCGCGCCCGGAGCCGATTGTTTTGCCATGCCACGTCCGAAGAACATAAACGCAAGCAAGATCCCTAAACCAGGTCCTGGATTCGTTTCAAGTAAGAAGAGAATTGACTTCCCAGTTGACGCAGCTTGCTCAATCCCGATCGGACTTAAAATCCCGTGGTTAATTGCATTGTTTAAAAATAAGACCTTCGCTGGCTCAATAAACAAGCTAACCAAAGGTAATAGCCCTAATCCAATGATAGCATCCACACCTGAAGCTAACACACTGCTCAAGCCAACAACAACTGGTCCTACACCTAAGTAAGCAATAATCGTTAAAATTGCTGCTAAAATCCCAGCTGTAAAGTTATTGACGAGCATTTCAAACCCTTGGCGGACCTTTCCTTCAAACAATTTGTCTGTCTTTTTGATGAGGTAACCACCCAGTGGTCCCATAATCATTGCACCAATAAACATCGGAATATCAGCACCGATAATGACCCCCATGGTAGCAGTAGCACCAACTACACCACCACGAACGTCATAAACCATTTTACCACCTGTATAACCAATTAATAATGGTAATAGATATGTGATCATTGGACCGACTAGCTCTGCTAGCTTTTCATTTGGCGTCCAACCTGTTGGTATAAATAACGCTGTAATAAGACCCCATGCAATAAATGCACCAATATTCGGCATAATCATGCCGCTTAAGAAACTCCCAAACTTCTGTACCTTTGTTCGAATACTTCCTTGTTGAGACATCGTAAAGACCCCCCTTTTTGAAAAATGATTATTGTTCTTAATGTCGTACTGAATTTATAATAAAGCGCTACCAAATGTCCAAGCAATACAATCTAATCGCAGTTTCGTCACCTTTGATGGTGACAAAATTAAAATAAGCGATGTTAACGCTTGTTTCCTCGTGTAGTATATGTGACAGCTGTTAAAATTACTCAAGCATGCCATTAAAAAATTCTCGTATGATGTTCATAAGAAAAAATTTTATTAAAGAGCTGCGCGAAAAGCTATCCGCTTTACAGTTCCCATTTTTCTCTATTTTAACGCCCAATCCTACACCCACTCTTTCGGTATCGGCTTTTCCGCTTGCTTAAAAGCTACATACCATTGACCTTGATGAATGCCTTCGTGTTGAATAGTTGTAGCAATAACTTCTTCAACCTTCTCCCAGCTTGTACTCGGTATGACGTTTGCTAACATATCTGTCATTCTGGCAGCATAAAGATAGCTTTTTCTATTCATCTTCCCTTTTTTTCAAAACGTCAATCAAAAAAAACACCTAAGATGCCTACTCTCTTCTTAGGTGTTTGCTTCTTTTATTAATCTAATGATATCATGCCCTGTTATGTCATTAATGCGCTCGCTTCCTTTTTTGTAGATAAAGGGTGGAAGCTTAGTGCGGTTAGATTATAAAACCAACCAAGAGAAGTAAGAAAAAATGCTTGTGCCTCTTCCTTAAGTGCGCCTAATTATGTTGGAAAAACAACATAAAAAAAGCGCCATTAAAATGTTTCACGTGAAAAATGTCGAATCATAGCATCACTGCAAGTTTATGATTTCCTCAAGAAAAGGTTTAAGTTTAACCAAGCGTGTGTATAGAGAGTATTGAGGGAGAATGTTTGACGTTCCTCTCTTTATTTTCTATTATTTAACTGTTAGGCCGATTCATTAAAAAATAATGAGGTGATTTGATGTCAGTGTTATTTACATCCACAGCTACGGCAAAAGGCGGAAGAAATGGACACGTAAAGTCAGATGATGGCGTTCTTGATTTAAATCTTGTCATGCCAGGAAGCCCAGAATCAAAGGAACAATCAGGCACAAATCCAGAACAACTTTTTGCAGCTGGTTATTCTGCATGCTTCGATGGAGCTTTAAATTTGATGGCCAAAAGACAAAACAAAGACATTGAATCAACCATTACAGCTGCGGTCAGCTTAAACAAAGATCAAGAAGACGATGGATTTAAAATTTCAGTTGAACTTCATGCGAACCTCAAAGGAGTATCCCAAGAGGAAGCAGAAGAGTTAGTGAAAGCCGCTCACGAATTCTGCCCATACTCCAAAGCAACACGGGGAAACATTGATGTTCAATTGGAAGTAACAACGAATGAGTAAAAGCAGCTCGGGTTCTTTTTCCCCGAGCCGCTTTTTTTGATCCGTTTGTAAGGAAATGTTTCGCTTCCTTTAAATTGCTTGCGGTACTAAATTGCGTTTCTCCTCTTTTAGCCAGCCCACATAAATAAAACCTTTTAATACATCCCTTTTTTCCCATGTAATATGTTACCATTATATCAATCTATATTTGAGGTGAAAAAGAAAGGATGGAATTTGAATGAAAGCCATCTTACTTGGGACTCTATCGTCCCTTTTTTTTGCTGTGACCTTTGTCCTTAACCGCTCGATGGAATTAGAGGGAGGCAACTGGATTTGGAGTGCTTCTTTACGGTATTTCTTTATGGTGCCTTTTTTACTTATTCTAGTCTTATGGCGCCGAAATTTTTATCAGCTTTGGTTGGAAATGAAGAAAAATCCAAAGCCTTGGCTCATTTGGAGCTTTGTTGGCTTTGTCCTATTTTACGCCCCACTCACTTTCGCTGCGGCCTATGGACCCGCATGGTTAATCGCAGGAACATGGCAATTTACCATTATCGCAGGGGTGCTGCTAACTCCCTTTTTCAAAAGCAACACTCAGGATGTTCACCGGTTACGAATTCCGGTGAAGGCGTTAGCGATCTCATCAATTATTTTAATCGGGATTTTTTTAATCCAATTTAATCATATGGAATCAGTGTCTTGGACTGTCATTCTCTTAAGCTTTCTTCCGGTGATTATTGCTTGTTTTGCTTACCCCCTTGGTAATCGTAAAATGATGGCCTTCTGCAGTGACCGTCTTGATACATTTCAGCGAGTATTAGGGATGACGCTAGCAAGCTTACCTTTCTGGTTTGTCCTCTCCTTTTATGGGCTAGCGACTGTTGGCTTACCAAGCATGAGTCAAGTATTTCAAAGCTTCCTAGTTGGTCTTTGCTCAGGGGTTATAGCCACCATGCTCTTTTTCTTTGCAACAGACCTTGTGCGGCATTCTCCTGAGCATTTGGCTGCGGTTGAAGCGAGCTTATCAATCCAAATTATTTTCGTAATTCTTGGAGAAGTGTTCCTGTTGTCAAGCCCTTGGCCAGACTCTGTGGCACTGCTTGGTATTATCGTCATTATTATGGGAATGATTCTTCACAGCTACTTTTCGGTTCGTACACCAAAAAGAGTCCCTCTTATCAAACAACAACATAAGGCAAAGGCATAAGGAAATCACTTTTCTATAGGTTATCAATAATTTCCGACTTTAAAGTCATATGACAAAGGAATTTCACCAGCTTAGAGCGAACTACCTTGTTAAGGGTCAAGAAAAACAAAAAAGGAGTCGTGATAGGCATGCAAGTAAGTAAATTCGTCATGCCAGAGGTCATTTTTGGAAATGAATCGATCCACCAGGCTGGTGAAAGTTCCTTACGGTTAGGCGCAAAAAAGGTTTTAATTGTCAGTGATCAAGGCGTCATCCAAGCTGGATGGTTAGAAAAAGTGATTGAAAGCTGCAATCGAGCGAATTTACCGTATGCCACCTTTTATGATTTGACAACCAATCCAAAAGACTATGAAGCCATAAAAGGAAAGAACGTCTATTTAGAACAAGATTGTGATGCGATTATTGGTGTTGGAGGTGGAAGCGCCATTGATATTGCAAAAGCTATCGCCATCCTTGCTACAAATAGCGGTACCCTCCAAGATTATGAAGGTGTCGATAAGATTAAACGCCCCCTCCCTCCACTTGTCATGTTACCTACGACTGCTGGCTCAGGTTCTGAGGTTTCTCAATTTGCTGTTATTGTTGATGAGGAACGTAAGAAGAAAATGACGATTGTCTCCAAATCCCTTGTCCCTGATATTGCAATCATTGATCCGCAAACGCTTACATCTAAAAGTCCACATTTAACCGCATTCACAGGATTAGACGTTTTAACCCATGCCATTGAAGCTTTTGTTAGCATTGCAGCCACGCCGTTAACGAATGTTCAAGCCAAAAATGCTATTTCTCTTGTTGCTGAATACTTACGGCCTTCTGTTGCCTCGAAAGTAAATTTAGAAGCAAAGGAAAAGATGGCCATGGCAAGCTTACAAGCCGGATTGGCTTTTTCCAATGCTATATTGGGAGCTGTGCATGCTATGTCACATGCCATTGGGGGACGTTTTCCACTTCTTCACGGTGAAGTTAATGCTGTATTACTTCCCCATGTGATGGAATTTAATTTTCTTGCAGCGCCTAGAAAATTCATGACCATTGCCCAATTGTTTGGCGAAGATACTCAACACATGTCTCATATAGAAGCAGGAAAGAAAGCGATTGATTATGTAAAAACATTGTCACTCGAAATCGGTGCACCTCAAAGACTCTCGCATTTAGGGATAGAAGAGAAAGCCCTTGCAGAGATGAGTCAAATCGCCCTTGATGATGCGTGTATGATCACAAATCCCCGTGATATTACGATCCAAGAAGTAGAACGATTATTTCGGCAAGCCCTTTAGAAAGGAGTTCGTTGAATGACTGAGAAGCATCAAATGATTGAGCTACTTACAGGTGTTCAATCATCTAAGCGAAACTACTACCACGAATTGAAAAGAACCCTCTTCGAAATGCAAAAGAAAAACATGCTACTCGAAATCATGAATGAAGTGATGAGGAACTTCAATATCGATATGTCGATGGACGACATGTTAAAAAACATCTTGGACAAGCTAAAAGCCATCTTTAACTTTGATCGCATTAGCCTCTCGATATTAAAAGACGAGCAATTAGTTTTGTCAAATGTGTATCCAAAAGAATCAATGTATATGAAACACGGTACCACCTTACCTAAAAACCAATCACTCTATTGGAAATCCGTCGAAACGAAACAAATATTGTTTTACGTCCTCCCTATTCAATCTAAAAATTTCTATCTAGAAATCGACGCACTTGAAAAATTTAAGATTAAAAGCTTCTTGCTATTCCCTCTTTTTAGCAAAGGAAAGGTTATTGGCGTCCTTAGCATTGGCAGCAAGAACATCATAACCTACGACGATTCTGATCTTTCATTTTTACAGCAGCTTTCAGATCAGTTTGCCGTATGTTTAGAAAATGCACGATTATACAATGAAGTTTTAAATGGAAAAAAAGAGTGGGAAGATACTTTTCGTGCCGTTGTTGAACCGATTATTGTCATGGATTTGAACGGAAAGATCTTACGGGTAAATGCTGCAGGCAGAGCTTTCTTCGGGTTGAATGAGCAGGAGCTATACCATAAAAAGCTCGAAGATCTTCTGCCTGAAGAAAAAGAAATGAAACAGCTCTTTGACCAAAGCAAAGGGTCCAAGCAAACTGCTTCTTGTGAGCTTCGGCTGATTGATCAGCGAATTTATGAAGCCTTTTCCTACCCAGTGTTCAATGAACAGAAAAGGATGTATGGCGTTATTTTATATTTGCGTGATGTCTCTGAAAAACGACGCATTGAAGCTCAGCTCATCCATTCGGGTAAGCTTGCAGCAATTGGAGAAATGGCCGCAGGCGTGGCCCACGAGCTCAATAACCCTTTAACCGCCATTTTAGGAAATTCCCAATTATTATTAAGAATGACAAACCGGGAGGACCACTCATACAAACTTCTAAGTGATATTGATCATTGTGGCAAGCGCTGCAAAAATATCATTGAAAATCTATTAACCTTTTCTAGACAAAATGAATTTTTATTTGAAGAGTGTTCTGTGAATGAAGCAATTGATCAAGTACTAACACTCATTGGTTACCAAATTGAACGTCAAAACATTATTATTAACGTTAAGAAAGATCCTCATATTCCGCTCATTCAAGGCAACTTGCAGCAAATTGGACAAATAATCATCAATCTACTACTAAACGCCAAAGATGCACTAGAGTTAGAAACACTAAACAAAAAAGTGATTACGCTCGAAACATTCAGTAGGAATGAGGAAGGAACTGAATGGACGTACCTCACCGTTCAAGATAATGGAAGAGGCATTACCGAAGCCCATTTACAAGAGATCTTCAATCCTTTTTTCACAACGAAACGAGCAACAAAGGGGACAGGCCTTGGTCTTTCCGTTAGTTTAGGGATTGCAGAAGCTCATGGAGGCACCATTCAAGTAGAAAGCTCTATTGGGAAAGGAAGCATTTTTACTTTACGTTTGCCAGCAGGTCAATAAGGCTTTTTCAGCCAACAAGAGTAGGTGATCGGATGACAGAAATATTAATTATCGATGATGAACGGGAAGTGGGCAACTTTCTCTTTCATTTACTATCAAGCAAAGGTCATAATGTTACCCTTGCATATAGTGGACGAGACTTTAATCGCCTTTTAAAAGATAAGCGCTATGAGTTTGCAATGATTGATGTTAAGCTCCCTGATGCCGATGGTCTTACCCTTTTAAAACAACTTAAATCCCAGCTTCCTTCCTGTAAGGCAATTGTTATGACAGGTTATAGTACAGTGAAAACGGCCATTGAAGCGATAAAAAATGGTGCAAATGATTATATTGAAAAACCTTTTGATAACATTGATGAGCTCGAAGCGTTAATTGACCAGCTTCTTGAAAACAACCACACTGCTGCACAGCACGAGATGCATCAAAAAGCACAGAATTTAAATTTTATCGTTGGTAAAAGCGCAAAGATGAATCATTTACTTACCCTAGCTTATAAAATAGCAAAAAAGAATGTAAATGTTCTTATAGAAGGCGAGACAGGGACAGGAAAAGAGGTTTTAGCACAATACATTCATCAAACGAGCCAACGGGCAACCTCACCTTTTATCGGTATAAATTGTGGTGCACTGTCTGACTCACTATTAGAAAGTGAGCTATTTGGACATGAAAAAGGAGCATTTACAGGAGCTATAAGAGATCATAAAGGAATATTTGAAAGAGCTAGCAAAGGAACACTTTTTTTAGATGAAATCGGAGAAGCCTCTTTATCCATTCAAGTTAAATTATTACGTGTGTTAGAAACAGGTGAATACATGAGATTAGGTGATGAGCTAACGAGAAGGACAAACACCCGTATTTTAGCCGCTTCTCATATGAATTTATTAGAGGCCGTAAAAGAAAAACGATTCCGAGAAGACCTTCTGTACCGATTAGACGTTGTCAAGCTTACCATTCCGCCTTTGCGTGAACGTATAGAAGACATCCCACTCTTTCTAGACCATTTATGCAACAAGTATCAAACGACATTGTCATTTTCTGATGAGGCCATCAGTCTTATGAAGCAGTATGACTGGCCTGGGAATATTCGCGAGCTTGTAAACATCGTAAAACGAGCGATTACGTTAGCAGAAGGAGAAACAAAGGTTATTACACCTGATTATTTTCCAGAGCGCTTGCTTTTAAGTACCAATGACTTGGTAAAAAAACCTAAACCTAATGTTGAGGAAAAAGAGTTTGGAAATCATATTCAAAGCTTTGAAGCAAATTTAACACGATGGAAGCATCAAATCCTGAGCCTATGGCAAAATCAGCATGATGTAAAACTAGATGACGTCCTTTTAATGGTTAAAGAACTAGAAACGGAAATTGGCAAAGCCTTTGTACAAAAAACGCTTCAAGATACGCTCGGAAACCGAAAAGAAGCAGCCAAACGACTTAATATTAGTCAGCGTAAGCTTCGTTATTTATTGAATGAAAAAGGACAAGCACCATCAAAATAAAGCCCCTATGAAATGGGTACTCCCTTTCCTCCCACAAAAAAGCGGGAAGCATCTGACAGCTTCCCTTAAAACGCTTACATTTATTTATACACATTTTTTGTTACATCGTTAATACTACACGTCCATTAATTTTACCATTTTCCATTCGGTCAAATACTTTATTAATATCCTCTAACGGCGCTGTCTCAATATTTGTTTTCACTTTTCCTTGGGCTGCAAAGTCTAGCGCCTCCTGCATATCTTTTCTTGTGCCAACTATTGAACCTCTAACCGTTATACCATTTAGAACCGTGTTAAAAATCGGAATTGGTAAATCTGCATTAGGTAAGCCTACTACGACAAGCGTCCCTCCACGTTTTACAGAAGCATAAGCCTGTTCAAAGGCTCTTTTCGTTACTGCAACGCTTACGGCCGCTTGTACACCACCCACCTCATCTTTGATCACTTGAGCTGGGTCAGAT
This sequence comes from Halalkalibacterium ligniniphilum, assembly GCF_000334155.1. Taxonomy (GTDB): domain Bacteria; phylum Bacillota; class Bacilli; order Bacillales; family Bacillaceae_D; genus Halalkalibacterium; species Halalkalibacterium ligniniphilum. Next base: position 919 of record NZ_ANNK01000158.1, on the reverse strand, counting down.
TTCATTCCGTTCACCGTTATATCTGCACCTAATTTTTTTGCAAGCTCTAGCTTATCATCTTGGATATCAACAGCAATTACATTAAAGCCCATCGCTTTCGCATATTGCAGAGCAACATGGCCAAGGCCGCCAATGCCATAGATCGCAACCCAATCACCTGGTTTTGCTTCTGAAACTTTTAATGCTTTGTAAGTTGTAACGCCCGCACAAAGAATTGGTGCAATTTCAACTGGGTCAACATTTTCAGGAATTTTTGCCACATAGTTAGCAGGCGCTTTACAATACTCTGCATAGCCACCATCTACTGAATAACCCCCGTTTAATTGATCTGGGCATAGAGCCTCTCTTCCTGTTAAGCAATATTCGCACTCACCACATGCTGAATACAGCCATGGAATTCCGACTCGGTCTCCAACTTTTACAGATGTAACACCTTCCCCAATTTCTTCGACGATCCCAACACCTTCATGACCTGGGATTAACGGTAGCTTTGGTTTAACAGGCCAGTCACCATGTGCAGCGTGAAGATCTGTATGACAAACACCACATGCTTCTATTTTAACTAAAACTTCTCCTGACTCAAGTGTTGGCTTTGGTACATCCTTCACTTCAATTTGTTTGTTGAAATCATTTACAACTGCTGCTTTCATTTTAAATGCCTCCTTTGTTAAATAAATTCAACATTCTATTAATGCAAGATTAGTGCCAACTGCTAGACTTATAAACAAATAGGCTTTTTAAATCTCTATCTGCCAATTTTTCAGCAGACTTTGCCAAAAAATCGGCATAACTTGTCGTTTTTTCGGCACTTTTTAACCTTTTATGCGCACCTTCTAAATTCAGAAATACCAAAAAAGCTCCTAATGCTACTCGGCATTAGGAGCTTTATCTATTCCATTTACACTTTAAATTTGCTCAT
>NZ_ANNK01000157.1 GCF_000334155.1 Halalkalibacterium ligniniphilum | reverse complement strand
TTACCATTTTCCATTCGGTCAAATACTTTATTAATATCCTCTAACGGCGCTGTCTCAATATTTGTTTTCACTTTTCCTTGGGCTGCAAAGTCTAGCGCCTCCTGCATATCTTTTCTTGTGCCAACTATTGAACCTCTAACCGTTATACCATTTAGAACCGTGTTAAAAATCGGAATTGGTAAATCTGCATTAGGTAAGCCTACTACGACAAGCGTCCCTCCACGTTTTACAGAAGCATAAGCCTGTTCAAAGGCTCTTTTCGTTACTGCAACGCTTACGGCCGCTTGTACACCACCCACCTCATCTTTGATCACTTGAGCTGGGTCAGATTTCATTCCGTTCACCGTTATATCTGCACCTAATTTTTTTGCAAGCTCTAGCTTATCATCTTGGATATCAACAGCAATTACATTAAAGCCCATCGCTTTCGCATATTGCAGAGCAACATGGCCAAGGCCGCCAATGCCATAGATCGCAACCCAATCACCTGGTTTTGCTTCTGAAACTTTTAATGCTTTGTAAGTTGTAACGCCCGCACAAAGAATTGGTGCAATTTCAACTGGGTCAACATTTTCAGGAATTTTTGCCACATAGTTAGCAGGCGCTTTACAATACTCTGCATAGCCACCATCTACTGAATAACCCCCGTTTAATTGATCTGGGCATAGAGCCTCTCTTCCTGTTAAGCAATATTCGCACTCACCACATGCTGAATACAGCCATGGAATTCCGACTCGGTCTCCAACTTTTACAGATGTAACACCTTCCCCAATTTCTTCGACGATCCCAACACCTTCATGACCTGGGATTAACGGTAGCTTTGGTTTAACAGGCCAGTCACCATGTGCAGCGTGAAGATCTGTATGACAAACACCACATGCTTCTATTTTAACTAAAACTTCTCCTGACTCAAGTGTTGGCTTTGGTACATCCTTCACTTCAATTTGTTTGTTGAAATCATTTACAACTGCTGCTTTCATTTTAAATGCCTCCTTTGTTAAATAAATTCAACATTCTATTAATGCAAGATTAGTGCCAACTGCTAGACTTATAAACAAATAGGCTTTTTAAATCTCTATCTGCCAATTTTTCAGCAGACTTTGCCAAAAAATCGGCATAACTTGTCGTTTTTTCGGCACTTTTTAACCTTTTATGCGCACCTTCTAAATTCAGAAATACCAAAAAAGCTCCTAATGCTACTCGGCATTAGGAGCTTTATCTATTCCATTTACACTTTAAATTTGCTCATTAACTCCTGTAAATCGCTCGCCATTTTCGATAAGGCGTCAGCGGCTGCTGTAATTTCCTCCATCGAAGCTAGCTGTTCTTCAGCTGAAGCTGCCACGGTTTGTGAATTGAGCGATGTTTCCCTTGATATTGTGGAAATCGTTGCAACACCTGCATTCACCTCCTGGGTGCTTGCGGACATTTGTTCAGCCGTCGCTGCCATATCATCGATTTGAGCACCCATTTTCTCCATCGATCTGACAATTTCTTTGAAGCTTGCTTCCGTTTTTTCAATAATCCCAAGCCCTTCTTGTACATCTACCTTCACTTGATCTAAGGAGTCATTCGAACGTGCCATATCAACTTGAATATCCTTGATTAATTCTGAAATTTGTGTAGATGATGATTGGGATTGTTCAGCAAGTTTACGTACTTCCTCCGCAACAACTGCAAACCCTTTGCCATGCTCCCCTGCTCTCGCTGCTTCAATGGCTGCATTTAACGCTAACAAGTTCGTCTGATTTGCAATTTCTGTAATCACCTTCGTAATTTCTCCAATTTCCTGCGAGCGTTTGTCTAAAAGCTTAATAACTTCTCCACTTTTATTCACCGATTCATTGATTGCATGAATTTGCTGAACCGTCTTTCCAACATACTCTCCACCTAGCTTCGCTTGGTCGGTTGTCTTAGATCCTGCCTCAGCAATCGCTGAAGAGCTTTCAGCAATGTTTTGGACGCCCATTGTTACTTCGCCTAGCGCTTTTGCACTCTCTTCCAAATTCTCTGACTGACTCTCTGCCCCACCGGCGACTTGCTGAATCGCTTCCGTAATTTGCTCAGTTGCCTTACCTGTCTGTTCAGCGCCTGCTGTTAGCTCTTCTGATGAAGCAGCAACTTGCTCAGACGTCTGTAAAACATTACGGATCATCCCTTGCATATCTTTTCTCATTAAATTAAAGCTTGCAGACAAATCACTAATTTCATCACCGCTGTTATCCACTACCTCAGTCGTGAAGTCTCCATTACCAGCAAGACTCAATGCATTTGAAACAGCCGTTAAACGTTTGTTTAACCTGCGAGTGAACCATAATGTAATAAGACTGGCAATAACGATAATTCCCACTAGAACAATAAGGAAAATAGTGAGAAAGGAAGAAATCGTTTGATCAATAATCGCCTGGGAAGCGCCTACATAATAAATCCCAATGGCTTCTCCACTTCCGTCAAAAATAGGCATATAAGCCGTTTGATACGTATAGCCTGCTACCTCAGCTTCTCCATAGTAGTTCTCGCCTTGACCTAACACCATTTCTGCCACTTCTGGTGAAACCTGTGTGCCAATTGCACGTTCCCCGTCTACAACAACGTTTGTGGCAATGCGCGTATCTCCCTGAAAGATCGTTACCGTATCGCCTGTATCTTCACCAATTTCATCGACAATTTCAAAGTTTTCGTTCATGACCGTTGTGCCTTTGTAGAGCTGTCCATCCGTAATCGACCATTCTCCAGGATATTTGGTATCCATATATCGATAACTTAATTCTAAATCCCCTCTGGCCTTTTCGACGGCAAATTCTTCTATCCCAGCTGTTACCTGCTGAACGACGACTGTACCTACAACAACGGATAGGAGTAAAATAATGCCTAAAACAATGAAATTAATTTTTGTACCTAGTTTTAACTTTAAACGATGTTCTCTCATTTTATTTCTCTCCACCTTTACTGCCTGTCTTTTTTATTCAACTTAGCTTTATTCAAAACAATACAAAAAGTCGTTCTTACTTTTTATATCGGAATGATAAGCTTAAATTTTTACACTTGATTCTATGAGATGAACAACGACTCTTTTAATCAAAAAAGCCACACCCTAAAAAAGGTGTGACTTAAAAAATCAATGTTGGTAGATGCCCTTTAATGCATTAAGACTTTAACATAACGTCCTTCTAGTCCGTTTCCTCTCTTTCCTCCGTACCGGTTGTTATAGCCGCATTGAACAAAAATCTTTAATAAGGCATTCCGACGATTGGCTTCGAGCTCAACCTCTTTACAGCCCAGTTCTACGGCATAGCACTCAATCATTGAAATGACTTCACGAACCGTTGCTTCATAACGGGACCAATCAATATATTGGTACTGTTGTACACGTATCGTTATACACTCTTTGTCCCTTGCCTTAAAAATAAGAGAAATGGCAGAATTGAGATCAATCGTCACACAGCTCGCCTCTTCAACCATCGAAACAGGCTCTGTGTTAAGAACATGTAAAAAAGGCTGAAACGTATCTTTCGTCAATCTAATCATTGCTTCGATCACCCTTTCTTTTCATGCATTTACTCTATTTTAGTTCGATTGTAACAAAATGCCTCACCACTTGTTTTTTTCGATTCTCTTAGTTGCTCCTACTAGAAAGAAAGAATGTATATTTTTTCTATGCTAGTCTTTTGCCCTGATAAACATATTTATCTCATGGAATACATAGTAGATTGACGACAAATTTTTCTATCTCTTCTTCTATGTTTCAACCGGTCAAAAAACGGCTAACAAACTATAAAGGAGGGATACAATGACTACAAACGAAGAAAAAGACAAGCTATTACGCGATCGGAACCAGACACACAAAGCCTTCAAAAGCAATAAAGAAAAGCAAAAGGAGCGCGATCAGCTTGTGATGCCTATTGATGAACTCCCATTAGAGGACATACAACAAGAAGCTGAGGAAGAACGACAAAAAGAGAAAAGCAAGCAACGGTCATCGAGCGAGTGATGACTAAGCATATTGTCACGTAGGATAAGGGCTTCCTTGCGAAGAAACCTTATCCTTTTTTCCGTGGAAAAGGGGACGGAGCTTCCATTCAAGTTTGATGAAACAATGAAGCACTTCCGCTCACACCTCTTCATTGAAGGGCTGCTCAGCGTTACTTGACGGAATCGTTTCCATTTAAGGGGGAAGAGCAAGTTGCTCATGAAGGCTTTGGTTGGTAAAACAAAATAGAAGAACGCAATCTCTCTAGTAAGAAAGATTGCGCTTTAAATCTATGATTATTGTAAGAAGATTTCTTCTAACTCATCTAGCATAGAGTTTGCAGCAATAACTCCACCTGCTGTATTCCAAATCTCGTCACTTACCTTTTGGTAGTTTCCTTCTTGAACAGCAGATAGGTTTTGGAATAATGGATCATTTAACCATTCTTCCTCAAGCTTCGATGCTTCCCCATCTCCCGTTTCATAGGTGAAGTAGAAAAGGTAGTCACCGTCCATTTGTGGAATCATTTCCTTTGTAGCATTTGTTATGGCAAAATCATCAACATCCTGTGATTCTGGTCGAGCAAAACCAAGCTCTTCAAGGATGACCCCTGAAAATGAATCCTTTTGATAAATCCGCACATCTCCACCCATAAAGCGAATAATGGAAATTTCTTTGCTTAGTATTTCTTCTCCAGCGTGCTCTTTAAAGTCAGCAATACGCTGTGCATAATTTGCTAATACTTCCTCTCCTTCTTCAGCCTTGTTCACCGCTTCAGCGTAAAGAGAGAAATTCTCTTTCCAATCACCACGAAGAGTTTCGGCAAAAACAGTTGGTGCAATTTGACTAAGCTGCTCATATACAGCCTCTTGACGCATTTTATTTCCAATAATTAAATCTGGCTGAAGTGCAGCAATGACCTCTAAGTTTGGCTCACTCTCTGTCCCAACGTCCGTCACACCTTCCATTTGTTCAGAAATATGCTCATACCATGGGTCTCCGGTCCAAGATTGAACAGCCCCTACTGGTGTTACACCAATGGAAAGCAATGCCTCTGTCCCCTCGTTCGTTAAAACCACGACTCGTTCTGGTGTACCTTCAATTTCAACTGTTCCCATAGCATGCTCAACTGTATAAGCACCATCTGTCGTCTCTTCATTTGATGCTTGTTCTTCGTTCACTTGCTCACTATCTCCTGATGCAGGCTCTTGTTCAGATTGACTTCCGCATGCCGCTACAACCAACAGTAGCATGGATATCATAATAGCAAATAAAATTGATTGCTTTTTTCTAAACATACAAATTCTCCTCTCGTCCCGCGGACACAAATGATAACTATTTTCAATTACAAATGATAGTCAGCAACTGTTTCTTTGTCAATAATTATTTGAGAATGATTTTCATAGTCATTGACAATCATTCTCATCTAAAATATGATTAGATTATTGTAGAACGTTAGTGAGGTCGTTTGTCATGTTGTTTAAGACAACACGAGTAAAAATAATAGGATTATTTGGCTCCATGACCCTTTGTCTCTTTTTCATCATGATTAGTATTATTTATGGATATACAGACACACCCTGGCAAATGGTGATTGATTCCTTTCTTCGTTTCGATGGTTCAAATGAACATTTAATTATTCAAAACACGAGGGTTCCAAGAGCACTCATTGCAGCTGCAGTTGGAGCAAGTCTAGGTATTGCTGGTGTGTTGATGCAAGCGTTAACAAATAACCCTCTTGCTGATCCAAAAATTTTTGGTATCAATGCAGGGGCTAGCTTTTTTATTGTTGTAGCAGTCACCGTTTTTTCTATCACTTCACTAAGTACTTTTGTATGGATTGCCTTTGCAGGAGCTGCTTTCTCGGCAGCCATTGTTTACATGATTGGCTCATTCGGGCAAGAAGGCTTGACCCCTATGAAATTCACGCTAGCCGGGGCCGCCATTTGGGCGTTGTTTTCGTCCTTAACGCAAGGGCTTCTCGTCGTAAACGAACGGGCATTGGAGGAAGTTCTTTTTTGGCTTGCTGGCTCTGTTCAAGGAAGAAGCATTGATTATTTATACAGCGTTCTCCCTTATCTAATGATTGCCTGGCTTAGCTCGCTTCTCATCTCCCGCCATATGAATCTCCTTGCTATAGGTGAAGACGTGGCAAAGGGGCTAGGTCAAAAAACAGGGCTGATTAAGCTTGCAGCTGCGTGCATCATTGTATTACTTGCCGGTGCCTCTGTAGCGATTGCTGGACCAATTGGCTTTATTGGCATTGTGGTTCCCCACATCGTTCGGGCTTTTGTTGGGATTGACTACCGTTGGGTGATTCCTTACAGCGCCATGTTCGGGGCGATCCTACTTATCTTTGCTGATGTTTGTGCAAGATATATCATTATGCCACAGGAGGTTCCTGTCGGTGTCATGACAGCCATCATCGGTACTCCCTTCTTTATTTATATTGCACGCAGGGGGCTGGTCAAACGATGAAATTCCGTCAGTATAAAGCCCTTCGTCTCGGTAAAGACATGGTTTCCTTGTTACTGAACAAAAGAGGAATAAAGGTTATTTTAATTTTATTTTTTTTAACAGTGTTTATGACAATCTTGAGCATGGGCATGGGAGAGCTACAGCTTTCACCCATCGAAGTCGTAAAATCCTTGTTTGGCTACGGTGATGAGATGACGGAGCTTGTGGTCATGTCCTTCCGATTGCCAAGAATTATTGTCTCATTGCTTGTAGGCGCAGCATTAGCCGTTTCTGGAGCAATCCTTCAAGGGATTGTTCGAAATCCACTCGCCTCACCAGATATTTTAGGCATCACAGGTGGAGCAGCAGTGGCTGTCGTCTCCTTTTTAGCTTTTTTTAGCAATGAAAACAACGCCTTAACTGTAAGCATTGCTTGGATGCCTTTAGCTGCCTTTCTTGGAGCAACAGCCATCGGTTTACTCGTATACCTCTTTGCTTGGAAAAATGGTGTGTCACCTATTCGTCTTGTCTTAATTGGGATTGGGCTGCAAGCCCTGACCCAGTCGCTGACCACGTTGTTTATGATTCTTGGTCCCATTCACCAAGCGACCCAAGCAACCATTTGGCTAACTGGTTCTGTTTATGGCTCAAACTGGGGCGATGTAACAATGCTTGTTCCTTGGACCGCCCTACTCGTCTTCATTTCATTTTTTATCGTCCGTCACCTGAACGTTCAAGAGCTTGGAGAATCGGTGGCCACAAGTGTTGGCAGCAATGTCAATCGAAATCGATTTTTCCTTTTACTCATTAGTACCGCTTTAGCTGGTGGTGCGGTGGCATTTGCAGGCGGAATTGCGTTCGTTGGTTTAATCGCTCCTCATATTGCTAGAAAATTAGTTGGTTCAGGCAATGGAGTTCTTTTACCGGTCGCTGCTCTTGTCGGAGCATTGCTTGTCATCCTAGCAGACTTAATCGGGCGGTCATTATTTAGTCCAAATGAAATTCCAGTCGGTGTGTTTACCGCAGCCATTGGCGCTCCTTATTTTATTTATTTGTTGTATAAAAATCGAAAGATGTAAGGAAAAGAAAGGGGACCCACCTCATGAATGTGATTGAAACGAAGTCTTTAACACTTGGTTATGATGAGAATACGATCATTGAAAACCTTGATTTAAAAATCCCTAAAGGTGAAATTACGGTATTTATTGGTGGTAACGGCTGTGGAAAATCTACCTTGCTTCGTTCCATTGCGAGACTGTTAAAGCCCCAACAGGGAAGCGTTGTGCTAGAAGGAAAATCGATCCATAAAATGGGGACAAAAGAAGTAGCAAAACAGTTAGCGATCCTTCCTCAGGGCCCTGAAGCACCTGAAGGCTTAACGGTTCTACAGCTTGTTAAGCAAGGACGCTATCCTTATCAAAACTGGTATAAGCAATGGTCTGAGCAAGACGAAAAAATGGTGCAACGAGCGTTAGAAGCTACACAAATGACTGAATTTGCTGAGAGACAAGTTGACTCTTTATCAGGCGGACAGCGGCAACGAGCTTGGATTGCTATGACACTCGCCCAAGATACAGATATTATTCTTTTAGATGAGCCAACCACCTATTTAGATTTAACACATCAAATCGAAATTCTAGATTTATTATTTGAGCTGAACGAAACGGAGAAACGTACGATCATCATGGTCCTCCATGATTTAAATCTCGCTTGTCGTTACGCACATCACCTAATTGCCGTCAAAAATAAAACCGTTTATGCACAAGGAAAACCAGAAGAAGTGATTTCCTGTGACTTAGTTCGTGATGTCTTTAACATGGAATGTCAGGTCACAGCCGATCCTCTATTTGGCACACCTCTATGCATACCATATGGAAAAGGACGTTGCATTATGAAAAACAACCCCTTTGAAGACAGTGTATCCGTGTCATGACGCTTTTTTTCACTGGAAGGAACGATGAGAATGAATCAATTAACAAAAAATGAAAAAGAACGCTTGCTGCAATTTCGAACGACGTTCTCGGCTGATTCAAAGATTACTGCTCAAGCCATCCGTTCGATCGACCTTCTTGATGTCCAATTCTTAACATCGTATTTGT
>NZ_ANNK01000156.1 GCF_000334155.1 Halalkalibacterium ligniniphilum | reverse complement strand
GAAGTCTTTAACACTTGGTTATGATGAGAATACGATCATTGAAAACCTTGATTTAAAAATCCCTAAAGGTGAAATTACGGTATTTATTGGTGGTAACGGCTGTGGAAAATCTACCTTGCTTCGTTCCATTGCGAGACTGTTAAAGCCCCAACAGGGAAGCGTTGTGCTAGAAGGAAAATCGATCCATAAAATGGGGACAAAAGAAGTAGCAAAACAGTTAGCGATCCTTCCTCAGGGCCCTGAAGCACCTGAAGGCTTAACGGTTCTACAGCTTGTTAAGCAAGGACGCTATCCTTATCAAAACTGGTATAAGCAATGGTCTGAGCAAGACGAAAAAATGGTGCAACGAGCGTTAGAAGCTACACAAATGACTGAATTTGCTGAGAGACAAGTTGACTCTTTATCAGGCGGACAGCGGCAACGAGCTTGGATTGCTATGACACTCGCCCAAGATACAGATATTATTCTTTTAGATGAGCCAACCACCTATTTAGATTTAACACATCAAATCGAAATTCTAGATTTATTATTTGAGCTGAACGAAACGGAGAAACGTACGATCATCATGGTCCTCCATGATTTAAATCTCGCTTGTCGTTACGCACATCACCTAATTGCCGTCAAAAATAAAACCGTTTATGCACAAGGAAAACCAGAAGAAGTGATTTCCTGTGACTTAGTTCGTGATGTCTTTAACATGGAATGTCAGGTCACAGCCGATCCTCTATTTGGCACACCTCTATGCATACCATATGGAAAAGGACGTTGCATTATGAAAAACAACCCCTTTGAAGACAGTGTATCCGTGTCATGACGCTTTTTTTCACTGGAAGGAACGATGAGAATGAATCAATTAACAAAAAATGAAAAAGAACGCTTGCTGCAATTTCGAACGACGTTCTCGGCTGATTCAAAGATTACTGCTCAAGCCATCCGTTCGATCGACCTTCTTGATGTCCAATTCTTAACATCGTATTTGTATACGGTGAAGGATACCCTACAGGCAGCTGACCTTCTTTCAGCTGCCTCTATGTTTTCAAAACGGTACAGTTATCTCGTTGCCGTACCTGCATTTTATTCATTTTCAAGATTCCAGAAGCAACTAAATGTTAGCCTGAAAAATACCGAATTACTGCCTGATGACAGTTCCGAAATATGGCTCCCGCAGCTTTATCTTACAGACCAACATGTGCGAAACGTTGAACAGCGCTCAGCAGACCGATCTCGTTTCTTTCAAATGATTTTCGCGGATCATTTTCACCTGATATGGGAGCGGTTAGCAACCCTAACCTCGATCTCAAAACAAACCCTTTGGGAAAATACAGCTGTGTACCTTTTTTGGATCTATGAAACGATGCTCAATGAGGTTAAAACCGAAGCTGAAAAGGCCATAATCCAAGAAGATTTTCACGCCCTTCTCGATCAGAGCCAAGCCTATTTATTTGGACCATACCGTAGCAATCCCCTTTCTCGTTTCTATGGACCGAAAATAACCATCGACGGACAGGACATTCGGTTTCGAAAAACGTGCTGCTTTTCCTATCAATGCTTTGACAAAAGTATTATGTGTCATACCTGCCCAAAGCTGAAACCGTAAATCACTTTCATTCTTCGAGTGAATAAAAAAAGGATGATCCGGTGCGATCGTCCTTTTTTCATGTGGTATTGAGGAAGGAGCTTACGCATAAAGCTCCTTCATACCTTACAAGCCTAGCTCATTTTCCTATCACAATTCATCAAAGCCGTTATCAGTTGATACCTTGGCATATTGGCGTGATTTTTGTTCGAAGAAATCACTTTTTCCGCTATTAACGTCCTCATAGGCTTTAATCCATTTCATTGGATTTGTTTTTGCTTCAGGAAACGGTTTTTCCATCCCAAGCTGGGTCGCTCGCTTATTGGCAATAAAGCGAATGTAGGCTTCCATATCTCCAGGATGGATGCCTGCAATTTTATCCCCAATAATGTAATGGAACCACTTTGTTTCAAGCTCTGCTGCCTTTGTTAACGCATCATGAACAAACATCTTTGTCTCCTCATTATCGAGCTCTGGATACTCCACAAGCAGCTGCTTAAAAATATTCGTAAACAAATAGACATGAAGCTGTTCATCCCGATTAATATAATTGATCATTGTGGAAGTTGATACCATCTTTTGATTACGCGCCAAATTGTAAAAAAACGCAAAGCCCGAATAAAAATTCAATCCTTCGAGAATGACATCATACACCATGGATTCAAGCAACGTTTTTGGGGTTGGATGATTGATAAAAGACTGATAGCCTTCAATAATAAACTCGTTCCGTTCCTTTAGTACCTCATCCTGCTTCCAGTACTCAAAAATCTCATCCTGTGTCGATTTGTTAACAATGCTAGACAAAACGTAGGAATAGCTTTGATTATGAACAACCTCTTGAAAAGACAATACGCTCATTAATGCGACTAAGCTAGAATCGGTTAGATAATCTGCCACCCGTAGTGAATAATCGGTTTGAATGCTATCCAAGAAGGCAAGCAATCCAATGATTTTTTTGAAGGCCTCCTGCTCTGTATCAGATAACTGTTGAAACTGCTTGGCATCATGGGACATGTTAATTTCAAACGGGGTCCAAAAGTTTGCCAGCATGTTTTTATAGAGCGGATAGGCCCATGAAAAACGGACATCATCCCAGTTTAGAACATTGGAGCTCTCTCCGTTAATAATTCCCGTCGACGCATTTGAGGCAGTCGTATCATAAATTTTTCGTCTTTGTAATGATTCCATATGATTCTCGTTCCCTTCTCTTAGCTTGAGCAGCTTTCACAATCCTCTAATTCAATCGAGGTTGAGCGAAGATAATAGGTCGTTTTTAGCCCTTCCTGCCAGGCAAGCAGGTGTAAATCAAGGAGCTCTTTTGCCTTGATCGTATTTGAAGTATAAAGATTAAATGAAATACTCTGATCCACATGCCGTTGTCTTGCCCCATTTTGACGAATACTCCACGTCTGGTCGATGTGATAGGCAGATTTATAATACCAGGTTGTCGTCTCATTAAGGTCTGGAACAATAACAGGAATGCGATAATTTTTCTTTTCTTCCACATATTCCTTTTTGAAGATCGGATCGATGGATGCCGTCGTTCCCCCAATGAGTGCGGTCGTCGCATTCGGTGCAACGGCAAGCAAATAACCATTACGGATTCCGTGCACTTTTACTTGTTTCTTTAATTCACTCCACGCCTCTGAGTCATAGTCACGCTTTTCAAAGTACGATCCGGTTTCCCAATCAGATCCGGAAAACATTGGGTAGGCCCCCTTTTCCTTCGCCAATTCCATACTTGCCTGAATCGTTAAATAGTTAATCTTTTCATAAAGCTTATCAGCTAATTCCACCGCTTTTTCCGACTCCCAAGCAATGCCTTTCAGCGCAAGAAGGTGGTGCCAGCCATAGGTTCCAAGTCCGACAGCACGGTATTTTTGATTCGTTAAGCCTGCTTGCTTCACTTCAATGCTATTCACGTCAATGACGTTATCTAGCATCCGGACCTGAATCGGAATGAGTCGTTCAAGCACATCATCAGTGACAACCTTCGCCAAAGAAAGTGAGCTCAAGTTACAGACGACATAATCTCCAGGTTCTTTCGTAATAACAATCTTCCCGTCTTCCGTTTCCTCTTCAACCACTTTTGTGACACTCATGTTTTGAATGATTTCTGTACAAAGGTTTGAACCATACACCATTCCAGCGTGCTGATTCGGATTTAGTCGGTTCGCTTGATCTCTGTAATACATGAACGGACTTCCCGTTTCAAGCTGAGAAATCATCATTCGCTTCATTACATCAATCGCAGGGACTTCAATACGAGACAGCTCAGGATGATCGACACACTGCTTATAGCGATCACGGAATGTCCCCGCACCCTTTTCCTCATCAAACGCATCCTCTAATGAAAAACCCATTACTTGACGAACCTCATGCGGGTCAAACAAATACCAAGATTCACGCTCTTCAACGGCCTCCATAAATAAATCTGGAAGGCAAACCGCTGTGAATAAATCATGGGTACGCTGACGCTCATCTCCATTATTTAGCTTTGCATCAAGAAACGAGAAAATGTCTTTATGCCAAATATCGAGGTAGACAGCAATCGCCCCTTGCCGCTGGCCTAACTGATCGACACTAACAGCAACATTGTTTAACTGCTTCATCCATGGCAAAACACCGGAGGAAACATTTTTATAATTTTTAATCGCTGAGCCTTTCCCGCGGATTTTACCTAAATAGATACCAAGCCCACCGCCATTTTTACTGACTGTTGCCGCATCCGTACAGCTATCAAAAATACCACGCAAGCTGTCATCTATCGTATCAATAAAACAGCTTGATAATTGGCCGACTTGCTTTCCAGCATTGGCAAGTGTCGGTGTCGCCACCGTCATATACAGGTTTGATAGAGCCCAATACGCTTCTTTCACAAGAGAAAGGCGCTTTTCTTTCGTTTCGTTCATCATTAGTGTCAGCGCAATCAGCATAAATCGTTGCTGAGGCAGTTCCATTAATGTTCCATCATGAAGTCTTGCCAAATAACGGTCAGCCAACGTCTTTAAACCGATGTACGTAAAAAGTTGGTCCTTTTCTGGGCAAAAGCAAGACTCCAACTGATTGAAATCCTCCTGGCTGTATACTTCCAATAGCTCACGCTTATAAATGCCTTTTTCTACAAGGGTTGTGACAAGTGTGCCAAAATGCTGATAGACCGATGCAGGTTCAACGCCTCGATTTTGAGCCACTTGCTCATAGAGCTCGTGCAAATAGCAATGGGCAGCCACATACGTCCAGTCAGGCTCCTCCATCGACATTTGATCCAACGCAGTCATTGCGATCGATTGAAGATTCGTTCCCCGTTCAAATAATGTATGTATAGGTAATTGTGGAAATCTTTCTTGTAGCATGTTAAAGAGTGCTTCTTGTTTCAGCTCAACACTAGTCATACTCATATTCCTCTCTCCTTTTTACAAAATAAAAAGCCCTTTCCACTTCAGGAAAGAGCTGAAAACGGCACCTATGTTCTAACTTCCTGCAATACTTAGACTAGAACCAAAATCGCCGCCTCACCATCTCATGCCCCGAAGATAGGAAACTATGGAAAACAAGGCAGGTCTCCTGACTCGTGCTTCTTCCTACTCTGAAGCCTTCCCGTATCAATGACGTATACAGTGACATCCTTCATTTCGTCTGCACTTACAGTTGCGGGGACAGCTCTGGATTTTCACCAGATTCCCTATTAAGTCTACTAGACACCTTTTTTCCGCAAAAACACTATATTTAGTTATATTCATTAAATTAAATTTCAATATGTTGATTATGGTATAGAAAAATAAAAGATTTCGCAACTAAAATATTTTAATTATGATTCATTAAAACACGCGAACCATTTGCTAGACTACCTTTTTCAGTTATCGAAAAAAATTTTTTAAGCAAAAAAGCAATACCCCCCTCTTGACAATTCATTCATTCTTACTATAGAGTGAAAATCAATTTCATATGTGGGGAAACAGGTAGAGTTAGACAAGGTAGAAATTGTCCGACTCTTTAAAAGGGAATTCGGTGCAAAACCGAAGCGGTCCCGCCACTGTGATAGACGAGTCATCTCTGAGATGTCACTGGCGATTTTTTGCTGGGAAGACGGAGATGATGATGACGCTAAAGCCAGGAGACCTGCCTGTTTTAACAGCACTGTTGTGACCTACGGGAGATAGGGAGGTGTTAAAAATATCTGGAGCATAAGTGGGGTATTTTTATCATCTTCCAATGGTAAAAATACCCTTTTTTCTATTTTTATACCCTGATTAAAGACGATTCTATAGGAGGAATGAACGTTGACAAACGTTAAAACGAGTAGCCTTGGGTACCCACGAATTGGAGAAAATAGAGAGTGGAAGCATGCCCTAGAAGCATTTTGGGCTCATAAAATCACGGAAGCAGAGTTCGAAAGCATCATGAAGGAGCTTCGCTTACATCATTTGAACAAACAAAAGAAAAATGGTCTGGATCTCATTCCAGTAGGTGATTTTACATACTACGACCATGTTCTCGATACAGCCACAATGCTTGGCTTTATCCCTGAGCGTTTCGACCATTCAGGTGAAAAGGTTTCCCTTTCCACCTACTTTTCCATGGCAAGAGGAAATCAGTCAGTGCAGGCGTCTGAAATGACCAAATGGTTTAATACTAATTATCACTACATCGTTCCAGAAATAAATGGTACAACGGCGAAGCTTACTGTGAACCGTCCCCTTCAAGCGTACCTTGAAGCAAAAGACGAGCTAGGAATCAACGGTAAACCTGTTATTCTTGGACCTTTTACCTTTTTGAAGCTCTCAAAAGGCTATCAGGATGAGCAATTTGCGGAAATTCTCAAGTCCCTTGTTCCTGTCTATATTAAAATCTTAAAGGAATTACAGGATGCGGGCGCCACTTGGGTACAGCTGGATGAACCATCCCTTGTGACAACAATAACGAAGGAAGAGATGGACTTAATTTCCCATGTTTACAAGCAATTTTCTCAGGAGCTGTCTTCCTTATCCATCATGCTGCAAACCTATTTTGATTCTGTCTCCTTTTACGAAGACGTGATCAACCTCCCTGTGAAGGGCATCGGTCTAGATTTTGTGCATGGTGCTCAGCAAACCTACGAGAAGCTTGAACGAGTAGGATTCCCAACAGACAAGGTTCTAGGTGTTGGTATTGTCGATGGACGGAACATTTGGAGAAGCGACCTTCATGCTATTTATGAACAGCTTCAACGGATCTCGCGCATTGTCCCTGCTGAACGGCAAATTTTACAGCCTTCTTCAAGCTTGCTTCATGTACCTGTCAGCCTTGCCCAAGAATCAGCACTAGATCCGTTGTTAAAAAAGACCCTTGCCTTTGCTGATGAAAAGCTGGGTGAGCTTGAACTGTTAAAACAAGCACTTACCGATCCATCTGAAAAAACAAGAGCAAAATTCCATGAAAGCCATTCCGCTATCAAGGCTCTGGCCCAATCGCCTTGGCGAACGAAAGCAAAAGGCGCATTTCGTGGTCCGAGCAAACGAAGCCGTCCTTTTGCTGAACGGCAAGCATTGCAAAGGGCAAAATGGTCGCTCCCCCTTCTGCCAACAACGACGATTGGAAGCTTTCCACAAACAAACGAAATTCGTCGTGCGAGAAATTTATGGCGAAAAGGCGAACTAGAGGAAACAGCATACAAAAATCTTATCAACGAAAAAATCAAAAAATGGATTGAGATCCAAGAAGAAATTGGCTTAGATGTCTTCGTTCATGGTGAATTTGAGCGAAACGATATGGTCGAGTTTTTTGGTGAAAAGCTTGCAGGATTTGCCTTTACAACATTCGGTTGGGTTCAATCCTATGGCTCCCGTTGTGTAAAACCGCCCATCATTTTTGGGGATGTAGCCTTTATCGAGCCAATGACTGTTGAAGAGACTGCCTATGCCCAATCTCTAACAAGCAAACCTGTGAAAGGCATGCTCACTGGACCTGTCACAATCTTAACCTGGTCCTTTGTGCGTAACGATCTCCCGCTTAAGGACGTTGCCTTTCAAATCGCTCAAGCCTTAATTCAGGAGATAGAAGCGTTAGAAGCAGCGGGGATTGAAATGATTCAAGTAGATGAGCCTGCCCTGCGAGAAGGACTACCTTTGAAGCAAGAAGACAAGGCTGAATATTTGGCTTGGGCTGTGGAATCCTTCCAGTTAGCCACATCCACCGTGAAAGATACGACACAAATTCATACCCATATGTGCTACAGCGATTTTCACGAGATTATTGACGAAATTCGGGCTCTGGATGCAGATGTAATTTCAATTGAAACATCAAGAAGTCACGGAGAGCTCATCACTGCCTTTGAAACAAACGTCTATGATAAAGAAATTGGCTTAGGTGTCTACGACATTCACAGCCCTCGAATCCCTTCAGAAGAAGAGATGACAAAAGTAATTGAGCGAGCCATTTCTGTTCTGCCTTACGAATTATTTTGGGTTAACCCTGACTGCGGATTAAAAACACGCGCGGAGGAAGAAACAATAGCAGCTCTCACCAACATGGTTAAGGCTGCCAAGAACGTAAGAGAAACTTTGCCAAGCAAAAACACCAGCCTTCAATAAAAGAGGTGAATATGAGAAAGGAACTCGGCTATTTTTTACAGAAATGTAGAGATGAACGTGTCATAGCCTCGATCATTAAAAAATCAGACCATAAAGATTTAGTAATCCTGTTTCAATATTTAAGCATAGCTGAAATTAAAACGAAAACTCGCTGGCTAAGCATGTACGAAAAAAATACTCGCTCCATTTGGAACAAAATTGTAACAAAAACTTAGGGAAGGATCAAAACCCTTTATTGGTTACTCGATGGGCAGCGGTGAACCGCTCTCTCCCATTCCAATTTCAGGTGATACCTTCCTTCCACTTTTTTAGGAGCAAATCTTCTAACCTAGGTAGATTTATATTAAAATAATGACGAACGCAAACTCGACTCCCTTACTTGTTTCACGACAATTCAAGTATAAAGGAATGGCGAGTTTGCGTTTTTTTACTTATAAACAAATCTCCTGAATTATTAGAGCCAAAATAGGGATGCCCCATAAAACAACAAAAAGGAATCAAGAAGTTCCTGATTCCTTTTTGCCTCAGAAGCGATTGTAGCATCTATCCCTAGGTAAATGTAAAGAGGGTAGATAAAATTTATTTAATCGAAAGGATGTCCTTTTCTTTCGCACTTACTTTTCCAGATTTATGAAGTATGACTCGTTCTCCCTCAGCTAAATTTGTGAAAATAATTGGCGTGATGGAAGAAGTCGCTTCTTTTTCAATGAACGGCAAGTCAAATTTCATTATTTCCTGCCCTTTCTTCACAACAGCGTCTTGTTCAACTAGCGCTGTGAAGCCTTCACCTTTAAGATTCACCGTATCAATACCGATGTGAATCAGCACTTCTCTACCTGAGTCTGTCACTAGGCCAATCGCATGCTTCGTAGGGAACAGGTTAACGATTTTACCGTCAAACGGTGCGTAGACCGTTCCATCTGAAGGCTTAATGGCAAAGCCATCACCCATCATCTTTTGCGAAAACACTTCATCAGGAACGTCACGCAATTCTAAAATCTCACCCGAAATCGGCATGTCGAATGTGACATCTCCAGACACGTCGGTTTTTGTTTCAAGCTCAACCGTCTTTGCAGGTGTTTTTCCGTTTAAAATATCTTGAATTTGCGACTTAATTTGGTCAGAGCGTGGACCGAAAATCGCTTGAATGTTATTACCCATTTGCATGACGCCTGAAGCCCCCAGCCTCTTCAACCGATCTTTATCAACGTCTCCGCCTTCTTTGACGCTGACGCGAAGTCTCGTAATGCATGCATCTAAGTTCGTTAAGTTTTCCTTTCCTCCTAGGGCTTCGAGCACTTCATAAGGAAGAGAATCATTTCCGACAGTGACATTCGTCGTCTCCTCTTCTTTCACTTCTTCACGCCCTGGTGTCATTAAGTTGAATTTCTTAATCGCAAAGCGGAAACCGAAATAATAAATCACTGCAAAGGCTAACCCGACAGGAAAAACAAGCCACCAGTCGGTTCGGTTTGGCAACACACCAAACAGAATAAAGTCAATAACCCCACCAGAGAACGTCATCCCAATTTTTACATTTAAAATGTGCATGATCATAAAGGAAAGACCAGCAAAGAGTGTATGAATGACGAACAGGAGTGGTGCAACGAATAAAAAGCTGAATTCAATCGGTTCTGTAATACCCGTTAGAAATGATGTTAAAGCAGCTGAACCCATAATACCTGCGACAACTTTTTTCTGTTCAGGGCGAGCACAGTGATAAATCGCCAATGCGGCTGCAGGTAACCCGAACATCATGAATGGGAATTTACCTGTCATAAACGTACCTGCCGTTAGCTCAACTCCGTCTCGAATTTGAGCGAAGAAAATCCGTTGGTCACCGCGAACGATTTCGCCAGCAGCATTCGTGTAAGAACCAAATTCAAACCAGAACGGGGAATAGAAAATATGGTGCAGCCCAAATGGAATGAGGGCCCGTTCAATGACACCGAAAACAAAAGCTGCAAGGGTACGGTTTGATTCAGTCATATAATATGAGAAGGAGTTTAAACCTTCTTGTACAGTAGGCCAAATAAAGTTCAATATAATCCCAATAAACAACGCAAAGAAAGCGGTAGCGATAGGTACGAAGCGCTTTCCGGCAAAAAAGCCTAGATAAGAGGGAAGCTCAATGTTGTAGTAACGTTTATACATATAAGCACCGAGCAAACCAGCGATAATCCCTCCGAATACACCCGTTTGCAAGGTCGGGATACCAAGAACGTTTGCTAATGCAGGGTTGTCCCCTATCATCTCAGGGGTAATGCCACCAATCACACTCATCGTCACGTTCATAATCAAATAACCGATTAACGCTGCAAGCCCAGCAACTCCATCACCGTTAGAAAGGCCGATTGCAACACCGACAGCGAACAGGAGAGCGAGGTTTGCAAACACAATATCACCAGCAGACTCCATAATATTCGCTATTAGGACGACCCACTCTGCATTAAGTGCAGGAATTCGGTTTGTCATATCCGGGTTTTGCAAAGCATTACCAACCGCGAGCAAAATCCCTGCTGCTGGAAGTAAGGCCACTGGCAGCATGAGTGCCTTACCGACTCTCTGAAGCACGCCAAAAGACTTTTTAAACATAGGAAAATTCCTCCTCATAAAAGTATTGTTCATCTTTGGAGCTACGGAAAAAGGTCAATGAACAATTGTGCAACAAAAAAAGACATGAGGGAAAAGTAGAACATGGCATAACAAGCATGGAATAGAAGAGCAGGTTCTCTCCATCCACTTATTATGGCCATTTCCTTTTCTCTCATGCCTGCATTACCAGTAACACGGTAAAGAAAATCACAAATTTTATTGCTTTGACAGACGCTGTAGATGAAGGGTCAAATAGACAGCTTCCGCATCTGGTATCGCTTTCTTAAGTGTTTGTTGCATAATCTTCATCAACTTATAGGCCAGATTGTAACACACAGGATATTCGGCCTGCAAGATTTTTTTTAGGCTATCCTGATTATCCATATATTGATCGGAGCTAATTCGTTCAATTGCATGGTGAAGATGACGAACGAGGCGTAAATAGTCAATATGGTCGCGTTCAATTTTCACCTTTAATGAGCTTTCAATGACTTGGATTAGTTCACTAATGAGCTGTGTATGTCGATTAACTTCCTTCACTGAACGATGGGTTAATGCACTATGAATATGAAGAGCGACAAAGCCTACTTCTCCTTTTGGAAGGTTGACCTGAAGGGAGCGCTGAAGAAATTCAATAATTTCAGTAGCGACAGCAAATTCCTTTGGGTAAGCAAGCTCCGTTTCGATTAAAAACGGGTTTTTGATGTCAAACCCTTGCTTAATCCGTTTTATCGCATAAAAAAGATGGTCAGTTAATGCAACATGAATATGTTCATTGAGACGAACATTAAATCGTTCTTCAATCCGTTCCATCGCATCATTCATTAATCCGATAAACGATTCGTCGACATAATTGAGCAACTGTTTGTACTGCTCCTGCTCAGTAGCGTCTTTTAGCACAAAAAATTTTTCCGCTGTATAGCCAGCAACCTCTTCGCCTGGCTTCTTTCCAAACCCTAATCCTTTTCCAATTAAGACGACTTCATCGTACTCGGAATGCTCAGCAATCAGAACATTGTTATTTAAAATTTTTTTGACTACTAACATCAACTTCACTCCTAAACACTCGATTAAACCGAACCCTCTTGCCGTATGTCAACAGTTTCGCTGCAAATCATAGCTATTGTTAGCGAGCCGGTCAAACATTTTTTATTTTAAAATAAGTCTCTCGTCAGTCAATCAAGTATAATAAAAGGAGATGGGAGCGAACAATGGAAAAAAAATCCGAAAGTCTCCATCGTTTTGTTTTACGGAGTTTGCTAATGACTTTATCCATCACGTTTTTTGCTGAATTCTGAATCAGTTGTGATGATTAATTGAAATGAGGAGGGAGTATAGAATGGATAGCAACTCTTATTTTAACAATAACAGAACCCTTCACTATTAAAGTTCTGATCCAACTAAGCTTTATATCTTTTACAAAGGGGAAACGTACAACATAGAAAGCCTCCCCCCTTCCCTGCTTACCTTTTATTTAGAAAACTTATCTGAATCTACAAACGGGATGAAAGGGGAGCAGTTTAGGAGGATGTAATGAATTATCTTAGATGAATTTACTGATACTTAGGAGCACGAAACCCTGCTTCGATGGCTTCTTCCTCTGTACAAAACCATGCTTCTTGTTTCGTTTGTTCATACCATGGTGAATCCGGTGTATGAAAAATCTTCTCTCCCCTTGAGTTAATGTTCCCTTTGATATCACAGCCCTGCTCTTGTGCTTCAGTATGACTAGAGTCCTCTTGACCATTTGCTTGCTCAATTACTTCAGGATAAAACCCATCTTCCTGAGCGTAATTTTCTACCTCCCAAATCCCGATTCCCTCTTGCTGAGCTTTTTCTTGTAAAGCGTTAAACTGATCGACATATCGTGTGTTTGGTGGAAAGATGTAGGCCACTCTAGCTAAACCGTTCTTTAATAATTCCTCTTGAATCATTTTCCCATCCGCATAAACATAGGCTAATAGCCGATCATACCGGTCACGCTTTGGCCCAATATCAAATTCCAATTCTAGCGTATTCGCGTTCATAACCAATTGACTGGTAAACTCCTTCGCTTCTTGCCCATAGGGCTGTTCCCCCAACCGCGGATGAGAGGTTTCAGGGCTATCAACAAGCAAAAATCTCACGCTTTCAGGTTCCCCATTATAAATCACATTTATGGTATCGCCATCCGAGGGATAGTTCAACTCTACTTTTACCCGTTCAAACTCAATTGATTCTTCCTTATGTTGAACTGCATGATTTTCATTCGATTCTTGTGGCAGGGTTGTACAAGCGGAAACCACGCTTAACACAGCAATCATAATCAACGTACGTAATGTCCTAATCAAAACCTCTTCCTCTCTCCTTAACTAGTTTCGGTTATTTTGGTAAGCACTGCTATTTGCAGAAAGCACTTTTTACTACTTATTTTAGCAAAAAAGTGCCTCACCGTGGGAAACTCAAACGGCGTGACACTTCCTTTCACTGGCTCGATTCAATTATTCATCCTCTTTAAGGAGGAGTTTTACGATTCATATAGCTCCCAACCAAGTTTGATGATTTCTTCTAAATGGTCAACAACCTCGGTTACATTCAGCCCATCCGTTGTCACTTTAAAGCTGTTTAGATTATAGGAAGGCTGACGCTGTTGATAGAGCGCCTCCATCTCATCTACGTTTTTGTTTTTTAAAACGGGTCGATTATCAATGAGAATGCTCAATCGATCTTTCCATGACGTCCATGATAAATCTAGATAAATGACAATGCATTGAGACAAACACGCTTCTCGGATCTCATCCTGCATATAGGCTCCTCCACCAAATGAGATCACTTTTAAGCGTTTGTTTTTGCAAAGGTCAATTGACATTTCCCGTTCAATTTGACGAAAAGCTTGCTCCCCTTTTATACGAAACATCTCTGTGATTTTCATGTTGTACTTTTTTTCAATTTCCTGATCGACATCGACGAAATCCCGGTAAAGTCGTTTCGCCAACATTTCCCCTACTGACGTTTTCCCAACACCCATAAAACCAATCAGGGCAATGTTTCTCTCTCTTACTGGTAATCGTTCCATATCCCACACTCTTTCTTTTCTTCGCATATTCTTTATTTAGACTACAAAGGTTTCTATCGTAAGTCAATTGGATGGTCCATTTTTGACCAATGATAAGAAAAAGCTCAAGCGCCTTGGTCAGCCGCGACAAATGTTCTTCCATCTCTCATTTTTAGCCACTCTTTTTTATGCGTGAAGTTCGCTTGTAAAAATAGTCTCCACTTCGTATAACACCTCGATGTTTTTCAGGTGTAACAAAACTTTCTTCAGGTTTGTACGCAATCTTTTCAAACGGTTCTTCAATGATGTCCTGTGCCTGTTCGTGGTTGCCTTTTTTAAATTGCTTTATGATCTCTTCTAGTTGTACACGAGCAATAATTTTAACGTCTGTTGCCGATGCTAGCTTTAAGCAAGGCTCTGAGATATCATCCGTCGAAGTGAGGACGAGGGCTTTATCCGCTCCGTAATACACCTTCGCCGTGTAGACTTCCTGTACCGCTTTTAATCCGAGTGAATCCGACAGACATTTTGCTTGAACGACCGTTTTAAAGCCATGACTGTCCTCGAAAATCAAGTCTGCACCAAAATCACGACTTTTTTTCGTTTGGTACGTATGGTCATAGCCAAGCCCCGCAAACAAAACGAATAAGTAGTCCTCAAATTCATGCCCAGTCATACGATCAATATCACGCAATGAAATCTTCATCAAATCATATTTTTTTCGTCGCTTTTGATACGAGAGAATGATTGCTAGCACAACAAATGCTACAATGACTCCAAAAATGATGAACATGGTGCTTATTTGTTCCATGGCCTAATCCCTACACTTTCCATCTTTTCTTCCCTTTATCATATCGGGAAGAAAGGTCCTTTAGCAAACCTCTTCTCCATTTCGCATTTTGTCCTCTAGGAATTAACTTACTTCCGTCTGATAATACTTCTTTTTTGCTTGCTGTACCGTAAAATCCAAAGAACTGCTATGGCACTCCACTTTTCACATTTCCTAAATTACACCTTTATTTAATCTAGTCTCTTTCGGTAAAAGTGGTTCAAGATTTTGCAGTATCAATACAATAAATTCTAACAAAAAAAGAAACGAAACAACCATTTAAATCCATAAATAAATGCACATTAAGAAGCCCCTGATTGATTAAGCTATATCAGGGGCTTGTGTAAAACATATCGTCAATTAACCTAGTTATGCTTTAAAATGATTCAGCAGATCTTTTAAGTCTTCTGATAAATTTTGAAGCTTCACAGCATCCTGTGTAATGTGCTCAGAGCTAGTCGATTGTTGTTGGCTCGTGGCACTTACCTCTTCACTGCTTGCAGAAATTTCTTCGGTGATAGCAGAAATGGATTCCATTTGCTCACTAATCTTTTGTGCAACTTGTTTTAAGTGATGGACAGAGTCATCAATTCCTTCATTTTTCGTATTAATTTGACTGACATCCTCAGCAATGTCTTTAAATACTTGCGCCACCACTTTAAATGTCTTCGTGCTTTCTTCAACGGCTTCTACACCTTGCTGTACTGCTTCGACCGCTCGACTGCTTTCTTTTTGTGTTTCCGAGATTAAGCGGCTAATTTGCTCCGCTGATTCCGTTGTTTCTGTTGCTAATTTTCGCACCTCATCAGCAACAACCGCAAAGCCTTTCCCAGAATCTCCTGCTCTTGCCGCTTCAATGGATGCATTTAGTGCGAGCAGATTCGTCTGTTCCGCAATTTGTGAAATCATATCGACGACCTTACCTATTTCAGACGATTGACCATCAACCTTTTGAATTAAGTCTGATAAGTCATGTACCGTTTGATTCATCTCGTTCATTTTTGTTACAGCCTGATTAACGTGCTGATCTCCATTTACAGATGCTTGTTGACTTGCTTGTGTTAATTCTTTTACTTCATGGGTATTCATAGCAATCGTCTCAATTTGGGTCACAATTTCATTCACTTCTTCGCTTACAATTCCGACAGAAGAAGCGACTTCAGAACTTCCAGATGCAACCTGTGAAATACTTTGAGCCACTTGCTCTGAGGCTTCCTTCGTCTCATTGCTTGCTTGCACTAAGTAGTCGGAAGACGTATTTAACTGTGTTGACGTACCATGAATCTTGTTCATCATCTCTTTCATCGTATCCGTCATTTTATTAATATCTTGACCGAGCAAAGCAATTTCATCTTTCCCTTTCAGACTTGCTTTTACGGTTAAATCACCTTGTTCAATTTTCTCCGTAACGCTACGCAATTCTTTTAACCGTCTAGTAATGCTTTGAGCAAATAATACGATGACCACACTCGTAACAATGATCGCTGCTGCTACCACAATCACAACAATATAGGTTAAACTACTTAATTGCATCGTAGCTTCTTCACTCGGTACCGTAATGAACAAATTCCAATCGGTGGATGGAATTTGTTCATAAAATGCGAAAAGCTCTCCTTCGCCTTCGAGCTCAAATTCGAGCATTTGCGAAGTAGAAGCCTCCGCATTATTTTGAGCTTCCGTAAGCTCAGGAATTTCCAATGATTCAAGGTTTCGTTCCCCAATATACTCACTATTCGGATGACTAATGATGAGTCCATCCTCTTGTGTCACAAAAGCATAGCCAGTCTCACCAATTTGAATCGAGGTAACCATTTCATTAAAGGTATCGGTTGTAAAGGTACTGGCCCCGATGCCAAGCAGGTTCCCTTCACTATCATAAAGGGGAACAGCTACGACAAACGAGCTATCACCAGTGGAGCGACTAAAAATCATATCGGAAATACTGACAGAAGCCCCACCCATTATTTCTTGAAAATAGTCGCGATCAGCTATATTAAACTCAGCGCCCGTTGTTGAAAAACCATCACCGTTCACATCGGCAACAAAAAGGGCGAGATATTCTGGATATTCAGTTATTTTTTCTTGCAAAAAGCTCATTTGCAGCTCTTCGTCCATGCTTCTTAAATCTGAAGACGTCACCATGTTCTTTAACCGTTCAACATGAGTCATGAAATAATGATCAATTTCGTTTGTAGACATATCAAGCATCAATAGCGACTCTTCTTGGAACGACTCTGTGAGCAATTCATTTGATTTACTATAAACAATTCCAAAACCGATTAGCAGTGTCACTAAAATAATAGGCAAAAACGTAAAAAGAAATTTTTGTTTGACAGATTTCACAGAATAAATCCTCCTAATCATTCAAAAGGGTGAAGCGTTTCTCCTGCATACTTAACACCCACCATATTACTTTCTGAATATAATGATTTGTTTTTGTGACTTTTTACCTAAAACATTAAGTTCGTAAGCGTTTTCATCTTTTTTTCTCTCCAAATATTCCAATCTAACACTCCTTTTTTATTTTTAATAATAATAATAGGCAAATACCTAACACAGGATACAGGAATTTATAAATTTACGCAAATTGAGTAATTGATGAATCAATTTCTTATATTTCCAATAATTTTGTATTTCTTTCTACTATCTCCTGTCTTGTGCCTTTTCTCAAAACATTGAGTTTTCGGTTTTACAAAGAACAAACTTTTAATGGCAAAACACGATGTAAGGCGTATTTCATTTAACCCAATTACCTTTTTTTCCATACATGCCCTAATTCATTTTGTCCTCTGTATGCATATTGTGTATTATCCTTTCGAAAGGTGGTGTTTTGTTATGTACGGTGGATATGGATATGGACCAGTTGCTGGTGCTGGATACGGTTGTGGGTACGGCCCAGTGGCTGGTGCTGGATATGCCCCAATGCACGGACACGATTGCGGGAAAGGCTTTGCGTTAATCGTTGTTCTTTTCATCCTTTTAATCATTGTCGGTGCATCTTGGTTTAAGTAAGAAGTAGGATTAACTAATTGATGAGCGCTATCTATCGGCGCTCTTTTTGTTTGTAAGCAAGATGCCTGACAACTGGTGAAAGCGATACAAAAATATTCACAAAACCTTCAAAATTTCAGGTGAGGATAGAGTACCAAAAAGAGGCTGGGACATAACGAACGTGTATGATTGAAAATACGAACAATGCACAACCTTAGCAGAGGAAATAGACGTAGACTCCTGCGGGAGCAAAGGCAAGGGTGAGGCCCCACAGTGCGAAAAGCACGAGGAGGCTCACCAGCCGCCTGCGGAAAGCGAAGGATAGTTCCGAAGCGATTGCTATGCAAAAACGATCATGACGTTCGGATTTCTTTTCAATAAAAACTCTTTTGTCCCAGCCTCAAGTCGTGGAAACTTTTACTTTTGGTAGGAGGAAGCTCATAAGAGAGGCAGCGACACATAGCCCTTCAATTCTTATCACGTTTGCTCTCACCCTTTTTTCAGCATGTAGTCTATCTTCATTGTCTTATAGGACCCAATGCCGAATCGCTTGAGCCACTCCATCGTCCGTATTTTTTCCTGTGACCCAATCTGCTGCTTCTTTGACAACGTCCTGTGCATTTCCCATAGCTACACCAATACCTGCCTCTCGAATCATCGCCAGATCATTTAGACTATCCCCCATGGCGATCACTTCATTCATTGTAATCCCAATCTTCTCACACACTTTTTCAAGAGCTCTCGCTTTATTAATCCCAATCCCATTTACTTCAATGTTGGTGGGACTTGAATTGCTGATTTCAAGCTCCTTATTTTTGCTTAGTTCTTCTAAAATCAATGCTCTCACATCGTCATCTTGGATATCAAACCCAAATTTCAACCATTCATAATCAGAAATCGCAGTTGGAAAGTCATCGCGCCACACTTTACCGACGGTGACAGCCCAAGAGCCTGTATTGTATTTATTTTTTAAATCCCACATTGTTTGAATGTAGTCTGCAGGCACAGTTTGACGGTGAATAAGCTCACCAGACGTATGCCAAATCTCACTTCCGTTAACCGTGACTAAGTAGGATGTCAGCTTGAGAGATTCTGCATAGTCCCGACAGGTTATCAAGGATCTTCCTGTACTTAATACAACGTGTACGCCTTGCTCTTGTGCTTCAGTAATTGCATCCCTGTTTGCTTCAGAAACTTCATGCTTGTCATTTAAAAGCGTCCCATCCATATCTAAGGCAATAAGCTTAATGGTGTTCGTTGGTTTTGACACGAAATCGCACCTCTCCTTGAATTTGTCATTAAACCAAGTATAATCTATTTCGACGACCTAAGCACTTGAACATACCTACCCATTTATCAGCCAATCACTCATTGCAGATAGGATTTTTTCAATAATTGTTGAATAACAATGGAGGAGATTGTGATTGATATGAACCATATGCTCGCTTTTTCTCACTACAATTGGCATGAAATGATAAGCAAACCAACCGATGAAAGCATGTTCCATAGGAGAGAATATAGCCTATCAAATTTTTTATAATAATGGTGATTGGCCATACTATTTTCAGAACACAAAAACAAGCTTGGAGGAAGTTCAATGAAAAAAGCACTGATTGTCATTGATTACACAAATGATTTTGTTCACGATGAAGGGGCGCTAACATGCGGAAAACCAGGTCAAGAATTAGAGGGTTATATCGTCAACCAAATTCATACATTTCTTTCAAGCAAAAATCTCGTGGTTTTTGCAACCGACGTCCATTATGAAGGTGATATCGGTCATCCAGAAACAGCATTATTTCCCCCGCACAATATCGCTGGTACAGAAGGAAGGCACTTATACGGTGATGTCCAACGCCTCTATAAGGAACACAAAGGCTCTCAGTACATTAAATGGATGGATGGATAAAACACGCTATTCTTCGTTTGCAGGAACCGACTTGGAGTTGCGCTTACGGGAACGAGGCATTCAAGAGATTCATTTAGTCGGTGTGTGCACAGACATTTGTGTCCTACATACGGCAGTAGATGCCTATAATAAAGGATTTAAGATTGTCGTACATGAAAAAGGGGTTGCGAGCTTTAACAAAGCGGGACACGAATGGGCTTTAAGTCATTTCAAGATGTCGATTGGAGCAGAAGTTGTTTAAGTATTTCTTCCAACGAAACCAGCATGAGCAATTCGCTCTTCTCACTTGGATGAAAACAAGTTCGTCAAGTAACGCTGAGCAACCTTTCAATGAAGGCGTGTGAGCGGAAGGACTTAATGGATACACCCATTTAAACTAAAGCTCCTTCCCCTTTTCCACAGAAAAAGAGCAGTCCCTTTGGGAAGTGCTCTTTTTTCATAACAGTTTGATCGATTTCTTTTTTAGCCCAATCTGTTATTCATATCCGTATAAAGCTTTAGGTTTTCTTTGTAAGACTTCTCCCGTTCCCTTTCAACTTTCAGCTTTTTTGTGAGGCTTCTCTCATACTCTTCAAAACCAAACCCATAGTTTTTGTGCATGGATTGTTCCATTTTCTCCGACACTTTACGTTGGTTAGTCATTTTATAAACTCCTCCTCCTAAAGATGTACGATCCCTTTAACCGCTATTGTCAGTAATTAATCTCCAAAAATGTAAGAAAACCTAACAAACTCTATTACAAATGCAGGTTTACCCCAATTTCTAAAAGGATAAAGGAGTATTGTTATTTGTTTTAACTCAGGAAAAAGGAGTGGTCTGTTCATGGAAAAGTATGATGAAGAGATTAGAAATCACCAATCTGAAGGGCAACCTCCCCAAGAACAAAAACGCCAACCTGGTCTAGAGGAAGAAATGAACCCAAAACCGCTATATGAAAATCCTCACTATGAAGGAAGCAATAAATTAAATGAGAAAGTAACCCTGATAACGGGGGGAGATAGTGGAATCGGCCGCGCTGTAGCCCTCGCCTTTGCAAAAGAAGGAGCTCATATCAGCATTGTTTATTTTGATGAACACAAGGATGCGGAAGAAACAAAAATGCTTGTGGAAGAAAAAGGGGTAAAATGCCTGCTTATAAGTGGTGATGTAGGCGATGAGCGTTTTTGTCATGAAGCTGTGAAACAAACTATTGATACCTTTGGCCAGCTTGATGTTCTCGTCAATAACGCTGCTGAGCAGCACTTTCAGGAACGTATCGAGGATATTTCAAGCGCTCAGCTCCACCGAACCTTTCAGACAAATATCTATTCTTACTTTTATTTCATCCAAGCCGCAATGCCTTATTTGAAAGAAGGTAGCTCGATTATTAACAGTGCTTCGATTGTTGCTTATCAAGGGCAACCTGTTTTAATGGACTATGCTGCCACAAAAGGTGCGATTGTTGCCCTAACTCGTTCACTTTCTCAAAACCTTGTATCAAAAGGCATTCGTGTGAATGGTGTTGCTCCAGGACCAATTTGGACGCCTCTCATTCCAGCTTCATTTCCTGCAGAGTATGTGGAGTCATTTGGTACTGATACACCGATGGGACGCCCTGGTCAACCTGCCGAGCTAGCACCTGCATACGTATATCTTGCTTCAAATGATTCTACCTATGTTTCAGGACAAATGATTCATGTAAATGGCGGAAATGTCGTAAATGGCTAATAATTGGTAAAAGAGGCTGGGACATAACGAACGTGTATGATTGAAAAACAATGCACAACCTTAGCGGAGGAAATAGACATAGACTCCTGCTGGATCAAAGGCAAGGATGAGACCCCACAGTGCGAAAAGCACGAGGAGGCTCACCAGCCGCCCGCGGAAAGCGAAGGATATTTCCGAAGCGAATGCTATGCAGCATTTCTCATCAATAA
>NZ_ANNK01000155.1 GCF_000334155.1 Halalkalibacterium ligniniphilum | reverse complement strand
AAGAGATTAGAAATCACCAATCTGAAGGGCAACCTCCCCAAGAACAAAAACGCCAACCTGGTCTAGAGGAAGAAATGAACCCAAAACCGCTATATGAAAATCCTCACTATGAAGGAAGCAATAAATTAAATGAGAAAGTAACCCTGATAACGGGGGGAGATAGTGGAATCGGCCGCGCTGTAGCCCTCGCCTTTGCAAAAGAAGGAGCTCATATCAGCATTGTTTATTTTGATGAACACAAGGATGCGGAAGAAACAAAAATGCTTGTGGAAGAAAAAGGGGTAAAATGCCTGCTTATAAGTGGTGATGTAGGCGATGAGCGTTTTTGTCATGAAGCTGTGAAACAAACTATTGATACCTTTGGCCAGCTTGATGTTCTCGTCAATAACGCTGCTGAGCAGCACTTTCAGGAACGTATCGAGGATATTTCAAGCGCTCAGCTCCACCGAACCTTTCAGACAAATATCTATTCTTACTTTTATTTCATCCAAGCCGCAATGCCTTATTTGAAAGAAGGTAGCTCGATTATTAACAGTGCTTCGATTGTTGCTTATCAAGGGCAACCTGTTTTAATGGACTATGCTGCCACAAAAGGTGCGATTGTTGCCCTAACTCGTTCACTTTCTCAAAACCTTGTATCAAAAGGCATTCGTGTGAATGGTGTTGCTCCAGGACCAATTTGGACGCCTCTCATTCCAGCTTCATTTCCTGCAGAGTATGTGGAGTCATTTGGTACTGA
Source organism: Halalkalibacterium ligniniphilum (assembly GCF_000334155.1). GTDB lineage: Bacteria > Bacillota > Bacilli > Bacillales > Bacillaceae_D > Halalkalibacterium > Halalkalibacterium ligniniphilum. Next base: position 7,717 of record NZ_ANNK01000155.1, on the reverse strand, counting down.
TACACCGATGGGACGCCCTGGTCAACCTGCCGAGCTAGCACCTGCATACGTATATCTTGCTTCAAATGATTCTACCTATGTTTCAGGACAAATGATTCATGTAAATGGCGGAAATGTCGTAAATGGCTAATAATTGGTAAAAGAGGCTGGGACATAACGAACGTGTATGATTGAAAAACAATGCACAACCTTAGCGGAGGAAATAGACATAGACTCCTGCTGGATCAAAGGCAAGGATGAGACCCCACAGTGCGAAAAGCACGAGGAGGCTCACCAGCCGCCCGCGGAAAGCGAAGGATATTTCCGAAGCGAATGCTATGCAGCATTTCTCATCAATAAAAACTCTCTTGTCCCAGCCTCTTCCAACTACCATTTTATAAAGATAAGGTCCATTTTTCTTCGTGGAGCTCTTGATTGAATAAAATTTGCCTTCTTGTCTCTAAAGAACGTATCATCCCATTCATTCCACCACTTCTGGTATGCTCAACCGGTTAAGCTGACGGTTTATAGATCTGTTTACAATAAACCGACAAGCTCCAAGCCGTGCTTTATCCCGTCTTCATTTACATCTTTGGTTACATGCTTTGCTGCCTTTTTTACAGAGTCTTCTGCATTTCCCATTGCCACACTATTTTCTACAAATTGAAGCATTTCAATATCATTTAGTCCATCTCCAAATGCGTAGACATCGCTCTTTGAGAAGCCTAAGTGTTGAATGATCGCTTCAATGCCTTTTGCTTTCGACCCGCCTGCTGGCAATACGTCCGTTGATACGGGATGCCATCGTACAAAGTCAAAAAGACCAAATGTATCGATGTATTGTTGTTCTTCCTCACTTGTGCAAAAAAGCAACGCCTGATAAATATCGCGCTCTACAAAATATTCAGGGTCGTGGGCCGGATGCTCAAATTTTAATGTGCCAATGCTCTCTTCTACAAAAGGATGGTATTCGATATTCGCCTTCATATCCTCATGATCCATATATACGATTGGATGATCATGGCGCAAGGCGAATTCAGTGAACACTTTTAGCGTTTCTTTATGTAGGGAATTTTTGAAAATGATTTCTTTTTCAGCAACTACATACTGACCATTGAAGCTCACATACGTTTCAATGCCGAGATCTTCTCGTAACGATCCAAACAAAAATGGCGCTCTTCCTGTCGCAATCGCAACATAATGTCCCCGTTCCTTTAATGTTTGAATCGCCTGTTTGGTTGAAATTGGTAGTTCTTTATCATGATTAAGCAGGGTTCCATCTATATCAAAAAAAATAAGCTTTCTTGTCATGTTCTTTCCCTCACTTTTTATTGGCTCATGTAAGAAGTAACGATGCGTAAAAAATTTTTTCATCAGCCTGTTGTCTTGACTGTAAACAATATATCGTAACACCTGTTCATCTGCTACAATAAGCATAACGGCTTCTTCCTAAAAAATACAACTAATAGTTATCATACCGAAAGAGCGAGCCAAGCTCAAGTCTGCTGAATGAAGCCGTTTCAGGTTAACTTAAAAGCTGTTTGTGCCGTTTTTCCGCTCATAAATATTTCATTCATCGCTTATACTATTTGACAATTTCATGTGCTAAAAAATTTTGTGATAACTGATAAGGAGTGTTTAACATGAAGCATCAAGTGACACCGTATCTTACGTTTGACGGTCAAGCACGAGAAGCATTAGCGTATTACAAGGAAGCTTTTGAAGGGGAAATAATAGATATTCAAACGTTCGGTGAGGCAGATTTTCCGACTCCTCCCGAAGCGAATGATCGCATTATGCATGCACGTTTTAAAAAAGGTGAATTGTTTTTTATGGTGTCAGATACATTTCCGGGCCAGTCCATTGATGTCGGCAATAACATTTCCTTGGCACTTGAAATGACAAGCGAAGAAGAAATTCAAAGAATATTTGATGCCCTGCGTCAGGAAGGTTCCATTATAATGGAGCTGCAAGATACATTTTGGGGAGCAAAATATGCGAAAGTGAAAGATAAGTATGGTGTGATTTGGGATCTTAACTATACAAAGTCATAATGGAAACGAAGCAGGCAAGGCGCTATTCGCCATACCTGCTTCTTTATTAAGTGACTGGAAGATTAGCCACCAAAGAAAAAATCGAGAACAAGGGTCGATTTGTCTGCCTTACACCTCTTTTGAGAGACAGCTTGTCATCGTCCATTTCTCAATATCTTCAAACCCAATTCGCTTATAGATCCGTCCAGCTGCTGGATTATCATAAAACAAGCAAAGGCTCTTTCCTTCTCTTAACACATCCAAACAAAGCTTACTCATACATTGGGAGGCAAAGCCTTTTCGTCTATGATCATTGTGTGTGCAAACACCAACAATCATTGCCGCAAATGAATTTTCGGCTGCGGTTGATGCTGCTGAAATCATGTCGCCGTCCTCTTCGATAAAATACGTTCTCGATACACCTTTTTCCATGTTACGCTTTTTATCTTCTACTGTTTCTGTGCTGGAGAATTCCTCTACTCCCTTATATAAATCGATGATTTTCTCAACATCATGAATCGATGCCCGTTTAACTAGATTTGTTCGCTCATCGTATTCAATTTTTTCTGCTGTATTACATTTTGCATAATAGAGAGAGCGAGTCTTCCCTAACGGTGTCATGACATACGGAAGCACTTTCGCTGTGACGCTTTCAAGCCCAGAGATTATCGCTGCATTAGGGTCCTGCGAGATTATCAAAGCAAGCCCTTGCGCATCAAATGCACCTGGAGCATAAGGGATATAATTTCCTTGATATTTAAGAAGAACCCCTCTTAGCTCTCCTTGCTCCCCAAAGTCACCCCAAAGCATTTGAAAATCTTGCTTGTAGCCATATGCTTCAATGTCTCCAATAATAAAAAGATTTTCTGCTGGTTGTTTCTTTAGTAGATTCATACAAGCTTCATTGTCCTGTATCGTTAGTTGTCGAATCATATAAATAAGTCTCCTCCTTCATTGCCGCGTTTAATCTAGCATAGCGTTGTGTCATTTATCAGCCATTTTAACATAGTCAAACTTATTACCATTTTGATTGAAATATCCTCTGCCGCAATTACCACCAACACCCTTTAAAAAATTATAAAAATATTGTAATATTTCTGAAATTAATTACAATAAAACTAGTCACTAGCTTTTCACTCATTGCATTAATGATTAAAGGAGAGATGAAGAATATGCATGCTGAACTTCTTGAAGGGGCTTACGATCTTCATGTACATACCGGCCCTGATATTCCCGAGAGAAAGCTTGACGATTTAGACCTAGCAGAACGATACATAAAGTTAGGTATGAAAGGGTTTGGAATTAAGTCGCATTATTTTTGTACAGCAGAGAGAGCAAGGTTAGTCAAAAAGATTCACCCTGCTATCAACCCTATCGGAGCAGTTAGTTTAAATAACCCGATTGGTGGTATTAATCCTTTGGCAGTAGAAATGGCAGCTCGTGATGGTGCAAAAATCGTTTGGATGCCAACCTTTGATGCATTAAATGAAATTGAATTTCTTTCAAATAAGACAAAAGAAGATGAGCTACCACCATGGGCAAAAGTTCAATTAGAGTTACGTGAACAAGGAAAAATGGGTAAAGGGATAAGCATCTTAAAGGATGGAAAACTGACAGAAGATGCGTTGACAGTATTAGAAATTATTTCCGATTACAATCTTATTCTTGCTACTGGACATTTAGGAAGGAAAGAGATTTTTGCTTTAGTAACTGCTGCAAAAAAGATGAAATTAAAAAGGGTTGTTATCACTCATCCTACCTTCTCATCTGTTAACCTTTCAAAAGAGGAACAAAAAGAACTCGCAGAATTAGGAGCCTATATGGATCATTGCTTTGGTGTCATTACGCCAAATTACGGCATTGATTGGGATGGGCTTTACGAACAAATTAAGTATGTAGGGCCAAAGCATTGTATTTTATCAAGTGATCTAGGACAAGTTGAAAACCCTTACCCCGATGAAGGGATGATCACATTTGTGAGCAACTTAGCGGAAAATGGCTTCTCTAGGCACGAAATAAAAAACATGACGAAAGAAAATACTAGCTTTTTAGTAGAAGCCTAAGAAAATTCACTATCGAAAAATCATGCATCTACTAATTCAAAAATTTATCCTCACAATTTTTGAATCAGTTCTGCATTTGGTCATGCACGGGCAATAAGCTTACACATGCGAGCGTCTTTAGCTAGGCGCTCTTTTTTGTGTGGAAAAGGGGACGGATCTTAAGTGCAAGTTGATAAAACAATGAAGCCCTTCCGCTCACACCTCCTTCATTGAAAGGTTGCTCAACGTTACTTGACGGCCTCGTTTCCATCCAAGTGGGAAGAGCGAGCCGCACATGAAGGTTTTTGTGCGGTTTTTAATTTTCAAGTCAGCAAGTGGACTCTCCTTAAGTCTTCCTTAGTGATAATAGTCTTGCTTCAATAGACAGTTAAATTCAAAAAAATTTTACAAGGTATATAGGGATTCTTGTCGAATAGTGAACAAGGACGTGTTGGAACCATCCATGTGCAGCAATGACATGTTTGTAAAGCTCTCTGTTCAATTTGACATATAGCTGCGTGAAAAAAGGGCTCCTTCCCTTTATTCTTCGTACTCGCTCAACACCTCCTTAATAAATCATTCTATTTTTAGAATTTTTTTCATGATTTCTGAGACCAGGTGACTATTTTGTACAAAGGATGTGAATGAATAAAATATTTTTATCCTTCTCTTTTAGTTAAAATCAAAAGTTAAATGAATGATTTTTTCATGTTTTTACCTAAATGGCATTTTTAGGGATATATTTCCTTCGAAAGCACTACAATATTTTTAGATTTTTGTCTTATTTTGATGAAAAATGCAGAGTCAAAACTCATCAATATGGATTATAATAGATTGAAATCATATGTTAGTAGTATACAAGAATGCTACAACTTTCTAAATTAAAGGGAGATTTTAAGTATGGACAAGACATCATTTATAGGCGTTATACTAGGCGTTATTGCTATCATTTTAGGTATGGTTTTCAAAGGAACAAGTCTTACTGTGTTAATTAACCCTGCTGCCTTTATGATTATTTTTGCTGGAACTATCGCAGCTGTGCTTGTTGCTTTTCCGATGGAAGAAATAAAGCGTGTACCAAAGCTGTTTAAGATCCTATTCTCTGAGAAAAAGCAGCCACCAACGACAGAATTAATCGAACAGTTCGTAGAATATGCTAAAATTTCACGCCAAGAGGGCCTATTATCCCTCGAGTCGAAAATTAAAGATATTGATGACCCTTTTCTCCAACAATCAATGAGAATGGTCATTGATGGTCTCGATCCAGAATTTATTCGCTACACTCTTAATGAACGGATCGATGCAATGCAAGAGCGCCATGCGACAGGCGCATCGATTTTCACACAAGCAGGGACCTATGCACCAACACTTGGGGTTTTGGGAGCCGTATTAGGTTTAATTGCTGCATTAGGGAATCTTGAAGATACAGAAGCATTAGGTTATGCGATTGCTGCAGCTTTTGTTGCTACCTTATTTGGTATTTTTAGTGGATATGTCTTATGGCACCCTTTTGCAAACAAGCTAAAACGCAAGTCCCGAAAAGAAACGCTTCATAAGTACATCATTGTGGAAGGAACGATTTCTATTATTAATGGTGTTTCTCCAAGAGCAATGGAAGAAAGCTTATCAGTTTATTTAGAAGAACAGGAACAAGTAGAGTATCTTAAAAGGAGCGAATAATAAACATGGCGTCTAAAAAGAAAAACCATCACGACGAACATGTAGATGAATCGTGGCTAATTCCATATGCAGACATGCTCACCCTCCTTTTGGCACTATTTGTTATCCTCTTTGCAATTAGTCAAGTAGATGCAACGAAATATGAACAACTTAGAGTTGCCCTTTCTGAATCAATGGGAGGGCAAGGTGTTCTTGAGGAAATGTCCCCTGTTCAGGTCGATCCAGCCACTCCATCTACCAGCTCTTCAGCAGCTGACGTGTGGGTTGAATTGCAAGAATTAAAAGAGGAGCTCGATCAATATATTGAAGCGGAAGGTTTAGGTAACCGGCTTTCAGCAGATATTACTCCTGATGGACTACTCATCACGATCAATGATCACATCTTGTTTGCCTCAGGGAGTGCCAATCTAAAGCCTTCTGCTGAAACACTTGCCCTTACGTTGGCTGACTTTTTAGCAACCGATCCACCTTGGCATATTCAAATTTCTGGGCATACCGACAACCGTCCGATTCACACAGCGGAGTTTGCATCAAACTGGGAATTAAGTTCGGCTCGTGCCTTAAATGTGATGAATATTTTTCTTCAAAACCCTGAAATTCGAGCAAAGCAGCTTAGTATTGCTGGCTATGGTGAATATCAGCCAGTCGCCTCAAATGACACTGCCGAAGGACGAGAGCGTAACCGACGTGTAGAGGTTCTCATTTTACCTAGGCACTATCACCACTCTGAGACAACGACAAGTAATGACACTGCTAATTAACGATTAAATTAAAAGAGGCTGGGACATAACGAACGTGTATGATTGAACATGCGAACAATGCACAACCTTAGCAGAGGAAATAGACGTAGACTCCTGCGGGATCAAAGGCAAGGGTGAGACCCCACCGTGCGAAAAGCACGAGGAGGCTCACCAGCCGCCCGCGGAGTGCTAAGTATATTTCCGAAGCGAATGCTATCCAGCAACGATCATGACGTTCGGATTGCTCATCAATAAAAACTCTCTTATCCCAGCCTCTTTATTTGTCGTCTTTTACTGATATTGATGTCTCGTACATTAGCAAAGCTTGGCTTTTCTCCAAGTCTTAATAGCGAATACCTTCGTTACACGTTACAGTTATAGTTTGTCAATAAAATGGATACTACATGCTTGAGCGGCTGTTTTTTCGTTTCGTAAAAAACCAAGCAATTCCGATAAAGAGCAGCACAACGACAGTTATTGTCCCCCATCTATTCATGACAGACTCATTACTTTCAACTACACCAATTTCCCATTCCACCCGGTGTCCAATCCCGTCTTCAGCCACAAGTAAATGAGCACCTTCTATATCACCGTAATAAAAATGCCCTTGTTCATCAAGCTTGTCTTCAAATAGTTGATTCTCTTCATTGTCGTACACAACGACGACGGTACGTTGTGAAAAGCTTCCATCCTCGTAATGAACTTTGACAGTACCTGCTTCAACGGGTTCCATAAGCATTTTATGAGCATAGACAGGTGAGGCAATTAAGAAAAAGAGAAGCCACACACAACAAACAGACATAACATTCCTTTTCATCGATTCAAACTCCTTTAAAGCGACATTTCTTCTGTCACACACATCTTCATCACTAACATATAGGCCTCTTCTGTTTTCGCACCAAGTAGAGCAATCTTATTACTTTTAAACAAACATGAAAGATTTGTTCGTGCTATTGTCTGATCTGGATATGTATACGATAGCTCTTTAATTGAGATTACTTCTATTAGAACCACCACTTTTCAATCAATATAATTATCAGTATAAAACCTAGTATACTTGCAGACTTGATCCAATCCGTCTTACTAATTGGACGAGGAGGAGAAGTAGGGATCTTCCCAGAAAATCCACGGGCAGCCATCGCTTGATATACTTTATCCGACTGATCCACAGCTTTCATAATTACCCCCGCCATCACCCCACTATAGACCTTTAAAGAGGCTGGCTTAGCCGATGGGCGAAATA
>NZ_ANNK01000154.1 GCF_000334155.1 Halalkalibacterium ligniniphilum | reverse complement strand
AGGAAATAGACGTAGACTCCTGCGGGATCAAAGGCAAGGGTGAGACCCCACCGTGCGAAAAGCACGAGGAGGCTCACCAGCCGCCCGCGGAGTGCTAAGTATATTTCCGAAGCGAATGCTATCCAGCAACGATCATGACGTTCGGATTGCTCATCAATAAAAACTCTCTTATCCCAGCCTCTTTATTTGTCGTCTTTTACTGATATTGATGTCTCGTACATTAGCAAAGCTTGGCTTTTCTCCAAGTCTTAATAGCGAATACCTTCGTTACACGTTACAGTTATAGTTTGTCAATAAAATGGATACTACATGCTTGAGCGGCTGTTTTTTCGTTTCGTAAAAAACCAAGCAATTCCGATAAAGAGCAGCACAACGACAGTTATTGTCCCCCATCTATTCATGACAGACTCATTACTTTCAACTACACCAATTTCCCATTCCACCCGGTGTCCAATCCCGTCTTCAGCCACAAGTAAATGAGCACCTTCTATATCACCGTAATAAAAATGCCCTTGTTCATCAAGCTTGTCTTCAAATAGTTGATTCTCTTCATTGTCGTACACAACGACGACGGTACGTTGTGAAAAGCTTCCATCCTCGTAATGAACTTTGACAGTACCTGCTTCAACGGGTTCCATAAGCATTTTATGAGCATAGACAGGTGAGGCAATTAAGAAAAAGAGAAGCCACACACAACAAACAGACATAACATTCCTTTTCATCGATTCAAACTCCTTTAAAGCGACATTTCTTCTGTCACACACATCTTCATCACTAACATATAGGCCTCTTCTGTTTTCGCACCAAGTAGAGCAATCTTATTACTTTTAAACAAACATGAAAGATTTGTTCGTGCTATTGTCTGATCTGGATATGTATACGATAGCTCTTTAATTGAGATTACTTCTATTAGAACCACCACTTTTCAATCAATATAATTATCAGTATAAAACCTAGTATACTTGCAGACTTGATCCAATCCGTCTTACTAATTGGACGAGGAGGAGAAGTAGGGATCTTCCCAGAAAATCCACGGGCAGCCATCGCTTGATATACTTTATCCGACTGATCCACAGCTTTCATAATTACCCCCGCCATCACCCCACTATAGACCTTTAAAGAGGCTGGCTTAGCCGATGGGCGAAATAACCGGGAAACCAATGCTTTATAAAAAAAGGTTAACGACCGATAAAACATGCGAGTATATGTTACCGTCAATGATAAAATGGACACGATGACGCCTGGGATCGGTAAAGCAGATAGACTATTCAGTAATTGATGGAGCGGCTGGCTCAAAACCAAAATCATCATAACAAGTAGCGCAGCCCCAGACTTTAAACTGATCTGTAGGACAAAACGAAGCAATTCACCGTCAATTGGAAATCCATTTGATAACAAGATTGGAATGCTCATTAACAATAGAAAAGGAACGAGAAGAACAAGCTTCGATAAAATAAACCGAAAGGAGAACTGGCTCAACTTAGCCAACATAATTAAGCTAGTAAACACAAATCCTAGGAGCATGATGTTTTCTAAATAAACAACACCAAACGTAAAAAGAATACAGCTAATCGTTTTCGTTCTTGGCTCCCATGCAGCTCCCCAAGACGATGAATCTATACCTGGATCGAACCTTTTCATTTCCTCAACAAACGCTGTGGCCATTCGGCGTTCA
>NZ_ANNK01000153.1 GCF_000334155.1 Halalkalibacterium ligniniphilum | reverse complement strand
ACAGTACCTGCTTCAACGGGTTCCATAAGCATTTTATGAGCATAGACAGGTGAGGCAATTAAGAAAAAGAGAAGCCACACACAACAAACAGACATAACATTCCTTTTCATCGATTCAAACTCCTTTAAAGCGACATTTCTTCTGTCACACACATCTTCATCACTAACATATAGGCCTCTTCTGTTTTCGCACCAAGTAGAGCAATCTTATTACTTTTAAACAAACATGAAAGATTTGTTCGTGCTATTGTCTGATCTGGATATGTATACGATAGCTCTTTAATTGAGATTACTTCTATTAGAACCACCACTTTTCAATCAATATAATTATCAGTATAAAACCTAGTATACTTGCAGACTTGATCCAATCCGTCTTACTAATTGGACGAGGAGGAGAAGTAGGGATCTTCCCAGAAAATCCACGGGCAGCCATCGCTTGATATACTTTATCCGACTGATCCACAGCTTTCATAATTACCCCCGCCATCACCCCACTATAGACCTTTAAAGAGGCTGGCTTAGCCGATGGGCGAAATAACCGGGAAACCAATGCTTTATAAAAAAAGGTTAACGACCGATAAAACATGCGAGTATATGTTACCGTCAATGATAAAATGGACACGATGACGCCTGGGATCGGTAAAGCAGATAGACTATTCAGTAATTGATGGAGCGGCTGGCTCAAAACCAAAATCATCATAACAAGTAGCGCAGCCCCAGACTTTAAACTGATCTGTAGGACAAAACGAAGCAATTCACCGTCAATTGGAAATCCATTTGATAACAAGATTGGAATGCTCATTAACAATAGAAAAGGAACGAGAAGAACAAGCTTCGATAAAATAAACCGAAAGGAGAACTGGCTCAACTTAGCCAACATAATTAAGCTAGTAAACACAAATCCTAGGAGCATGATGTTTTCTAAATAAACAACACCAAACGTAAAAAGAATACAGCTAATCGTTTTCGTTCTTGGCTCCCATGCAGCTCCCCAAGACGATGAATCTATACCTGGATCGAACCTTTTCATTTCCTCAACAAACGCTGTGGCCATTCGGCGTTCACCTCTTACTATCCGTTAGACGATTCTCCTAAAATAATCGCTGGACGTATTTTGACAATTGTAGCAACGATAAAACCCGTTAACAAAGCCTCAATGATTACTAAGGGAAGATGACCAATGATCAAGATTCGAACGACTGAAAGCATTCCGTCTGTGTAAAAAGAGCTCGTTAACGCTAATAAAAGGGTTAATAAAAATACTGCCCCGATCACACCAATGCCCCCACAAACGGCTGCAATGAATTGAACTCGTGCTTGACTACGCTTTGTCGCTTTTATAAACAAGTAGTGACAAATCATTGCCGGAATTGAAAGCATAACAATATTTGCGCCCAATGTCGTAATCCCGCCATGCTGAAACAGCAAAGCCTGTAGGAGCAAACCAACAAATATGGCAAGGGGGCTTCGCTTGCCGAGTACTAACCCTAACAGCCCACAAAGAATCGGGTGAACGGAGCTCGGCCCTATTGGAATACTGATTAATGACAAAACAAAGAACGCCGCAGTCATTAAGCTTATTTGAGGAATTTCCCTCTCTTTTATTCCACGAATTGAATACACAACCAGTGCCCCTGCTACGACGCTTGTCGTAACAACAACAGGGAAGCTAAGTACTCCATCAGAAAGATGCATGATTTATCATTCTCCTATTAATGCTCATTGTCTTTAACTTCTTCACGAGATAGCTCATATCCTTCATGCTTCTTCGCATCCTCAAAAATGAAATCTTAGCTATACAATTTCCTTTTACGTCCATATAGTGAAAACTCTTTCCCTTATTTATTAGAGAAAGAGTAGAAACGCATTTTTGGTAGAGCCGACCTACGTCAATGCTACAACCTGCCGTCCCGTATTCTTACCTCTGAAGAAAAAGGAAGCTTAAGAAATGGGCAGGTCTCCTGACTCGTGCATCTTCCAACAATGAAACCTTTTTATAAATAACCAAAGGTTTCTTACAGTGGTGTTCTTTTGCTTCATCCAAACTAGTCATTCTAGAAATGACTTTTAGCCTTACTATATATTGTTAATAGTAAGGCTAAATTCAGATTTTTTCAACATTTAGTTTTATTCAAGTGACAAGGGGGCGGAGCGAACCGCTTATGAGGGTTTTTGTACATTCAACGGGTGATTAGTAGATAACACTAACTTGATTGCTTGTTCGTCTACTTCCTCTTCACCTCTTACTTCCCTTCACCAACATGCTATAACAACTCTTCCAAATACTGTGGATGCTCCAATATGAAATACCTAGCCTACTGAATGCGCCACTTAATTTCATAGAAAATTCTTTTTCATATTTTTACATAAATATCTAAAATCGTGTTATAATTTCAAAGATATCTAACACAAAAGGAAGTTATGGATGAAAAAAAGAGCCTTAATTAAAAAAGTAAAAAAACTGATTGAATCAACACTCATTGATGTGAACATTGTAATCGATGTAAAGCATAAAAGAACTCGAGTGAACATGGTTTATGATTTTATTCAAGGCACATTGATTTTTGATGCTAAACGAATGGTTGAAGCTCGAAATGAAATGATGGAGAAGGTCTCCCTTGAAGACTATATAAAAGCATTAACCTTGCATGAATTAGGTCACCATCTAGACCGCTATGCCCTGATTGCCTCCTTACCAAGAACCTATGAAATTTATGAATTGAAGCAAAAAATACCCTATTCAGAAAGAAGAAAAAACCTCTCCTTATTCAAGGTTGACCTCGAAGAGCATGAAATGGATTATGCTTTTGAAGAATCGGCCTGGGCTTATGCAAAAAAGTTAAATCGATTGTATAACCTTGTGAATGACAATGTTTTTGAGAAAGTGAAATTTAACAGTATGCTTAGCTACTTAGCTTCATATAATCAGGATCTTTTAATTTATCAACAACTATTGCTTGAATCTGAAACTTCCCTGGCAGGTTAATAGCATTAATAAAAATCAAAAAACCTTGCAAAAAAAACGTTCGTGATTTTGCAAGGTTTTTTAGTAGTTATGTTGAACAAGCGTTATTGCTTGAAAAAGTTTTTTATACGGAGAACCCTTATCATTTTAACAAATAACAAGCGCCCCATCCCATAGCTGCTAACACAATAAAGAGGGCAGATGAATCCTTGAAAGAAAGTAATCCGTCTCTTATTCACTTATTTTAACCTTCCATAAGTAACAGCTTTCGCTCGTAAATCACTCCTCATTAGCCGTAAAAAAATGAACCTAAACCCGTGCAAAAAATTATCTTTAATAATTAACCAAAAAAATTACATAACTTTCGATGATTAATTCCTTCGTCACCTTGGCAATAGGTTAGGACAGTCGTACAAATGTCAGGGAGGTTTTTTTATGTTTACACTATCAGATATACCTATCTTTCTCATGTCTTTATTTATTATTTTACCTATAATTTCAATTATTCATCAGGTTGGGCATGTTTTTTTCGTATGGCTTTTTGGAGGCAGATTACGATTTTCTATCGGGGCAGGTAAGCGCTTGTTCGGTTTGGGTCCTTTTGAAATAAGACGAATCTACTTTTGGCATTCTTTCTTTCAGTATGAAGAGCTAAAAAGAGATACCACCTTTTCTCACATTGTCATCTTTTTAGGCGGTTCCCTTTTTAATCTCCTCTCAATCTTTATCGTAAATGGTTTAATTAACTTGGGTATCTTCTCGCCCCATATTTTCTTTTATAACTTTGTTTATTTCTCCCTTTATTTTGTCTTTTTTGCACTTTTCCCAGCTCGTTATTCTGAGGACCATCCAAGTGATACGATGGCTATTTATGATCTATTAAAGTACGGAAAAAAAGTCGACCCTTTAGATTAAAAGAAACGGGGCAGGTTTAAGCCCTCGTTTTCTTTTAATCAGTTAGGCCAATCCGACCCTATTGGTTCTGTGAAAAAGGACGGTGCCTTAGCAGACATTGCACCGTATCATGAAGGCAACATTGGCAATGTGATTGTAAAGGTTGTACCTCCGTTCACCTGACTTTTTTACTTAAATGCTTCCTTTATGAGTGTGTACAATCTTATAGCTTACCATTAGCCCTAACCCGTTTCCTTTTTCCTTCATTGAAAAAAATGGTTCTCCTAGTCTTTTTATTTTATCAGCAGGGATCCCCATCCCTTCATCACGAATACTTATTTATACTTCCTTTTGAAGAACCCTCTCTCCTCCTTATCTTGAAGCAATAAAAAAGCAAACGTAAAGTGCAAGGTACACTCGACGTTTACTTTTTTAACGATACCTACGCTTTTCTCTGAAAAGAGAGAAGCATGATCGACTATTAACGTTGCTGAAGCTTCTAGCATAGTGACATACTCTTCGTAGACTTCCAGCGTTACTCGACAGACTCTCTTCCAACCATATGAGAAGAGGGTCTGCTCATAAAGGCTTTTTATTTTTTTATCTGACTAACACTTTAGTAACTAGTACAGCGCTCGGTCACCTGAGCCGCTATCTCTTCAATTGTCCATTGTGGAACGAGAATACCACCTACAACAGCGACCTTCTTAGCTCCTTCAAACCAGTCTGGCTTCATGTCCTCTTCTGAACTAATTTGGTAGACGTTTTCATTAACGCTTGTACAAACCTCGAACACACTAAGTGATGCACCTCCTCCATCATCAACAACAACCACGACATCCGCCTCCTTTGCAAGAAGGAGCGCTTCCTCCTGTCTTTTATAGGAATCCCAACAAACGGTTTCAACAACCTTAATCGGAATTTCATTCTCATTCAACCTTGCTACAACAGCCTTCCACAGTACTGTATTTCCTGTTACAGAACCGACACTAGCCCATCGCTCACCTGCTCCGAACTCGATTTTATCCACATCTGCTGCTTTTTCTACTGTTACACATTTGCGTCCATGTTCCTGTGAAACTCTTTGTGCATCCAAACAATGATGGTCATTCTTTTTACCAAATGCAATCAGATGATATCCTTCTGATGCCAGCTCCTCCAACGTCGAATTATATTTTGATATAAATGGACATTGCAAATCCTCTACCTCAACGTTTTTTGTGGCAAAACGTTCCTTCACATGTTTTTCCACCCCATGAAAACCGAGCACCACCTTTTCTCCGCTTTCAATACTTGAAGGGTTATCGAGAACACTCACATTTTTCAAGTTTGGATACTGCTTAAATAGGTGAGGATCTTTGTCTGCAATTCGTTTTAATGTATCCCATTCAAGTGCTTTTTCCGATGTGCTTACTCGATGAATAACATTGACTTCCTCTTCTTTCGCTGCAATTCGATTCATCCCTTGATACGCCCGTTTAATACCGACACAAAAGCCGGCCTTTGCTGTGAATACTTCCATTTTACTCCTCCTATAATTCATGTCACGTTCATACACTCCATGCCCATGTCTTTTTTCAACTAAATGTCCTTTCACCTAACGAGCATCGGATGCTTCCTATAGAATGCCTATCAGCCTTGACGAGATTTCATTGCCTGAGCTCTGTAATTTGATGTAGCTTCCAAAAGTTGTTTCGTATAAGCTTCTTGCGGGTCGGCGAAAAGTTTTTCAGTCTCTTGAATTTCAATCAGCTTTCCTCGTTGCATCACTCCGACCCGTTCAGCAAATGAACGAACAATATCCAAGTTGTGCGTAATAAGGAGAATGCTAACCCCCATCTCTTCGTGGAGATTTTTCAATAGTTCAATGATTTCTCGCTCGATTAACGCATCCAAAGAAGATGTCGCTTCATCAGCTACAATCAATTGAGGCTTTAATGCTAACGCTCGGGCAATTGCCACCCGTTGCTTTTGCCCTCCCGATAATTCTCTAGGAAGCTGTCCAGCTAAGGATAAAGGTAATTTAACCATCTCCATTAACGAATGGACCGTGCTCCTTTTCCCTTGCAAAGGAATATGATTAATAAGCAATGGCTCGAGAATTAATTGTTCAACCGTCATTCTCGGATTTAATGAACCTTCGGGATTTTGAAAAATCATCTGAACCATACGATGATAGTCGAAACCTTTCGAACAGGAAAAAATATCAACCTCATTAAAATAAATCCTTCCCTTATCAGGCTTTTCAAGCCTCATCATCAAATGGGCCAAAGTTGACTTCCCCGATCCACTCTCTCCGACCAAGGCAAATACCTCACCTTTGTTTATCGTAAAATGGACATTCTCTAATGCTCTTACTTCTTGTTTTCGATGACTAAACGTTTTACTTACATGACGAACTTGAAGCATTCGTACCCCCTTTAATGAAGTTGGTTCATAGATAATGCCTGCTCTCGACTAATTTTTTCGTATAAGAATGCTCGGGAACGGTAAATATACTGCCTACCGATGCTTTCTCAACGATTTTTCCATCCTTAATTACAGCTACCATATCAGCTACATCTGCTACAACACCGATATCGTGGGAAATCAATAGAAGTGTTAGATCGTATTGCTCCACTTTTTTTCGCAGCAGGTTCATGATCTTTTTTCGTGTTATCGCATCTAAGGAGCTTGTTGGTTCATCAGCGATTAACAGCGCCGGTTCACACGCAAGTGCCATAGCGATCACTACACGGGTGCACATGCCACCACTCAATTCATGTGGATAGCAATCCGCTACTGCCTCATCCAGTTCAACAGCTTCTAGTAAACGCCTTGTTTGACCTCGCGCCTCTCTTCTATGCATACCTTGGTGATACGTCAACACCTCCTCAATTTGTTCACCCACTTTTAATACTGGGTTAAGGGACTCTTTCGCATTTTGAAAGACGAGGGAGATGTCGACCCAACGATGTTTGCTCGCTTCCTTCGAGCCTAGATCCATCATATTTTTCCCTTGAAATAATATGGATCCCTTTATTTCAGCAGTTGGTAGCATGCCCACAATTGCTCTAGCCATTGTCGTTTTGCCAGAACCTGATTCACCAATTAAAGCAAGAACTTCTCCTTTGTTAATGGTTAATGAAACATCCTCTAATACATAGATAGAACCCGCCTCTCTCTTTGAGATTGGAAACTTTACCTGTAAATGATCGATTTGTAGTAAAGCATTTTTATTTTCATGGCCCATCGGTTCAGGTGTGAGCTGCCTTTTCTTCTTTTTCCGAGGCAAAGCAAGCTTCTCATCCCCTTGATAGACTAAAAAAGAAAAGCATAACGTGAGCAAAATCATGCAGAGTGTCGGCGGTAGAACCCACCACTGCCAGGCCGAACTAATAAAAATGCTATCTGCTTGAAATGCATAATGAAGCATGCTTCCCCAACTTATTTCTGTGACGTCGCCCAAGCCTAAAAAAGATAGACTAGCTTCCGTCACTATAGCTGCTCTAGCAGTGGTAAGGAATGTTACCCTCATCAAAGGATAAATACCCGGAAGAATATGCTTATAAAGAAGGTATCCTTGCCTGGCGCCAAACGTTTTTGCAGCCTTCACATACTCCCTTTCCTGGAGAGACAATACCTGTGAACGAATCATCCTTGCATAGGCAGGCCAGGAAAGGAAGCTCAAAACCAAAATCACATTCCATAAATCCGAGCCTGAAAAAGCGACCACAATAATGACGATAAGCAAATTGGGAATCGTCAAAATCATATTACATAAACCGAGCAAATAAGGGTCAAGCCTACGATTGTAACCCGACAGCAACCCGATGCCTACACTAAGAAGCGTACTGATGATAGCAACAACGGTTCCAATCAAAAGAGATGTTCTTGTCCCATAAATGATTTGACTCAAAATATCCTGGCCCAAATCATTCGTACCGAGGAGAAATTCTATATTTGGTTCAGACAATGCCGGACCATGATAAGAATGCGGATCATGCGGGCTTATCACTGGTGCAAATACAGCAACACCCAAAAAAACAAGGAGACCAATCATTCCAACATACCTAAGCATTGTCCTTCATTTCCTTTCTGCGAATACGCGGGTCAAGCATCGGGTAAAGCGCGTCTGTTAGCACATTCATTATTACAATGGCAGCCGTAAAAACAAGGAGAAGCCCGTGCATTAATGGATAATCACGTGTCAAAATGGCTGTATACAGTAAATGTCCCATTCCAGGGTAAGAAAAAACGGTCTCCACTAAGATCGCTCCAGTCAACAAAAGGGCGATGCGTAAGCTAATGATGGTAACAACCGGAAGGATGGCATTTCTCAATGTGTGACGAAAAAGAATACGCATCGTCGAAAGTCCCTTCGCCTCTGCTGCGAAAATGTATGGAGCACTAAGGACTGTTAGCATCGATCCGCGAACAAGTAAATAGATGCCCGGCAACGCGACCAAGGTTAAGGTAAGAACAGGCAGTGCGGCATGATAGAAAACATCTCCTAGATTACGCATCGTTCCAGCGAATCCCTCACCATAATTCGCAAATGGGGTCGCATTTCCACCTAAAGGAAACCACTGCCACTGGATACTGAAAAAAAGCAGCAATAAGGTTGCGAGCACAAATCCAGGGATTGCACCAACCGCTAGAAGAACGGTATAAAGAATCGAGTCCCTTTTGCTTCCTTGCATCCATGCGGAAACAACCCCAAGGAATACTCCTGCAATGACAGATAGCACAATGGACATTCCGACTAAAAGAACCGTCCACTTTGCGTGGGCAAAAATAACCTCAATGACCGGTGAGTGAAAGTGAATCGACATTCCCAAATCCCATTTCAATACCCCTGATATAAAGTGAAAAAACTGAATATACAGCGGTTGATCGAGCTGATAGTATGCCAATAGCTGATCTTTTTGTTCTTCGGTGATGATGAGCATCAGCGAGTCATTTCCGCCCCCTTCAATGTATGCACTTGGTCCACCAGGCATCAGTCGAGGGAGCAGGAAATTAAGGAGGATGATGCAAAAGAACAAGAGTAGGTGATAGACTAGCTTTCTACTCCTCATCGGGTAAAAACGCAGCCTTGTTTTCCCAAGATGTAATTCCATTGCCGACCCCGCCCCATGTGTTAAACCAACCATTAAATTGGTCCTCGTTATACATCCAATAGAACGGTCGGTGATAGAGCGCCAATGTAGGAATTTCCTCAGCTATGACATCCTGAAGCTCGTCAACAACCTGCTTTCTTTGTTCAAAATCAGCTATTCTTAATTGCTTTTCGGCAAGCCTATTAAATTCTTCATTTTCTAGGACAGATCCATGGGAAGCTAACTCGTTATACTCTGCATTAGTGAACCAGCGACGCAGAAAATCAGGGTCCCCGCTTACACCAATATGACTCGTAATCGCCATATCATACTTACTTTCATCCAACGAAGCGCTAAAGGTAGCCATGTCTACCTTTTGAACGTTCACTTTAATACCCGCCTGTTTCAGCATGTCTTGAACCAATTGAGCATCCCGTTCATCCGTTGAAACCATTAATGTAAATGCTAAATCTTGACCGTCGGGAGTTTCTCGAATTCCGTCTTCATTGCGATCGTGATAGCCAAGCTTATCTAACAGCTCATTTGCCTTTTCTAAATGAAAGTCATATTGTTTCGTAGCAGGGTTATACCACGGTGAGCCTGGAGGAATCACTCCAGGACTTCCAACGACGACATTGCCACCTAGCACTTTTTCAGCAATGGTCGCCCGATCAAGTGCATAGGCAATCGCATGGCGCAGTTCCTTTTGACTCAACAACTCATCTTCCATATTAAATACCATACGGACAATGCTTCCATGTGGGTCACTCTCCATCACTTGGTAGCCTGCATTTTTCAGCTCCTGCATTTCATTAAAGTTGTTTGTCCAAATCGCATCAATATCGTTATTTTTAAGCGCCAACGCCCGATTATTGACCTTAATATAGGAGATTTCTTCTATTAATGGCTCACCTTTAAAATAGTCTCGATTCGCCTTGAAAAGATATTGCCCTGATTCTTGTTGATGACGCTGGAGCGTGTAAGGTCCTGTTCCAACAGCAGCACCTTCTTCGCGGTAGGATTTCGGATCTTGCACATCTGACCAAATATGCTCTGGAATAATTGGAATCATTCCCATGACCTCTTCAACGAACGGAGCATACGGCTCGTTTAGCTGAAAAACAACCGTTGTTTGATCGATGATCTCCACCCGATTTACCATGCTTGTATCACCCCAAAGGAAACCGTGCTGAGATAGATATTCGTATGTAAACTGAACATCTGATGCTGTTAACTCATTCCCATCATGCCATTTGATCCCTTCTCTCAGCTGAACCGTATACGAACGTTCATCCTCAGAAATGTCCCAGCTTTCCGCAAGCCAGGGGATAATTCCCTCTTCATCCTTCCATGTCAACGTATCATACAAAAAGCTCATTCGCAGATACCCTGCTGGTCCTGTTGGATCAAATGCAAAAGGTGACGGAAAGCCACCATCTGTCGGCCAACCAAGTCGCAATGCTTTGACCTTTTCTTGTTTTATTTCTTCATCGGTTCCTTCTGAATGAATTGGAACTGTTGAATTTGACTGTGCGTTACAGCTGACCAATATAATAGAAGGGATGACAAAAAATAAAATCAATGCAAAGCCCCTGTTTATTCTTCTTTTAAGTAAACCTTCTTTCCAAAACCTCTTAATCTCTTGAATAAAATACATCCTTCTCCTCCAGTATGGTTTTTTCTTTGACTCTCGTTCTTTCATGCAACAAGAAAAGCGCAAGGTACCCGCCTAGCTGCAACAAGCGCTGGAAACGCTGACTAGAAAACACTTTTTGTTTTCGTAGGAGGCCTCGATCCGCTGACGTCTGGAGCTAGACAGCTTTGACATTTTATGTTTTTTACCTTTAAAAAAAGGCATCTCTAACGATTCAGAAGAATGTTAGAGATGCCTTAGTATATGAAACGTACATGAACCACGCCATAAACCGCTGCCTTCTCAACACCTCCCCATCGCTCGTAGGTTTAACAGTGTCAACGAAGCAGGCAGGTCTTCTGGCTTAAGGCTCAATGCTTGCACCCACCTTCCCAATCCTAAGGAATCAGTGGTATCTCGGGAACAAGCTCCTCTCATACAGTGGCGGGACCGCGTCGGATTCACACCGAACTTCCCTTTTAAGTCTCGACAATTCATTCGTCAAGACACCTGTTCGTCTTAATGTGTAGTTGTTAATTCAAACATATACTAGCACATCCTAGATGTCAAAGTTTATTTGAAATGACATGTGAGTGTATGAATTATTTTTCACTATAATCGGTAATCGTGTGTTTTCCTTTGTTTTTCTCTTGTCTTGATTTTTTTGATATATCCCCACTCTCCAATCTACAAACCTGTGTCCTCTCAATTCCCTCCTTATCTACGAATTAAAACAGAGTATAAAAAAAGCTCTCACAAAGAGAGCCATTTCATTTTTATGTTGTATATATCTGAAGAGTACTCATTCTTTTAATACCAAAAGACGTATTTAAAACGATGTTATGAATTCAACCCGACATTTTGACCTTGATTTTTCCTTTGCTTTGCCCGAAGCCACGAAATAATGATCGCAGCGATCAAGACAAATCCTAAGTATCCCATAAGTGGGTAAACCGTACCAACAAGAGTAATGAAACCAACAAAGCTTGCAAGGAAAGCTAAAGCACCAAAAATAACGACAGACAGCTTAAACATTTGACTGTCAGGTGATACGACTCTTGCTGTAAATGCATACAACATTCCAACAGCCGTATTATAGATCATTCCTAAAAGGACAATTGATAAGAACCACCCAAGCGCTGGGGAGATTTGATTGGCCAAGAACAATGTTGGCATCTCCACCTCTTGTAAACTATCAAGGTGTGACAGCATTCCAATATTGATTAAGAGAAGCAACAGACCTAGACCAAGACCACCTAAAATACCTCCCATTCCCGCTGTCTTTTCATCTTTCACGGTACCACCCATGACCGTAAGCATAGCAATACCTGCTGCGATATTATACGAAACATACAGCAATGCTCCTAATACCCAGTTCGAGGATGCTGCAGACTCTACACTTGCATAAGCCTGTAAATCCGAGAAGCTTGCATCCATTGTTGCAATTGAATAACCAGCAATAATGATGACAATAAGCAATAAAAATGGTGTGACTAGGCCAATAATGTCGATAATTCTTTTAATATTAAGCAAGAGCGTTGCAATAATTAAAATCGTCATTACGATGCTTCCAATAAGGGTGGATACTCCGAATTGTTGTTGAAAAACCGAACCGGCACCTGCGACCATGACAACTGCTACGCCAAACAAGAAGAAAAGAATAGCAAAATCGACAACTTTTCCTAGGTATGGACCACATAAATGCTCAATCACTTTTTTATGGGACGTTGTTTGCAGCTGACTGCCAAGCTGAGTGATGTGCATCCCTAAAAAGGCAAAGAATAGGGTGGCGATCACCACACCTGCAATGCTCCATAATCCGAAATGAGTAAAAAATTGAAGCACTTCTTGACCAGAAGCAAATCCAGCCCCAACAATTAAACCAACGTAAGCACCTGCGATTCTTATACTATTTTTCATGATAGCCTCCAAATTAAATGAGTATTCAGACAGTTCCCTGTAAGAGAAGCTTCAGCGACTTATTCAGGTCGCTTCTACTTCTCGTCTTTTGTTAACAAAGCCTGTTCCTTATCTGGTGTACTTCTGACTATATTCCGTAAACTGAGCGACCTTTCTACAATTCACTTCATAGCCAATTCCTGCTCTTGTCGGAACATGAATCACACCATGATCGACGACAACCTCAGGTTCAATAATATCCTTTGTCCAGTAATTTGCAGATGCAGCTGTATCACCAGGCATTGTAAAATTAGAAAGCGTCGTGAGGGCAATGTTGTGAGCTCTGCCAACTCCTGACTCTAGCATGCCACCGCACCAGACAGGGATGTTTCGCTGCTGGCAAAGATCATGAATTTTTTTCGCTTCTGTCAGTCCCCCTACTCGACCGATTTTAATGTTAATAATTTTACAGCTGTTAAGATCAAGGGCTTTTCTAGCATCCTCAACCGAATGAATGCTCTCGTCTAAACAAATTGGTGTCTTTAGCTCAGCCTGAAGTGTGGCGTGGTCCACAATATCATCAGATGAAAGCGGCTGCTCGATCATCATTAGGTCAAATTGATCAAGCGCTTTTAGCACATTCAGATCCAATAGACGGTAGGCAGAGTTTGCATCTGCCATAATTGGTACATCCGGATACTTTTGACGCACTTCTTTCATGACATCAACGTCCCAGCCAGGTTGAATTTTAATTTTTATCCGTTTATAGCCATCTGAAAGACCTTTTTCGATTCGTTGCAATAAGTCTTGAACAGAGTTTTGAATGCCGATACTAATACCGACATCAATTTGGCTTGCGCTCCCGCCTAAGCTTTTGCTCAAGCTTTCGTTGTTTTCTTTCGCATATAAAT
This sequence comes from Halalkalibacterium ligniniphilum, assembly GCF_000334155.1. Classification (GTDB taxonomy): domain Bacteria; phylum Bacillota; class Bacilli; order Bacillales; family Bacillaceae_D; genus Halalkalibacterium; species Halalkalibacterium ligniniphilum. Next base: position 13,260 of record NZ_ANNK01000153.1, on the reverse strand, counting down.
CCCAGATTGCCCCTTCGATCGCTGCTTTCGCCATATTATTTTTTCGAATATGGGAGAAGCGTTCTGACACTTCATCAGGATGCTGAATGTCTTTCTCGAAAATCATTGGAATAAGAAAATCTTCGAGCATCGTCCAATTCGTCTTAACCGTTTCCTCGTTGTACCAAGGAGACATAAACGCAACGGATTCGCCCCAGCCTGAGAGACCATCATTGTTTTTTACTTCAACAAGAATAAAATCTTTATCTGTAAAGGTACCGAAGCTCGTTGTAAAAGGAGCAATTAATTTCATTTTCAGCTTTCGTAAAATGACTTCCTGTATTTGCACGTTATTCCTCTCCTTCACGGTGTATGTTTATTTCACTTTGTTTTATCAGGATGTAGTGCTGTAGCGGTGCTTCGGCTTTTCTTTTAATACCGACAACAACATAGTCAGCTTGAAACAAAAGGGTAAATAGTTTACGTGTTTTCATTCGCCAATCAATCGCTAATGAATGGTTCTTTTCCTTTATTTGTTGAAAATTGGTTGGAATCGGTACAAGCACAGCTTGATTTGAATGAAGCTGCTTCAACTCAGCTGCTGCCTTTCCCCCATCAAAAGCATCAATGACAGGAAAGGCTTGTTCATCTTCTTGAACGGTTACGAGATGAACCTCCTCCGCATCACGAATCGCCTGTTCTTTCGTATGTTGATCACTGTCAAACAACCATTCCACCATAAACCGATCAGTTGCCAGCCCAGCATTCAGCGCATCATCCATTTCTCCGTAGCAATCTTCAATGTACGTGCGGCAAATGGCTTGAAGCTTCCCAATGTTCAAGTTAGCATTGACACTCTCCAAAGGGTCATAGGTCCAGGTCATCAGCTTATATCCTTTACGGATGGCGGCCTCTTTTTGTGCAAGCTTTAGCTGTCTTCCATAGCCCTTCCCTTGATAATCAGGGTGGATACCGAGCATATGGGAGCAGAGATAGACAGATGTTTGATGGAAGCCAGGAAAGCTATAGATAAAACCGACGAGTGTTTCGCCTATAAAGCCTCCCAAAATAATGCCCCCATTTTTAGCCACAGTCAGGGTTTGATGAGTAGGAATCGGCTCCATGTCCCAAACCTTCAGCTCTAATTCCTGCATTTTTCGTAGTTCATCAAGCGTGCGTAGCGGCCGAATGTCTAATGGTTCGTTCATTTGTCATCCACCTCCCCGTATTTATTAAAGGTGAAAATAATGACTTTGGTTAAAATTTCAATTCCTTTTAATAGTGCTTCTTTGTTAAAGGTCATGTTCGGGTGATGTAGCCCTGGTCGCAAGTCGCAGCCAAGACCGAGCATCGTTGCTTTCACATTTGGCTTTTTCAATGTATAAAAATGAAAATCTTCCCCGCCTGTTGTCACAACAGGGGGCACGATATTTTGTGTACCAATGGAATCCTCAATCGCCTGTTCCATTAACGACTGTGCCTCTGGGTTTACGATGGCGGCTGCCACATTTGCACCCATATCTAAATGAATTTCCACATCGTTTGTAGCTGCAAGGGCTTCTGCAATCTTCTTTACTCTTAACGTTAGCAATTCCATGGCTTCATTGGTTTGGGCACGTAAATCAAGGCTAAACCTTGCCCTCCCAGGAATAATGTTTCCACTGTCACCACCTGCAGAAAATTGCGTCATTTTAACCGAATGAGGGATAGACGGATCTAAATGAATGGCATTTAGCATGTGAACAAATGACGCCCCGATCTCGATTGCATTTTGTCCTTGGTGAGGTCTAGCACCATGGGCATCCACACCAACAATTTCCCCTTTTATAAACTGAGCAGCCCCATGCAAAATTGCGGGAGCCGCTTTGCCATCCACAACTTCTTCAACGGGTCGAAGATGAACACCATACAAAAAATCCACATCGTCTAACACGTTTTCTTCAATCATCTTCAAAGCGCCGGTTCCTTTTTCCTCAGCCGGTTGGAAAATAAATTTCAACGTTCCTGGTGGATGATAGCTAAGATCTTTTAACAATAGAAGGACGCCTAAAGCGAGTGTCATATGAGCATCATGGCCACAAGAATGGTTTGCTTGAAAATGACCATCCACTTCTTGCCAGAGGGCATCAATATCTGATCGCAGCGCGACCGTAAAGTTACCCTGTCCCATTTTGCCAACAACACCGGTGCAATCTAAAAAGGTAGATACGTCGCATTGGTTTTCCTTTAAAATACCGGTAATGTATGAGGTCGTTTCCACTTCACTCCAACTAACCTCAGGATGAGTATGCAGCCAATCAAAAATCTCAAAAATCTTCGGACGTAATTGTTGCAATCGCTTTTCTAAGTCCATCGTTCCCCTCCTTTTTTATAAGAAAAAATCATCTTTATTAAATGCTTTTCTTCGCTCAAACTGTTGTTCATCCTTAATCGTCACCGCCCACGATTACATTGAGCAATGAAAACAACGCTGGTGCTGTAGCGATCGTCGAAAGCTTTGGAAATAATGCTTTCAGCTTTTGCTGTAAATTCCATATGCTCGTTCCTTTCTCGGATCAAAAAACGAAGTTTAAACTTATCATTATTATAATATGAAGTCTAAACTTCATCAGGTATGCAAAATTTTACCACACCCCTGTAATTTACACAATGCGAATTATAAATATTAAAAATTTTTAACGAACTTTATCCAACTATTAACCCATTCTTCCTCTCTCTATGTGAATAACCCTTCGCTTATCTTTTTCCTGTCATAGTATAGAAAGAATCATGTGCGAGGTTGCTCTTCCAGCTTGGATGAAAAATGAGTTCGCAGGTTTTCTCTAAACAGCTTAATCGAAGGGGAGCGGAAGGGCTTCATTATTTAAGCAACTTGTACTGAATCTCCGTCCCCTTTTCAGAAACAAAAAAAAGGAGGAGAACAAGTGCAACCTTTTCTAACATATGCTGCGATTGGAGATTCATTAACAATCGGTCTTGGGTCTGATTTTATGACTGGGTTTGTGCCCATGTATGCTCACATGTTAAATTCTGTTTTTCATATCCCTGTCGTCACTAAACGCTATGCAAAAATTGGACTGACTTCAACTGATGTCATCAAAATGCTTATAAATAGACAAGTAAGAAGCGAAATTGCCCAAGCAGATGTAATAACAATTACAGTCGGTGGCAATGATTTGTTGCACGCAAACGCCCTGTTCAACGAAACGAACAACCCAATATTTTTTGAAGTTGCCCTGCAACACTTAGGTACAAATTTATATCACATCATCAAATACATTCAAAACATTAAATCCTGCATGAATGATCAACCGTACTTTATTCGAATCATCGGTCTATACAATCCGTATCAAGAGCTTTCATATAGTCATTATTGGGTTCAAACATTTAATGATGTTCTTCGCTCCTATACCTCAGCAAATGTTGCTTTTGTTGATATTTATCCAATTTTTCGTATGTACGGTACCCATGCACTATCACCCGACGGTCTCCATCCGAATGGAATAGGGTATCAGCTCATTGCAACACAACTCGCTAAGACAGGCTATAACCCTTTAGTACGCTGACATATGAAAAACTAGTACTTAATCAATTAAGTGCTAACACTTTTAATTGAACGTTTATTTAACAACTTTCGCTAGTACACAAATAAGACCGCCCCACTATGATTTAGATCTACGAATACAAAAGGAGCGATCATTAACTGTATTTTCTTATACTTTCATTTCACTGTGTTGTAAAGATGATTTTTCTACTTGAATTGTTGTATGTTCGATTTTGTATCGCTCATGAATAAGATCAATGGCCTGCTGCAGGACGGCCTGACTACTCTGCTCATCATCAATTAATAGATGACAGGTTAGCATATCTAAACCTGAAGTGATGGTCCAAATATGGAGATCATGTGCACTTCGGACACCGTCTATCCCTTCTAGCGCGGCTTTTACTTCCCCTTCATGAATCGTTGGCGGGGTCCCTTCCATTAAAATGTGAACACTGTGCTTTAGTACACCCCAAGCACTTCTCAAAATAAGAAGGGCCACAACAACAGAAATAATCGGATCTGCTACATACCACTGAAAAGCCAGCATGAAAATTCCTGCAGCAATTGCTCCAACTGAACCGAGGGCATCACCAATCACATGCAAGTATGCACTTCGTAAATTCAGATTATTGTTCACATCCCCTTTCCTCATTAAAAACCAGGCGCTGAGCAAATTCGCACCTAAACCGACCAAGGCAATCATAATCATGGTGCCACTCGCAACAGTCGGCGGATCGAATAAGCGACTGTAAGCTTCAAAGATGATAAAGCCTGCAATGATAAAGAGGGTTACACTATTAAATAAAGCTGCCAAAATTTCAAATCGATAGTAGCCATAAGTCTTATTCGGAGAAGCAGGACGGCTAGCGAACCAAATCGCCACTAAACTGAGCGCCAAGGAACTTGCATCGCTTAACATATGTCCACTATCAGCTAACAACGCTAAACTATTCGTTAGTATTCCACCAAAGAATTGTAGCACCATAATAACGGTGGTAATCATCAAGGCAATCATTAAACCCTTTTTGTTGCCTTCCCGCTGTTCATCAAAATGGTGATGGTGATGATGGTCATGCCCCATAACCTACTCCTCCTATTCCTTAATCATGCTCAACGTGCTCAAGCACTTGATTTAAAATATCAAAAACATGTTCGTCTTCGTACGTATAATAGTAGGTGTTTCCTTCACGTCTATATTTGACTAATCGTAAATTTCTCAAATAGCTTAATTGATGTGAAATCGCCGATTGAGATATGCCTAACACTTCCACCATATGACTAACAGAACACTCTTCTTGGAAGAGCAAATACAAGATTTTAATTCTCGTCGGATCAGAAAGTGCCTTTAAAATCCGAGAAGCTTCTTCAATTGTTTGGTCTGCTAAAAACGGATGATGCTGTTTCTTCACAATGATCCCTCTTTTCGTTATCTGTATAATGCTGTGTTCTTAATGAAAAGTGCTCAATTAAAAAATCAATTAAACTATATATGAACATATGCTCATATATAGTTTATAACAACTGGTTAAATTTTTCAATTCATATTTTCCAGCAATGTCTCATGGTCCGATTACGTTTTTTTGCCCACTACAAAAGCACCCTTTCGAAAAAAGCTCTACCAAAAAAGGCTCTTACAGACAATAATAAAGCCCACTTTAATGTGGGCTTCATTTTAATAACTGATTAATTTTTTAACAAGTGAAAGCTTCTTCTGGGCAACATAATAGTCCATGTTGATGTTGATAAGGTAATTAAGATACGGTGTACTTTCTGATTGTTTTTTCAACACCCTAAAAATTTGAGGCTTTTCATTTTTTAAAATAGCCGTCATTTCAGCAGCAGGTACCGTAACATTTTTTGTTTTAACTCGTAGTAGCGTTCTTAAAAAACCCGTAAATGTAATGACATGCTCTGGCTTGTCCGGTGTATTTTTAAGCAATCGTTCAAATTGCTTAATTGCTTCTGCTAACTCTGGCTCATTCCATTTTACATTTTCTTCCAAAGTCAATTCACAACACTCCTATATTGAGAATACAGCCTAATGAACACTCAAATAATGGAGCATTTCAATGTAGGCAACTGGCTGACATAGAACCGTAGTCCGTTAGTCCCTCTAGCTTTGCGTCCCAATTTTTCAATTGGTTTGCCTTTTCTTGTTGCAATTATAAAACAAGGATTCTACAAAATAAATTATAATTTATTAATTAAAAGGTAAATAGCATGAAATGGTACTTATGTAATAGTTATATCGGTTTATGAAGTTGAAAATTATAGGAAGTCTAGCAAAAAATTAAATACTCCATTCATTAAATAATAAGAAAACCACCGCTTACCCTTCAAATGCGGTGGTTCTAGAAAGTCTTCGATTCATAAACCTCTATCTATCTATTTATGAAAACGGTTTGTATGGTCTTTTACTCTTCTTTCTCATAATATCGCAATAAGTCGCCATAGATCACCTTATCTGAGTATTCAAGGTCTTGATTTGCTCGATCGAAATATGGCTCACAGTAAGAACGCTCGGTTTTAGTACCGTCTTCCTTATTAAAACAGGTTTCATTTGTAAAGACATAATCTTCCGTAATAAAGCTTCCGTTTCTTAGCACTGCAAATGATTCCCGTTCTGGCGAGAACAAATCACTCCCAAATTGAATATCCTTTTTCGATTCAATCCCTAGTAAATGCATAATCGTTGGTTTTAAATCAATTTGTCCAGATACCGTATGATTAATTTCATGCTTGTCATACCCTGGAATGTGGACAATCATCGGCACTCTTTGCAGTTGAATCGTATCAAATGGTGTGATCTCGTCTTTTCCTAAAAACATGCTCATCGCTCGATTATGATTTTCCGAAATACCGTAGTGATCTCCATAAATAATAAAGATCGAATCTTCATAAAGCCCTTCTTCTTTTAAGCGGTCAAAAAAGACCTCGAGTGCTTTATCGGTATATCTTACAGTCGGAAAATAACGATTCAACGTACGACTGTTTGAGTTATACTCATCAATCAATCGATCCTCCTCACCTAACTCAAAAGGAAAGTGATTGGTGAGTGTAATAAATTTTGAATAATACGGTTCAGGCTGAGATTTCAAAAGCTCAATCGATTGTTCAAAAAAGTCGACGTCTTTTAATCCCCACCCAATCGAATTATCTTCATTTACATCATAAGAGTTAATGTCAAAAAAGCGATCATAGCCTAATGATTGATACATCACATCACGGTTCCAAAAGCTTTTATTATTTGCATGCAAAACCGAAGTAAAATATCCTTTTTCACCTAAAATCTCTGGAAGCGCATGGTATTCGTTTCCAGCATGAGTAAAGAATACAGCTCCACTGCTTCTCGCAAACAGAGAATTTTCTAGTAAGAATTCAGAATCTGATGTTTTCCCTTGTGCTGTTTGATGATAAAAATTGTCAAAGTAAATACTTTCTTTAATTAAATCGTTTAAAAACGGAGTAATTTCTTCTCCATTCAAGGTTTCGTTGATCACAAAACTTTGTAAGGATTCGACCGAGAGAACAATCACATTCTTCCCTTTCGCTATTCCAAACATTTCAGGATCTGGTTCTTTATAATTTGCTTGTGTATAATTTTTCACTTCAATAATATCTGAGCTATTAGCAAGGACTCGCTGCGCTCTTGATTGCGATTGAATGTAAGCATCATACGTATGATAGTTAAAAATCCCAATATTTTTAACAAGCAGCTCCCGGTCAAATGAACGAGTTAACAATTCAGAGCGTTCTTTATGAGCAATGTCAAGGTTAATGAAAAAGATAACCACTGCCACCGCTACCATGATGATTGCCTCACGTTTTTTTCGTTGTACCGTAGGAATTTTCTTTTTCATCAACAATATGAATAGGAAAATAATATCCACGAACAATAACAAATCCGCGAAGCTCATAAGCTCTGTAATGCTTCCCTGTAAATCCTGAACATTACTCGTTTGAAACAATACTGGTAACGTTAGAAAGTCAGTAAAAAAACGATAAAAAAGCAAATTAAAATACAAAACAAGTGTAGCTAGAAAACTCGTAACAATTACCATGACATTTCTAAGTTTGTTCGTAAAAAATAAGCTTAGGCCAATTAATAAAATGGACGAGCTAAGCGGATTGAGCATAAGTAAAAATTCTTGTCTCGCATTTTCCGAGTAAATCGAAAATCCAACTTTATACAAAATATAAGTTTTCAGACACAAAAAGATAACTGCTAATCCAAAAAAACTGAGCCTTGAAGTTAAGGCTTTAACTTTAGACACTTTGCTGTAAACCTCCTAAGTCTGTACAATTTCAAATACATACTTTTCTTTTCTAAAAAGATCACTATTCTATAGTTTAACATAAAAGCTTGATCATTTATTTTAAAGTTGAAGGATTTATTGACATATTAAGTAATTCTATTATTTTACAAATATATTTTCACTCTCTATATTTATTGAACAAGCTCTGAAAAAGAACCTTTCATTAAGACTTTTGAAAATAGAGCAGTAAGGTGAGTTCATTCGCCTTTCTTTTCTTATTTATGAATAAATGCGGGTTCCCTCATAATGGGAAGCCCGCATTTGTTCGATCATCCTATATATGTTTTTAACAGCAATCATTCAATCTAAAAGCACGAACCCTTTCTGACTAGCCGTTTCCTAATAAAAGAGGCTGGGACAAAAGAGTTTTTACATCCGAACGTCATGATCGTTGATGCATCGCATTCGCTTCGGAAATAGACTTCGCTAAGGTTGTGCATTGTTCGCATTTTCAATCATACACATTCGTTATGTCCCAGCCTCGCTTTGTTTGTTATTTGCCCGTTTTAACGAAGCGTTCGATCCTCTCCCCTATTTCATCACGAACTCGTTGGAAGGTTGCCCATTTTTCTTCATCAGTTCCTTCTGCTTTTGCTGGGTCATCAAATCCCCAATGTTCACGTTTCACCTGAGGAGGGGTCATCGGGCATTTATCAGCAGCATCGCCACAAAGCGTAACCACCAAATCAGCATTGTTTAAAATTTCTGGATCAATGATATCCGACGTTTGGTCGGAAATATCAATGCCCACTTCTTTCATGGCTTTAACCGCATTCGGATTTAATCCGTGCGCTTCAATCCCAGCACTGTATACGTGCCAATCATCACCTAAATATTTTTTTGCCCATCCTTCAGCCATTTGGCTTCTGCAAGAGTTGCCCGTACATAAGAAGTAAAGTGTTTTTTTAGACATGCTCATTGTCTCCTTTTGATTTTTATTGTTCTAAATGATTAATAACCACAAATAAAGGCCAATTAATGTAATCAATAAGGTTGGAACCGTTAAGATAATCCCAATTTTAAAATACGTTCCCCACGAAATTTTAACACCCTTTTTGCTTAATACATGAAGCCATAGTAATGTGGCAAGGGACCCAATCGGTGTAATTTTCGGCCCTAAATCAGAGCCAATCACGTTGGCATAGATTAACGCTTCTCGAATGCTTCCAACCGTGTTTGTATCAGCTATAGCAAGGGCATTAATCATCACGGTTGGCATATTGTTCATCACCGATGACAGAACCGCAGCAATAAAGCCCATTGAGATCGTAGCAACAAAAAGTCCTTGATCCGCGGCAGTTTGAATTACATCTGCGAGAACCGTTGTTAACCCCACATTGCGCAAGCCATACACGACAACATACATACCGATGGAGAAGAAGACAATCGCCCAAGGTGCGCCTTTTATGACCTGTGACGTCGGCACAGCTGGACTTTTTCTAGCCATCATTAAAAAGAAAATCGCGACGATACTTGCGACAAAGGAGACTGGAAGGTGCAAAAACTCACTAACCAAGTATCCGACTAAAAGGAAACCGAGCACATACCAAGACAAACGGAACATCCTTTTATCTTTGATGGCTTCCCTAGGTGTTTTTAGTTCCGCTACATCATAATTTTTTGGAATGCTTTTCCGGAAGAAAAGATATAAGACCAGAATACTTGCTGCTAATGAAAAGAAATTCGGTACGATCATTCTTGACGCGTATTCTAGAAATCCAATGCCGAAATAATCGGCAGAAACAATGTTGACCAAGTTACTAACAACAAGTGGTAAGGACGTTGTATCGGCGATAAAGCCACTTGCCATAATAAATGGAAAAACCATTTTTTCCTCAAAATTAAGATTCCGAACCATGGCTAGAACGATCGGCGTTAAAATGAGGGCAGCTCCATCGTTGGCAAAAAAGGCCGCCACAATCGATCCTAAAATCGAAACATAAATAAACATTCGAACCCCGTTTCCTTTTGCGGCTCTTGCCATATGTAGCGCGGACCACTCAAAGAAACCAATTTCATCTAAAATCAGCGAGATGATGATGATCGCAATAAATGCTAAGGTCGCATTCCAGACAATCGATGTTACTTCAATAACGTCACCAAAATCAACAACTCCCACTAATAATGCAACGATTGCCCCTCCACAGGCAGACCAGCCAATGGAAAGATTTTTAGGTTGCCATATAACAAAGATGAGGGTTAAAAGAAAAATCACTGATGCTAAAAGAACGGATGTCAATTTTCTTTCTCCTCTCTATTTACAGGAAATCCTTAATCCTTGTGTTTCTAGTTCGATTAATAAGTGATCTTGTTTCGGCAGATGGGCTAATAAACTTTGAATTAACGGATAATATTCATTGTTTTGGTTCATGGAATAAAAAATCCATTGCCCCCGTCGTGTTTCCTTTACTAATCCTACATCTCTTAACTTGCGCAAATGTTGACTAATAGCTGGTTGACTCATCTTAAAAATCTCAACGAATTCACAGACACAGCAATCATGTGATTGAAGCAGCTGCACCATCGTCAGGCGCGTCTTGTCTCCAAGTAATTTGAGAATTTGCGCCACCTTCTCAAGATCATGGGTCATCTCTTTGTTCATAACAAGCACCTCCATCCACAAATTAGTATATAACAATATGCTTATATACGCAAATACTTTTAAAGGAGCAGTTTGTTTGTGCTGATGTGCAATTAAGGCTCAGACTTAATACATGAATGAAAACATCAAGCGCATTGACTGTTAAAATAATGTAAATTGTCCAGCCAAGGCTTGAGAAGCTTAAAGAATTCTGCTACCATCCCATTATAGATATTCGATATCGAAATCCGATATTAACCTTTTACATAGGTGGTGGACATTTGGAAGATAAAATTTTACGAAAACTGTTTCTTGGGTTTATTCAAATCCACATCCTACATCACGCGAAAGAGCATCCCATATTTGGCGTTTGGATGCTTGAAGAGCTAAGAGAACACGGCTATAACATTAGCTCGGGAACGCTCTATCCAATTCTTCACACGATGGAGGCTGACGGCCTACTAACAAAGGAAGAACGGAACGTGGAAGGAAAAATTAGAAAATACTATTCGATCACGGAAAAAGGAAATAAGGTTTTAATGGAAGCACGAAAAAAGGCATATGAACTTTTTAAGGAAATTAAAGACTGAAAAAAAGGAGTTATCAATGGAACAACATCAAACAAACCGAAATTTAAAATCATTACTAGAAATCCTACTCGTTTCAACACGGCTTGGTTTAACATCGTTTGGCGGCCCGATCGCTCACTTAGGCTACTTTCATGAGGAATACGTTCGCAGAAGAAAATGGCTAGACGAAAAAAGCTATGCAGATTTAGTCGCCTTATGTCAATTCTTGCCCGGCCCAGCAAGTAGCCAGGTAGGGATTGGGATTGGGCTCATGCGCGGAGGCCTTTTAGGCGGCATCATTTCCTTCATTGGCTTCACACTCCCTTCCGTCATTGCGCTTATCATCTTTGCCTTGCTTCTTCATGGGTTTGATGTTGGGACGCCTGGTTGGATTCATGGGTTAAAAATTGTCGCTGTTGTCGTCGTTGCCCATGCGATTTTGGGGATGGCAAAAAATTTAACGCCAGACTTACAAAGAAGAACAATTGCCTTATTCTCCTTAATTGTCACGCTGTTATGGCAAACTGCCTTGAGCCAAGTCGGTGTCATTTTACTGGCTGCATTTGCAGGTTACCTTATCTATCGACAACATCAAGAAAGCGACCAAATGAAGATGAACTTTCCGATAAGCAAACGCTTTGCTGCTGTCTGTTTAACGCTTTTTTTCGGACTTCTTATTCTACTGCCGATTTTACGAGAAGTCACCGCATTAAATTGGGTTGCGATGTTTGATAGCTTTTACCGAGCTGGCTCATTAGTGTTTGGCGGTGGGCATGTTGTGTTACCTTTACTTGAACGTGAATTTGTACCAACAGGCTGGTTAAGCGAAGAAGCCTTTTTAGCAGGTTATGGGGCGACAAAAGCCGTACCAGGACCGTTATTTACGTTTGCTGCATACCTTGGAACCGTGATCAGTGGCTGGCAAGGTGGATTGCTAGCAACGGTGGCAATATTCTTACCAGCATTTCTGCTTATTCTAGGGGCGTTACCTTTTTGGGATGCGTTACGAAGAAATCCTAAAATAAAAGGTGCATTAATGGGCGTCAATGCAGCCGTTGTGGGGATTTTAATTTCAGCCTTTTACCACCCGATTTGGACTAGTGCAATTTTAGCACCCATTGATTTTGCTTTTGCAGCACTCTTATTCAGTATGCTCGTCTACTGGAAACTTCCTCCTTGGGTCATTGTTGTATTAGGAGTAGCTGGTGGTTCACTACTAGCTCTGCTTTAAAAACAAATCGTACCAATTTAAACGTTATTTTGGAGGCCGAGGCTTTGCTGTAAAGGAATGTGAAGAGGCTGGGACATAACGAACGTGTTGATTGAAAATGCGAACAATGCACAACCTTAGCGGAGGAAATAGACGTAGACTTCTGCGGCAAGGGTGAGACCCCACAGTGCGAAAAGCACGAGGAGGCTCACCCGCCGCCCGCGGAAAGCGAAGGATCGTTCCGAAGCGATTGCTATGCAGCAACGATCATGACGTTCGGATTTCTCTTCAATAAAAACTCTTTTGTCCCAGCCCCGTTCGCGAACGCTTTATTTGTTAGGAAATAGCCTTTTTAAATCCTTAATAAATTCTGGATGAATCTCAACTTCAGGACGTATTTCCTTCACCTTTTTTTCGGCTTGTTCAATTGAGTCAGCCATTTGAAGAGTTAATAATACACCGATTGCCACACTACCTGTGCGGCTTTTGCCACCTTTTCAGTGAAGAACCACTTGTTTCCCTTCTTTATAAGCTTGAACGACTGAGTCGATCGCCTTCTGAAGAAGATCTGCTTGATTCGGCTTGCCATCTACTAGAGGAATATGAATTCGATGAATATCCTTATCTTCATTCTCATCGGCTTCCGCTCGTAAATCAATGGCAATTTGAACATTTTCCTGAGCGGTCACCGTTCGAACTGCTGGCACTCCACAAATGAAAATCCCATTAAGTAGTGATTGGTAATCGTTATTCATGATTGCACCTCCTATTTGTGATAGAAATAAACTTATATCCTATCATTCAGTATACGATATAGACTCTCTGTTTTAAAAACTTTTAGTTTCATATCTTCATGGCTGTCAACAACATGTTTAAGCATTCATAGCTTGTTCGTCCAAAATTGTTCATCGTAAGAAAGCCATTTTTTCAATTCCGTGAATGCTCCTGGCCCCAATTGATACTGTTTTTCTCTCCCGCCATTTGGTTTCATGTCAAAACAAAGTAGCGGATTATACTTTAACATTTTTATTCAGTTGAAAAAGCTGTGTTAACGATATTGA
>NZ_ANNK01000152.1 GCF_000334155.1 Halalkalibacterium ligniniphilum | reverse complement strand
AAGCCGTACCAGGACCGTTATTTACGTTTGCTGCATACCTTGGAACCGTGATCAGTGGCTGGCAAGGTGGATTGCTAGCAACGGTGGCAATATTCTTACCAGCATTTCTGCTTATTCTAGGGGCGTTACCTTTTTGGGATGCGTTACGAAGAAATCCTAAAATAAAAGGTGCATTAATGGGCGTCAATGCAGCCGTTGTGGGGATTTTAATTTCAGCCTTTTACCACCCGATTTGGACTAGTGCAATTTTAGCACCCATTGATTTTGCTTTTGCAGCACTCTTATTCAGTATGCTCGTCTACTGGAAACTTCCTCCTTGGGTCATTGTTGTATTAGGAGTAGCTGGTGGTTCACTACTAGCTCTGCTTTAAAAACAAATCGTACCAATTTAAACGTTATTTTGGAGGCCGAGGCTTTGCTGTAAAGGAATGTGAAGAGGCTGGGACATAACGAACGTGTTGATTGAAAATGCGAACAATGCACAACCTTAGCGGAGGAAATAGACGTAGACTTCTGCGGCAAGGGTGAGACCCCACAGTGCGAAAAGCACGAGGAGGCTCACCCGCCGCCCGCGGAAAGCGAAGGATCGTTCCGAAGCGATTGCTATGCAGCAACGATCATGACGTTCGGATTTCTCTTCAATAAAAACTCTTTTGTCCCAGCCCCGTTCGCGAACGCTTTATTTGTTAGGAAATAGCCTTTTTAAATCCTTAATAAATTCTGGATGAATCTCAACTTCAGGACGTATTTCCTTCACCTTTTTTTCGGCTTGTTCAATTGAGTCAGCCATTTGAAGAGTTAATAATACACCGATTGCCACACTACCTGTGCGGCTTTTGCCACCTTTTCAGTGAAGAACCACTTGTTTCCCTTCTTTATAAGCTTGAACGACTGAGTCGATCGCCTTCTGAAGAAGATCTGCTTGATTCGGCTTGCCATCTACTAGAGGAATATGAATTCGATGAATATCCTTATCTTCATTCTCATCGGCTTCCGCTCGTAAATCAATGGCAATTTGAACATTTTCCTGAGCGGTCACCGTTCGAACTGCTGGCACTCCACAAATGAAAATCCCATTAAGTAGTGATTGGTAATCGTTATTCATGATTGCACCTCCTATTTGTGATAGAAATAAACTTATATCCTATCATTCAGTATACGATATAGACTCTCTGTTTTAAAAACTTTTAGTTTCATATCTTCATGGCTGTCAACAACATGTTTAAGCATTCATAGCTTGTTCGTCCAAAATTGTTCATCGTAAGAAAGCCATTTTTTCAATTCCGTGAATGCTCCTGGCCCCAATTGATACTGTTTTTCTCTCCCGCCATTTGGTTTCATGTCAAAACAAAGTAGCGGATTATACTTTAACATTTTTATTCAGTTGAAAAAGCTGTGTTAACGATATTGATGCTACTGATTAGTCCTTTTGGCTAGCGATTTTAATCGATGTATGGGTAGGCATGAAGAAGGTTGATAAATTAGAAGATGTAGCGCCTCTATTATGGACAAAAACGCTACCTTTTACTTTAGATGGTCTCCTCCCCTCTAAGAAAACCTTATAGGTGCTTATAGTGCACGACTCGCATTATCTTTCGGTTTAATCACGTTAAAGCTAAAAACCCCTATATTCTAGACTGTTCTAGATGTAGGGGTTTTATATTTCTTTACTCTTTACTTTCTCTCTTTTGTTTGTGTACCAACCCTATTAAAGCAGGAATAAAAATTGGCAGCATGACGAGACTGAGTAAGATAAGACCGACGATCACAACCGTTGCTACCTGTATGAGGGTGATGACACCTGAAGGAATTAATGCTGCAAATGTACCTCCTAATATGATCGCTGCCGAGATTACGACCCCACCAATATGACGAGCCGCTTGAACAATTCCCTTTGCATTGTCTGCATCCTTATATTCACGATACCTCATCATCAAGAAGATACTGTAATCAACCCCTAGTGCAACAATCATGATAAAACCGAAGAATGGCACATTCCAGCTTAGATACTCCGCATCAAGAACATTGGCGCTAATGGCTTCACTTAGACCGAGAGAGGCTCCGTATGCTAATACCAATGAAACAATGATGAAAAGTGGTTGCAAAATAGAACGAGTAATGACAACAAGAACAAGCCCAATTCCAACTAACATGATCGTTGCAGTACGCATGAAATCATTGCTGGATATATCCTGAAGGTCAGCATTTGTTGATGATAGCCCACCAATCGCGATTTGCGCATCACTTAAATCACTGCCTTTTACAGCTCCTTCTACTTGTTCATCGATCTCTCGTATAATTGACATCGCTTCTAGTGAGTACGGGTTCACATCTAGAATAATGACCATTTGGGCCGTTTTTCTATCCGCTGACATATACTGATCTAAGCCTTCTTGGAATTTCTCACTTTCTAAAGCATCCTGTGGAATGTAAAACTTCTCAGCTGCCTGTGACTCACTTAGACCTGTTAAATAGTCCTGTGCATTGCTTAATCCTGTATTAACTTCCTTTAAACCTTTTGTACTTTTTGATAGGCCAGATTGTAATAATCCCATTTTTTCTTCTAAATCATTTAGTCCTGTCAAAAGCTGTTTTTGACCTTCATTAATTTGCTCTACACCTGAGCCAAGCTCTGAGGTTTTACTAGCCATTAGAGTTGAGCTCTCCGTACCATTTGAGAGTCCTTCTTTTAAATCAGAGGCTCCTGTTTGTAGCTGTTCGACACCTTTTTTGATTTGCCCTAAACCAGCATTTACTTGTTCAAGAGAAGCGTTAGCCTCTCTAAACGAAGACATGACGGAATCATGCTGTGAGGATAATTGTTCAATTTGAGTAGAAAGCTCTCTCAATTGTTCAATCGCTGATGTAGCAATCTGAATCGTTCTTTGTACATCAGGATCATTCACTAACTCAGGGTTTTTCTCCATTAAATTGGACATAGACACATCAATTGCCTCATAGCCCTGTATTGTTCCATCCACCGCTTGCTTAACCCTGACGAAGTAGGAGCTATATGAGCTTAAGCCATCTGCTAATTTCGTGTAACCTGTAACCAACTGAGAGGTTGCATTCGATACAGTATCTAAATTTTCATTTACTGAGTTCAAACCTTCTTCTAAATCTTTCGCACCTCTGGTTCCATGATTGAATCCGTCTGTTACTTGATTCAGTGCATCTTCTAATGCCGTTAGACCATTTTTCACTTCATTAGTCCCATTAATCAGTGTTTGGACATTGTCTATGCCATTTGAATCGCCCTGACTAATTTGCCCTTCGGCAGACGACAATCCCTCATTAATTTCCCCAATCCCGCTATTGGCATCACCTAAACCGTTGTTAAGCACAGATGTTTGTTCATTAATATAGAGCTCTTTGATCTTCTCTCCTGCTGGTCGAGTCGGGGTATAGACGCTTGCGACACCATCCACCTTCGAAATTTTCTCCGCTAGTTCATCTAAACTTTGGAGAGAGCGTTGATTATCCAATGGTTGATTTGAATGGATCATTAGCGTCGCTGGTGATGAAAATCCTGGTGAAAAATGCTCTTCTATCACATTGATTCCTTGCTTCGATGCATACGTATCATCCACTTCAACTAGGTCGTTATAATTAAGTGTCCCTGTAAAATGCAACAAAAACGGAACAGATAAAACAGCGACAAAAAGAATTGCGGCAATTGGTCTTAATACAGAATATCGAGATAGAAACGCCCATATGCGGCTGTCTCCATGCCCTTCAAAACGCTTCACCGGCCAAAACATCTTCTTCCCTAATAGCGCCATGAAAAATGGGTTTAAGGTAATCAATACAAGGATTAACACAGCAACCCCGATAGCAACCGCTGACATCGCTTGATACAGTTTGAATTCTGCCATTAGAAGAACAATAAAGCCTATAAATACGGCAATCCCACTATAAAACACCGTGCTTCCAGCAGACTTTATTGTTGCTGAGACTGCTTGAAGAGGTGATTGCGTTGTTAGCTCTTCTTTAAAACGTGTATAAAGCAGAATATTATAATCTGTTCCTATACCAAATAAAATCACGATTAAAAACACTTGCGTAAAATTAGAAAACGGATAGTTAAATTGCTCAACGAAATGAGCGATAATCGACAAGGACACAACATAGGATACTCCCACTGTAAAAAGAGAAATAAATGGTACAATCGGTGAGCGAAAAATGGCGATGAGCACGACAATAATAAAGATGACGGCAATCGCTTCCGTTTTCTTCACACCTGCTTCCGTAGATTGAACAAAATCCTCTACAACCAGTGCATTTCCTGTTAAATAGGTTTTTACGCCATCAACCTGTATGACCTTCTCAAGTTCATCAACGACTTCTGTAATGGTTCCATGTTCTTTATCAACGGCAATTTGTGTCAATATGGTTGTCCCGTCTTCTGACACAAATTGTTTTTCGGTTTCTTCATTATCCAAATGTGAGACAACGTTCGTAATGCCTAACTGCTTTTCTTGATCTTTCAATTTTTCGACAGAGGACTTTATTTGTTTTCTTTGTTCAACGGTTAATGCATGCTCACTACCACTATTGTATACAGCAATAATTTGATAGCTTTCACCCCCGTCCTCCTCCATATTATTAATCATCGATTGCGCGACTTTACTTTGTGCATGGTTTGGTATTTCAATTTGACCCTTATCTCTTACTAATTGGGCCAAGTCAGGCATCGTTATGACACTCATGACGGCAACGACTATCCAAATAATGAAAGAGAGCGTTCGCCAGTTTTTAAATATACTCATTCAACATCACCTTTGTTAAATTAATAAACTACCAGCATAAACAGGAATGAATATTCATTCCTTACTTAGTTTAAAGCAGAATGAATGTTCATTCCTCTTGGTCAAAAAGGCATCTATTACACTAAGACACCCTTATCGCATTCCAACAACACTCTTCTACACTTACTAAAAGCTCTGGCGTTTCTTCTAGTACTCCAATTCGAATTAATTTAAATAGATGACTAAAAGCTCCGTACACAATTGAAATCAACGCTTCCGTTGGTAACGGAGAAATAATCCCTTGTTTTTTCCCATCCTCCAAAACATCTCGAAGAAACGCTAAAAATTCCTCGAACATTTGATTGCTTATTTCATCTAAATGATGCGTATTTGAATGTGAATCAATAAATTTCAAAGCATGGATATTCTTTTTAGCAAATTGAATCATTTTATTAAAAACATGATGGAATTGCTCACGAATATTTGCCGACTCGAAAGGAAATTCATCCTTTAGCGTCTCAGAAAACTCCTGGATATACTTTTGGAAAAGAGCATTAACCAAAGTTTCTTTGTTTTCAAAATAGCGATAGATCGTTCCTGCCCCCACCTTTGCCTCTTCGGCAATCATTGGAACAGTGGTGCCATCATAGCCTCGCTCCGCAAATAACACTAAAGCAGCACCCATAATATCGTCTTTTTTATTTTTCGTCATCTTTTCACCTCTCGAACCACTCGGAATGAATGTTCATTCCTTATTCTTTTATTATATAATCATCAAATGAAATTGCAACGATCTTCTAATTGCCCGTACACCGTTCTGAGAAGTCTGAATGGTAAACGGGCATCCGATATTATTTTTGAACATAAATAATGTTAGCTTTTTGCCAAGTTCAATTTCCATGATACACCATAATTGTCTGCGACCTATCCGAACTTTTAATGGAATTAGGACTGTACAAAAAGCATTACTACATTCAAGAAGTAAAACCTTTTTTGTCAATTCGCCTATGAATTAAATAATTTCGATTTTTGGATTGTATTCATCCAGCTTTCAAGAAGCCCCGCTTTTTTAAAAACCAATTCATCTAGTTCTGGATCATAAATTTTATAACTGTTTTTCCCATTATTTTTAGCAAAATACATCGCCTTATCCGCATGTTCAATAAGTGTTTCCTTATCTTCTCCATCATTAGGATACATGCTTACCCCAATACTTACTGAAACCTTTGCTTCTTTTTCATTTATCATATAAGGGAGAGAAACAAAATCAATAATTCGTTGTGCAATGGCTTCAATTTCCTCCATACTCGTATCTTCAAAAACAATGATAAACTCATCGCCACCAATGCGTGAAATGAGGTCCTCTTCCCTAATGTTTTCATTGAGTCTTTTTACGACTTCCTTAAGCAATAAATCACCAGCTTCATGACCCATTGTATCATTCACGAGCTTAAAATCATCCAAATCGATAAACATGAGGATAAAATTGTGGTTGTGACGTTTCGAGCGAGCTAAAGCCTTTTCAATATGACGGTCTAATAATTTTCGATTTGGTAAATCGGTTAAATCATCAAAATACGCCATTTGCTTTAATTCATTCTCTAACTGTTTCCGTTCTGTAATATCGATGATTTGTCCATTAATTTTCATGAGCGATCCATCTTGATTTTTTATAGGTACAGCCATTCTAATTACCCATTTTTCATCAAAATCTGGATGAATGATTCGAAATTCAACATTCGATGAATGTCCCGCTAACAATTGCTCGTCATCACGATTTACCCTCTCAGCATCCTCTGGGTGGATAATTTCTTTCCAAACATTAGGATTGCGATTAAAGTTTTCATTGGTATATCCAAATAATTGTTCAATCCCTTTCGAATAATACACTTGATCATTTAAGACATCATACGAAAAGATTGCTCCATCCAAAGAATTGAATAAACATTCATAATGCTTAATTTTTTGATTACTTTTGCTCTGTCGCTCTTCAATTTTTTCTTTTTCCTTTTTGAGTTGTATATACTTGTACTGAACTTCATCATATTTCTTACCTATCCACCAAACCAAGAGTACGATAAATACAATTATTAACAATTGTATCAAGGATCCTTGACCAGCGAATCGATGATCAACAACAATAAAAAGTGCCAAAACAATGATAATTGATAATGCACTGAAACTACCTGTCCATTTCATATACCGCACCCTATCCATTAGTATTTTTGCAGGAATGCTCAGACTAATCAACGAACCAACAGACCTATTTATGAGGAATATGATTAATGAAAACCTTTTCTCTCTAAATAAACCATACTCATTTTACATTAAACAAGTGAGTAAATCTATAAATAAGTTATACAATAATGAAATATTTATTAAACAAGTAAATGATTAGAAGAATAGATAACAATACTAAAAATGCTTCTTTCATCCTTTCTTATTTTTTCTTATTGTTTATAAGTTATTATTTGCATTCTATAATTAGCGTGTTTTTTGTATTTTATTTATCCAAAAATCTTTTGTCCATCATTTACATATAAAAGGAAGTATAATGAGGATATAAGGAGATATAAGGGGTTAATTAGTTTGGTTATTTTATCATGAAAAATAAGACATCTATACCCTTTATTTGGTACGGATGTCTTATTTAACGTACTAAATTTCATTATTTTATAATCATAACAGGGCATTTTACGCGTTTCGCTACTTTATGACTTACACTACCAAGAACGAGGCTTTGGAATTGATTCAACCCTCGACTTCCAATTACCACGCAATCATAATCTCTTTCATTTGCAAATTTGACGATTGTGGGGCCTGGTTCGCCTTGTAAAATATGAACGTTATATTCAATTTTATTCTTAAATAATTTCTCCTCAATCCCCTTCATTTTCTTTCTTCTCTTTTTTGCTATCTCTTCTTTATTTCCATAATAAAGAACATCTGATTTCGATGTAGCTCCATCAATAACATAGATAACATCGATGGTTCCCTTATTACCCTCAATAAGCTCAATTGCCTTATCAGCTGCACGAAGAGCATGCTCTGAACCATCCGAGGCTAGTAGAATCCGTTGAAACATCCCATCACCCCTTCTTAAAGGTTTTTAAGTTTCGTCCATTACATTCTATTATAAAGGTTTTTCAATGAACTCCCATCAAACGTACCAATGGCAACATCATTCACACCAGCTAATCCGGCCATTGGAAATACATGTCATCAACAGCAATTTCATGAGGATAACACCAGCGACTAAGGAAGAGAAACCTCCATTACCGCCAGATTTTACATGAATCACAAATTGTCCAATCATTGCCAACCTGCCATTCCTCCAAAGAAACCTGTGATCCCCTTGGTATCCTCTTGACCACGGCTTTCCTAATTTTTTTGCTTTCAATATCTGTCATATCGTCAACAATCATTTCCGTTAACAATAATTCGAGTTATTGCTCAACATTAATTTAATTTGTACAAAGAGGTTCATTTGATTTCTCTTCTGAAGATTCATTTTAAATTAAGGAAAAAAAGTTCATAATAATCGCTCGTCTTTAACATACTACATAACAGCACTAGTGGAGGTGAATGACTTGGGAGATTGGAACAAGCAAGCAAGTAGAAATAACAATATCCAACCAGATTTAAGCTTTAAAAAAGAGGAACTAGCCGACAAAAAAATTCAATTCAATGTTCAAGAGCAAAATGGGATAGAAACAATGGGCAGGGTAGAAAAAGAGGTAAAACAACAAGGAGATCAATAAAAATGGGAACATTTAAGAGGGAGGGACTTTAATGGACGAGAATCTTTTTAAAGCTATTCGTTGGCTGGCGGGGCGCTATTCTCCATTGGATATATTTATGATCTTTGTCTCAAACAAGGTACGTTACCTTTTCTTTTTTGTTTTGATTGTGATGTGGTTTCGTAATTACAAAAAAATGACATTAAAAGCGGTTCTTTCAGTTCTAATATCACTGTGTATTCAATGTTTAATTAAAATGCTTTATTTTAAGCCGCGTCCGTTTGTAAAACACCGTGTTGGCATACTTATGCCTTCGAAAATGGACTCTTCCTTTCCGAGTAAGCATACGTTGCTTATGTTTGCCATTTCCACTTCTATTTTTCTTCGTGAACGTATTCTCGGCTCAATCATGGGTGGGCTTTCCCTGCTAACTGGATTGTCCCGTGTGTGGGTTGGGCATCATTACCCATCTGATATTATCGGTAGTGCCATCATCGGCAGCTTAATAAGTATGATAGCTGAAAAATTGACCTTCAGAACGAAAACAACCCCTTCTGTTCACTAATAAAAGAGCTGGTGTATTTTGAAACTAAAAAATAATCCATTTCGCAAGTAAACGGTAAGCCCCTTGGATATCTTAGCTATATATCCAAACATAGCTGTTCTTGGACTGACATGGAGCCTCTGCGGGTATAATACCCTTGCGAGGGTATTTATGCCCGCTTCTCTAGATAAAGCCCAATGAACATTTCTATGCCAAAACAGATCAACAATTTCCAGTATAGATGGCGCTCAGTTCAATTTTAACATGTGGCTCAATTTTCAATTGCTATTAACACCTTTTCAACAAGTGAGCCTTTCTCAATTTATCTATGGAGATGTTTTTCTATTATTACTTAATGCTGAATAAGTCTTAATATTATTTCTTCCAATCCCCTTTGCCTCGTATAATGCCGCATCCGCATATTTCAACAGTTCTCCAACCGATGTTCCATCTGTAGGATAATAAGAAATTCCTATACTTGAGGTCGTACGGAATACATGTTCACCAATCATCCATGGAGCTTGAAGAGATGTGAGAATTCGTTCAGCAATGATTAAAGCATCTCGTTCCTCTTTGATTTCTGGAAGAAGGATTGTAAATTCATCCCCACCTTGTCGAGCGATTGTATCACTTTCACGAAGACAGCTCTGAACTCTCTTAGAGAATTGTTTGAGCAGTTCGTCCCCTATGTCGTGACCTAATGTGTCATTAATATGCTTAAATTTATCCATATCCATATACATGACGGCAAACCTTCGTTTATATCGTTCTGCCTCTTTTAAGCACTGTTCTAATCTTTCTTGAAAGAGTCTTCGATTAGGTACACCCGTCAATGTATCATGATAAGCCATATAGCTTAGTTTTTCTTCAAACAATTTTCTTTCTGTAATTTCTCTTGCTACCATCAGGAAATGGATCAGATTACCCGATTCATCTATAACAGGCGTACCTTTCGCTTCTACCCAAACCCAATTGCCTTGTATATGTTTGTAGCGAAACTCGAAAATATGATTTTCCTTGGTCATCACCATATTCTTAAATTGACTTTGTACATGCAGAATGTCATCAGGATGGACCAAATCAAATGCACCTTTACCTTCATAATCTTCAGGAGGGAATCCTAATACGAATTGATAGGATGGTGAAGCATACTTCACAACACCATTTACATCCACAATCCCCACAAGGTCAGTCATATTTTCTGCAATCAATCGATACTTTTCTTCACTCTGACGAAGGGCTTCTTCTGCTTTTTTACGTCTGGTAATATCATGAATCATCATTAGAAGAGCAGGGTCACCATCATGATTTAAGGTAATTCCCGTAACTTCGACATTAATGATCTCGCCATCTAAACGTACCAGTTTCTCTTGCGTAGGTGCGAGTAAAATACCAGCATTTTTTAATCTATTTATTCGTTCTTGAACCAAATTTACATAATCAGGATGGGCAAAATCAATAATCGACTTACTCATTAGTTCCTTTAGAGATGTCGCACCTAAAAGTTTGATACAAGCTGGATTGGCATATTTTATGAATCCATTCACATGAACAACAATGGGCTCAGGAGAAAATTCCACCAACCGTCGATATCTTTCTTCACTTTCTTTTAACTCACTTTCTACCTGTTTTCTCTCCGTTACATCTCTAAACATGGTCAACGTGGCGGGACTGCCTTCATAACTCATTGACATTTCCCCAACACCTGCATCTATGACCACACCATCTCGTCGAATTAATTTCATTTCGGTAAAAGGCAGTAACGTTCCTATCGCTGTTTCCGAAATTCTTTGTTTGGACATTTTATGATAATCATCATGAATATAGGAAAAAATGGATTGACCGATTGGATTGTCTTCCTTCATACTTTTTAGAGCGGCTTGGTTAGCATAGACAATTTTCCCTTCTTGATGTACAACAATTCCCTGGGGAGACAGTTCCACTACCTTTCGATACCTTTCTTCACTTTCTTTTAATGCTTTTTCAGCATTTTTCGCTTCAGTTAGATCCAAAGCGATTCCATATACACCCACAATTTCGTTATTCACGATAATAGGGATATTTTTCACCATTAAAGGAATCTTATATCCTTCTTTATGGTGGATAACACTTTCGTATCTCTGAGCCTCTCCCTGAACGGTTTTTTTGAATTTTTCTTTCGTTGATTCTAAATAATGAGGGACAACAAGTGTCTCAAAAGGCTTTCCACGAAGCTCATCAATAGCATATCCTGTAACCCGTTCAAAAGTTGGATTTGCTTCAATTAAACACCCATTCAAATCCAGAGAATAAATCGAGTTGAAATTGTATTCAAACAATGATTTATGCCGCTCTTCGCTTTCCAGCAGGGCTTCTTCTAAGGCCCTATTTACATCAGAAAGCTCCTTTAGAGATTCTTTTATTTCTTGCTCGCTTTTCTCTAATATCCTTATGAAGTGTTTTTTATCTCGAATCATTCCTCTGGAAACAAGAACAAATAGC
Source organism: Halalkalibacterium ligniniphilum (assembly GCF_000334155.1). Classification (GTDB taxonomy): domain Bacteria; phylum Bacillota; class Bacilli; order Bacillales; family Bacillaceae_D; genus Halalkalibacterium; species Halalkalibacterium ligniniphilum. The sequence continues at coordinate 45,384 of NZ_ANNK01000152.1, read as the reverse complement.
AGCACAGATGCGATAATGACAAAAAACCATTCTTTGAGAGCCCCAAAGGTGATGAGTAATTCTGGATTTGTAACCATATGTTCTAATAATTGATCAGAAAAAAATATCCAAACGCTACCGATAATTGCGTATAGAAGTGTGATTTTAAGAGCAACGACATTGAAGCTAAAAAAATGTTTAGAGCTATTCACCATTGAATCTTTCAAATGCCATAACCTGTTCACTATTCTATTCTCCCTCAGCAATCGAGCCGTCGTAGCATTGCCAAAGACCAATGGCTTTGCTCCCTTTCCTTTAGACAAGTTTGCTTTTTTAAGATACGACATAATTTAAACTTTAATTTATCATTTCCGATATATTTCAACAACAAAAAAATGCTTCCTGTTCAATACTATGGTGTCAAGAAGAATTAGAAGATATAGCTAATCTCCACACTGGATAGCATCAAAGATCAAAAATTCATTCTTAACTTGCTGGAACTATCACTGGACTGGAAATATCAGTGAAAAGCATTCGGTCAGCAAATAGGCGTGAGAAGGCATGAAACAAAAATAAGGCGGAAGCTTAAAGTCCGCCCCATTTTCGTATAAATTAATCTACCTTCTTTCGTTCCGATAGATCACGGCCTACAACAACAATTTGTTCTACTTCGTCATTCTCACTAAGTACGGGAATTCCTTGAACCTCAACATGAACCCATTTACCCTGTGCATGTTTATAACGATACTCGGCTTGACTCGGTCTTTTAGTCGAGACTATGTGGAAAAATTGTTTTTGAATACGAGAAACATCATCAGGATGTACCAAATTAAAAACCAAATTTCCTTCATACACCTTCGGTGAAAAGCCCAATACAGTTTTATGAGACGGAGAAGCATATGTAATGATGCCATTTACATCCACAATCCCGATTAAATCCAACATATTCTCTGCAATAAGGCGATACTTCAATTCACTTAATTTTAGTGCTTCTTCTAGCTTTTTTCTTTCTGAAATATCGATACATGAACCTATTACCTCAACAACTTGGCCACCTCTTCTAATAGGGCGTAAAGAGGCAATGTAATAAACGCCATTTGCTCCCCCTTCGAACGTGATATGCTCCTCACCTTCCCATGCTCTTTGATAATATTTAAGTTTATCTTTTGCCTCATGGCTCGGCAGAAAATCACTTAGTTCCCTTCCAATAATTTGTTCAGAAATTAAACCCAATCTATGCAGCAACTCCCCATCACATAATGTATGAATGAATGCATCTCCTTCCTTTACAAATTTAAAAATCATTCCTTGTTGCTGTCTAACAGTATCCAATAATTCTTGACGGGCAATTTGTAATGCTTCCTCCATCCACTTTTGATTGGATAATTCTTGAGGAATTCCATTTCGAATGATGATTTGTTCGATTTCTTGAAAACTTTGTACAAAATCCTCTGGAGGTACAGGCTTGCTAAACAAAAATCCCTGTGCTTGATCACAAAGATTCCGCTGGAGAAACAATAAATCATCTTTTGATTCGACACCCTCAGCTATGACTTCAAGCTTGAGCTGATGGGCCATCGCTATAATTGTTTTGACAATGGTGGCATCATTCGAGTCTATCGTACAATTACGTACAAATGATTGGTCGATTTTCAATTTATCAATTGGGAATTCCTTTAAATAATGAAGTGAGCTGTACCCTGTTCCAAAATCATCCAAGCTAATTTGAACACCTATACTTTTTAATTCCTTTAAAACTTTAAGACCTTGCTGAACATCCATCAGCATACTTTCTGTAATCTCAAGCTCAAGATATTCAGGGGCAAGTCCCGTTTCCTCTAAAACCATTCTTACGATTTCAACAAAATTAGGCTGATATAGCTGACGAACCGAAAGATTTACCGCAATAACCATAGGGGGTAGACCATTTTCCTGCCATGCCTTATTTTGCATACACGCTGTGCGTAAAACCCATTCACCAATCGGTATAATAAGCCCTGTTTCCTCTGCAACAGGAATAAAGTCTGAAGGAGAAATGAGTCCTTTTTCGGGATGTTGCCAACGGATTAATGCCTCTATCCCAATGATTTTCCCTGAAGTTAAATTGAGTTTAGGTTGGTAAAGTAAGTGCAATTCCTTTTGTTCTAATGCTTTTCGAAGGTTTGTTTCTATATCTAACCTATTATTATTGAATAGCTCTTGTTGATTTGAACAATAAAATTGAAAATTATTTTTCCCTCTACGTTTCGCTTCATACAACGCTGAATCAGCCTTTTTTATTAACGTTTCAACATCTTCTCCGTCATGTGGATAAAAGCTAATACCAATACTTGCTGTTGTATAAATTTCATATTGTTCTAAAATAAAAGGCTCGGTAAAGCAATCAAGAATACATTTCGCAACATCTGAAACCTCTTGTTGATTCATATTTAATAGAGAAATAAGAAATTCGTCACTACCATTTTTCGCTAAATTATTTTGATGAATTACGCAACCTCTCAATCTTTCTGAAACAGCTTGTAATAAGCGGTCTCCTATTTCATGCCCCATCGAATCAACTATTTTTTTAAATCGGTCTAAATCTAAGAAAAGAACAGCTAAACTTTTGGTACTTTCCTCAGCTAAAGTTGATTTTAACCGGTTATAAAAATGATAACGATTGGACAATCCTGTTAAGGTATCATGATAAGACATGTATTGAATCGTTTCTTCTGCTTTTTTCCGAGCTGTAATATCAATGATTGTTCCAAAAATGGCGGCCTTTCCGTTGTATAATGTTTTAGAGTTATGCACTTCCATATGAACAATTGTTTGATTTTTTTTCAAAGCCCGATATTGATAATGAACACTTGAAAGGTCTTCAAATAAACATTTTTTCATCTTATCGCATACCAATGATCGATCCTCTGGATAAATGAAATCGATAATATTTGATCCAATTAACTCTTCCTTACTATAATCCAATATTTCACATGCTTTTCGATTTACATACACAAATCTTTCGTCTTGAATAATATAAATACCAACCAATGAATCTTCTTCTAGATAACGATATATGGATTCATCCTCCATTAATTTCTTTAGTGCCTTTTCAGGTTTAAGGTTATCTTTAAGAATCCTATCTAGTCTTTGGATTTTCCGTTCTATACGAGATTTGAATAAGTAAAAAATTGATAAGATTAACATTATAATACTCAGACCTACCATATATTCCATAGTGTATCCCTCAAAACCAAAATAATATTACTCCATGTTATAACTTAATGTATAAAAAAAGACTAAACGAATACCGATTAGTCTCAGATAAAAATATCGGTAACTGGCTGGCATAATCTTTTAGACCTTAGCCCCTATAGTTTTGCGTCTTTACCTTTCGATAAATTTGCCTTTAACATTTTCTATTCAATTACATTGCTACATTTTCTCATATTAATGTACCGAAACAAAAGTGCATTCCCCTAACACATCAGAAGTATAATCACCATTCATTCTTAACGGAGAAAGAGTTACATCTACATAAATGCCAAGACCGCACTTTCTCCTTCTAATTGTTCTATACTAAACTTCTGCATGTTTAATTTCCCATTTTGATATAAATATGACTATATGCTATGATACAACAAATTTCGCATATATTCGATTAATTCGAAAAAAAAATCTGTTCAACATACTATTGAAGGCAAGAAGGAAAAAAGCATGATAGAACAATTTTTTATGTGAATAAATTTCATAATTTGAAATCTAATTTTTGCAAGGCTTTCAAGGCGCAAAAAAGGAGCACCTCCCCAAAAGTCGAATGAGTTAATTGCGAGCATAAGGTTAGCCAGATATTATTAAACCTTGCTAAGATGTGAAGGGTTGATTTACCTTTGGAGGTCTTACTCCGTATCGAGCAATAGTTGGATGATCCGCACGAAGGTTTGGAATTGACTGTAATATCCAAAATGGATATACTCAGAGTGATCTCAGCTGTTAATAGTATTTTAAAATTTTCGGAGGTGAATCCCTTATTTAAGGGAAATACTTGGACAGTATATTAATATTAAATTTATTTTTAGTCGTTCTTCTCATTGGACTGACGGCTTTCTTCGTTGGTGCTGAATTTGCGGTTGTAAAAGTACGTATGTCTCGCATTGATCAATTGATTGCGGAAGGTAATAAAAAAGCGATCATTGCTAAAAAAGTAGCACATAACTTAGATTACTATCTCTCGGCCTGTCAGCTTGGAATTACAGTGACAGCTCTTGGACTTGGTTGGCTGGGAGAACCGACAGTTGAAAAAATCTTGCATCCTGTTTTTGAAAGTCTCGGGATTCCGTCAGCAGCGTCAACACTTATTTCCTTTACAGTTGCCTTTTCAATCGTCACGTTCCTTCACGTCGTGATCGGTGAACTTGCTCCTAAGTCTCTTGCTATCCAGTTCGCTGAAAAAATGACATTGTTATTGGCTCGTCCGCTATATTGGTTTGGCAAACTGATGGCCCTGTTTATTTGGACGCTGAATGGTTCAGCACGAGTACTGCTTCGTATGTTTGGGGTCCAGCCTGCAGGTCATGAACAGGCTCACTCTGAAGAAGAGTTGAAAATTATCATGACTCAGAGCTATCAAAGTGGTGAGATCAATCAAACTGAGTTGTCTTACATGGAAAACGTATTTACTTTCGATGAGCGTGTTGCGAGGGACATCATGGTGCCAAGAACACAAATGGTAACGTTAGAAAAAAGCATGACTCGTGAGGAAATTATCGCAATTCTCGTTGAATATAAGTACACTCGTTACCCAATAACGGATAATGGAGATAAGGATCATATCATTGGTTTTGTTAATGTCAAAGAACTTGTTAAAAATTATGCGGCCGGTCGCGAAAGTCAGTTAACTGACTTTATTCACGAATTACCAGTCATCCATGAAGGCTCCCCACTCCAAGATGTGCTCCTAAAAATGCAATCCGATAGAGTTCATATGGCACTCGTCATCGATGAGTATGGCGGAACAGCTGGTATCATTACAATGGAGGATATCCTGGAAGAAATCGTTGGAGACATTCGTGACGAGTTCGATGCCGATGAAATTGCGGAAATCCAACAGATAAGTAAGGACGTGTATCATATCAACGGACGTGTTTTACTTTCTGATATTGAAAAACAATTCAATATTTCGTTTGAAGACAGTGAATCTGTTGACACAATTGGTGGTTGGATTCACTTACGGAACATAGACATAATGCCTAACGATACCTTTGAGTACGGTGGACATCGCTGGACTGTTCTTGAAGTGGACAATTATCAGATTTTAAAGGTTGCTCTTGAACTTAGGACTGAGCCTTCAGAAATGATCATTTCATAAACAAAGAAATGTTCGGTCTTTTTCCGCAAAGTAAAAAAGCTTGATGAGGATCGTTGTGCCCGCTGTGAAGGACCATTTAAAAAAGCCTAAGCCACTTTATTGTAGAGGCTGGGACATAACGTACGTGTATGATTGAAAATGCGAACAATGCACAACCTTAGCGAAGTATATTTCCGAAGCGAATGCTATACATCAACGATCATGACGTTCAGATGTCTCATCAATAAAAACTCTTCTGTCCCAGCCCCTTTTTATCGTGAAGTAGTAAGACATATTAATGAACTGCTTTTTGTGATTACATGCCCCTTGAGCGTAACACATACCTGCCAAACCTTTAAGAGCAGCCTGGGTTTCCCGGCTGCTCTTTCGTCAGTGGTTCATTTTATAAACACTCTTATAACTTCTCTCCATTGCTTTCCATAACATCTTTATACCAATAGAAAGACTTTTTCTTCTTACGTTCTAGAGTACCGCTACCGTCATCATGTTTGTCCACGTAAATGAAGCCATAACGCTTGGAAAATTTCCCAGTTGATAAAACAGTCGCCAGAAACGCTAAAGCAAAAGCTGTCAACACACCTGTTGCGTGCATTATCATTGGCGAATATGCAGGAATTGAAAGGAAACTCGGAAAATTAAAAACTAAAGATTGAGAGCCAAGTGTACCATTAATTGCTCCACCAATCGCTCCTGCACCTATTACGTAGACCAATGTTTTTCTATATCGAAGAATGAAACCGTATAGGATGGGTTCTGTAACACCGGCTAACGCTCCTGGCAGCATTGTAGAACCAGCTAACCCTTTAAGCTTTTTATCTCTAGCTCTCAACATTATACCGGTCGCTACCCCAATTTGGGCAAATACTGCAGCTGCAAGCATAGAAGAAAGAGGAGCTCCCCCTGCTGCAAGGTTGGCAATAATAATAGGGACAATTACGGGGAGTCAGCAAACCCTGCTGATATTGATTTGTTAGATATTAAGCCGGATGATACAGTGTTACTTAGAGGTTTAGGCATAAACTTTTTCGATTATATGGCATTATTGACAATTGGACGAGATGGAAAGTTTCAAGAAAAAGTAAACAAGGAATTGATTTATTTACCTTCGGGATATGAACCAAAGATGGTTGCAGGTTCACGTAGGGGGATTCCACAGATTCACGCCGTGAAAATCAAATAGGTGCTTCAGAACGCCATCAACCTATTTTTCTAACTGAAGATGTGATTCAAAACTTCAAGAAGAAAGATGAGGTTCATTTGGATCTGCAACTGGACCAGTTCTATTTGGTTTTCTTTATGTTTTAGTTTCATTACATTTCGCTTGGTTTTTTCTTATTATTTTTGGAGCATTATCTTGTATAGTTCTATTCAAATTAAAAATAGAAAATGCGAAAGAAGGGAGGATAAATAATGAAACCTATAATATTAAAGCAACGTAACATCCTCTTAATAATATCTGGTTTTTTAAGTTTAGCCATAGTAATGGGTATAGGGAGATTTTCTTACACCCCTATTTTACCTTATATGGAATTAAACTTTTTATTAACACCATTTACCGCCGGATTATTAGCAACAATCAACTTTATTGGTTATTTCATCGGAGCTATAGGAGCAAGATTCATCCCTCAACAATCTAGTTGGTTATTAAGGGGTTTACTTATTAATATAGGTACCACATTTTTAATGGGGTTTTCCGAGAGTTATTTATTTTGGTTAATACTTAGGTTTTTATCAGGTGTAACTAGTGGGCTTATATTCGTTTTAGTATCAAATTTAATACTTAGTCATTTGAATCGGACAGGAAAAATGTATTATTCAGGTTTTTTATTTGGTGGTGTAGGGTTTGGGATTTTAATTTCCGGTTTAACAATACCTACCATTGAGTCATACTTTAGTTGGCATGTCAATTGGATTTTTTTAGGGATTGTTAGTGTCATTTTTATGTTTTTTATAATTTATGGAATGAATTTGCAAGAGCCCACCAATTATAAGAGCCCACCACCTACTAATAAACCTATTGATCCTATAAGTTACACACAGACAACCAAATATGCTTTATATATATCCTATACTCTAGAAGGGTTTGGATATATAATCTTCGGTACATTTATAACAGCAATGCTAGTTAATAATCCTAACTTCACATTTGAATCTTCCTATGTTTGGGCGGTAGTAGGTCTAGGAGCAATACCTTCTTGCATTTTTTGGGCCTGGTTAGGCAAGAAAATATCAGATATTAGTGCCCTGAAATGGGCTTATATAACCCAAATCGTTAGTATTCTTATACCGGTTTTCACGGATAATTTAATACTAGTATTAATAGCTGCTTTTGGATTTGGAGCTACATTTATGGGAATTACAACTTTAACTATGACAATTGCAAAGTCGTTGTATGGACAAAGTGGCAATCTAATAAGTGGTTTAACAGCTTCTTATGCAGCAGGTCAACTTTTAGGTCCGGTAGTTGCAGGATCAGTTATAATCATAAATAGCTATATCTATCCATTTATAATTTCTGCAGTTGCATTAATAACTGCTTTAATTACAATAAATACAATAAATGTCAAGGAAGGGGAAATGATCGATGCCTTACGTAAACATCAAAGTAACTAAAGAAAATGGTGGTCTAACAAAAGAGGAAAAACTGACATTAATTAAAGGGGCAACGAATTTATTAGCTGAGACTCTCAATAAGAACCCATCATCAACAGTAGTTATAATCGATGAAATTGATATGGATAACTACGGTCTTGGAGCAGAGCAAATTTCAGATCGAAGAAAAGCAGGAAAATAAATATTTATTTACAGTGAGCTTCTTAAAAATTACAAAAGCTGCAATCAAAGGGATCGAAAAGGATAATAACTTCTCGATCTCTTTTTTATTTTTTCTCCTATAGCAATCGACAATGTCGAAAACTATTTGAAATTTCTATTTTAAAAAAGTTCTAAATCCCTTTTTCATCGCTAAACTAGTACTGGTGTGATGCTGGTGTGAAGAACGTTTTGAAATTCCCTCTTTTCAACGGTTCTAAATCCTTTTTTTACCGTTAAACTAGTAACTGATTACAGCCAGAGTAATTCTGAATAGAAACCGACATCTATTGCTATTTTTTTCTTAGGTAAAATTTCCTCAATGTTATAACGGTCGTACAATCCGTTCAGGTTTTTAGTACGGAATAATCGATATATATTGGTTTGAATTGATGCACACATTACACTCCAAGCGTATATATTAATGTTAATTGTCGTAAAAACATTTAAGTTCTTGCTCTATAGGACCTATAAATCCTTCAAAATCTCCAATCATTTGCTTCAAACCAATTTCAATTAATGATTCATCTTTTAAATTTTCCCGATTTAGGAAATGGTACGTTTTGCTTGCAAACGTATCCGCTCTTTTACCTTTCCTATACAAAATTTCATTGTTGTTTAATATAGTTAATACTTTCTCTTTTAAATGCAGGTCATGTTTTTCCTTGAATACCTTTCTGCTCTTCCCCTCGATATCTAATAAAAATGAGAGTTCACCTTTGATAAAACTGTCACGACTTAACACAACTTCAAAATGAATATTAATGTCTTTAGTTTTCCAATGAGGTTTATAGATTTGATGGTATGAGCGGTCCTTTTTGAAATCAAAAACCCATTCACCTTCATCAATGTTGTGAATGAAATAATTGTTGATGACCGACTCAATATATTGAAAAACTCGATTGTAGTATTTTTCAAAGTTACTGCTTAAATCTTGAATCATTTCGTAGTGGTCTAAATACAAGGATGCTTTATCAGATAAAGCAATGCTTTTATTGTTCAAGAAATACCCCTCCAAGTGAAAAATTATTTCCTTAAATAAAACAGCCTTTCTAATATCCCCTATGAAATCTACTTTCACTTCTTTCAAAGCAGATATTAATTGTTGATAACTTACAGCAATAAAAGTAGGGTTAGATGCCTCTATACCATTTGGAGACAAAAAAACATAGGTAACATCAACCGCTTTGTCAGAAAACAATTGATTTATTTGCTTTTCATAATCCCAAGTTTGATCACCGTGTTCTCCAGAAAATACTTTATGCTCTATGGCAATAATGGTTTCTTCATTTATTGTAATCAGAAAATCAATTCGCCTATTGTTTGGTAATGTGTATTCTCGTTGGATATTAACATGATCCGAATCGGTTAAATGAATTGGATTATCTATTAATTCTAAGAACTTACTTAATGGCTCGGAACCAATACCGTTTAAATCTGAATTCAAAATATATGCAAGATAATCACTGATGGCATTTTCATCATGAAACTTTTTTCCAAGAATAGTAATAACACTGTCATCAATTTGGTTGTTTTCATCCTTAATAAAAGGGTAAATATCTTTCATTCTTGATAGTTGATTGTTAATCTCTTTTAATATTAATTGGCCCATATCATCACCTACCTACTTCATTTTTATAAAATACCCGCATCTATTAGGACACACCCAAGCTTCAAACACATCCAAAATCAAATTCCCGTTTTCAAGTTCCTGAACTGTATCCCAGTAATCATCAACCAATATAACATTGCATTCTGGACATTTAGAATCTTTTTCTGAATACAACAGAAAAGATCACCTCACAGTAAACAACCACCTTTTTTGCTTTTGCAAAGTTTTGAGGTTGTTGTTTTTATTTCAGTGTGTATTAGTATGAAGAATTAGTATCTATAGTTTCACTTTTTAACAAAAAATCCTGAATTGAATCCTCAAATTTAAAGATTTCCAGTATGGAGTAGTTCTTTTTCGAGATATTGATTCCATATTCGGGAGCACTTTTTTGCCCTGGTTTATCATAATTTCTATCAACAAACATTTCATTCGGTACTTCCCATGCTTGAGTTGGTATAAGAAAAATATCTGGCATTTCCCCAACACTAAAAATTAATAGGGCCAGGTATAGATTTTTATTAGTAATGTCGAATTTGCTTTTCTGCATAAACACATATCCTGTTCCTCGAAGAGATTTAACTTGTATCTCACAGAACCTACCATTTTTATCTTTTATAATAAAATCTACGCCATGGTCATCTACTTCCGAAGTGTAAACATCACATCCATATGAGGCAAACTCCATCTTTGCATAATACTCTGCATATCTTCCTAATTGTAATGATTTAAGTTGAGTCCAATCAGTATTCGGCATGGTTCTTCCTCCGTATGCTTCTGCTATGCAGGTGTTCTTATTGATTGTAATCTATATACCAAATAATAACACGCAATGATAAAATAGTAATGAACGATTGATGTATATGCTTCAAAATTTAGGAAAAAAGACTTATTGGATGAAGTTAAATCATCATTACTCTTAAGCATCAGAATTATAGATATATTTCGTTTGGAGTGACTGAAATGTTTAGGATTGTTAGAAGTGAGAGAAGTCTTAAAATAAACTATGATGAATATGTAGAAGCATTAAATGAGTGTTTAAAAGGTAGCAGAGAAACAGGTGCTTTATCAGTCTGAAAAAATTAAACAATTTTAAAAAATATATTAAGTGATAGTAATGAAAATTTAAATCTTTTCACTAACAGACAAAGATCCTGGGGGAATTAAAAGATGATTCTCTTACTTCCTTATTAGATAATTTAAACCAAACTTATATCGGAAAATCTTAGTATGGGCATCACGAATATAGAAAATTCAATTGATAGAAAAGGAGAACCTAAGTACACTTACTGTAACATTATTTGGAAGAACTAAAGCAGGGAAAAGTACAATCAGAGAAACACTAACCAATGGAGATAGTGAGTCTATTGGAAGGGGAGCACAAAGAACAACAAGGAATATTAAAGAATATTATTTGAAAAATCTAATAATTATAGATACTCTAGGTATATCAGCATATGAAGGTGAAGAAGATGTTAGAATTTTATTTATATGTCGATAAAGGATCAATATATCACACGCTACATCACTCCATTAAACATAAACGAGACTTATGGAGTCCTACCTATTCCATAACCTTTAAAAATAGATTCTGCAATATCTTCGTTAACAATCCCTTTTAAATTTAATAAAATTTTTATTAACCTAATCATTTTCAATTGAATAGTAGAGAAAATAACAACACCGATTTGTGCTTCTTTAATAAATCCGCAATAGGTGTGAAATCCTGCCGTTCTACCACCATGATGTATGATTGGATAAGGGCTCCATTTTTTTTGTTCGATGATCCACCCTAGCCCCATTTGATAATTGTTCCATTTGGTATTTCTCTGAATTTTGTGGGTATATTCAATTGATTCTCTTAGAGGACTATCTTTAAATCCCAATTGATATTCTAAGTATAGTAGCATATCATTCATTGTACTTTTTAATCCGCCCGCCCCGTTCATGGCTGGTATTTCAATCGGATGTATTAATTCACCCTTTTTATTATAGGAGTTTACGTATCTGTTTATCTGTTTTTCATTTCCTGTGATGAAAGTATCTTTCATTCCTAATGGATTTAAAATTTTGGATTTGACCGCTTCTTCATATGTGACTCCTATTATTTCAGCTAGGGTATTTCCTAACAGACCTATTGCAATATTTGAGTATCGCCACTTTTTATCAATCTCTCTTTTTAAGTCAAAATCTAAAAAAAATTGATTCAAATCTTCTACCCTATAATATTTATAAGGGTTATCTTTATCATGTTTATTTTCTTTTATTCTCTTATGTAGCTGTTTCATATCTTCTCTAGGAAGTCCAGAGTAATGAGTAGATAGATGGCGAAATGTTACTTCTTTTCCTTTGCATGATAATGCTTTGCTATACTCTGGTTTAAACGTCTTAATTGGTTCATCTAAAGAAATTATGTTTTCTTGAACAAGTTGGGCTAAAAGTAAACTCGTAATAGTCTTCGTTGTTGAGCCCATTTCAAAGACATAATCACCAATATGTAAATCCCTTATTTCATCATATATTTCTCCTTTAAACACCCTCCCATTTTTTGTAACTACTCCAATGACAATACTAGCTTTTTTAGCCAGTTCTAGTTCTTTCTTAATCAGAGTATTTATCTTATCACTAAACATAGACACACTCCTCGTCTAATCGATAGTTGTTTACCCTTCCTTCACTTCATTAAATCTTTCTATTGCTACTTCAAGAAATTTTTGAAATTCCTTTGACACAAATGAAAACTGAAACAACATTTCATCTTCTAGCTCAATTTTTTCAATTTCTTTCATATACTGCGGTTCAATTAAATCATTTAGGAGACCAATTAATATGTTAATTGATTGTTGTACCTGTTCCTCGTGCGGAGAAAGACCTTGTTCAAAAAACGTTTGTAGTTTTTTGATAATTAGTAAGCCTTCTCGTTCAATTGCCACTTTAGCGTTATCAGGTACGTGTTGCCAAAACATTTGATCAAGAGTAGGTTGTGATACATGCTTTGCCAACCATTGTTTTTGCATTTTTTCATGTTGAATAGAGTGAATGATCGTTAATATTAAGTTACTATCAACTTTTTCATCTTGAATGACCTCCTCAACTTTTGTAATAGTTCGAATAACAAAATCAATCTCATCTCTTTTTTCCTTAAGTAGTTGTTTCTGGTTATTTAGTGTTTGACGTACACAGCTTGACGTATCTTCAGATAGATGTTGAATGATCTCTTTTAGTGAAAACCCCAGAAACTTCATAGTTAGGATTTTTTGCATTTTATATAGGTCATCAAGGTTATATAAACGATATCCATTGTCGGTATAACTAGATGGAGTTAGAACTCCTTGACGGTCGTAATATCGAAGAGTACGTTCTGTAACACCTGTCATTCTCGCAAACTCTTTTACTGTATACACTTTTTGGACCATTTATATTTCCCCCTTTTTTCCATTTATTATTTAAAGATTACATCATGACGTTACGTCATAGTCAACACCCCAAAAATGAGTGTGCCATATTTCCAATAGCTAGTTCCGTCCCAGTCAATTACCCTAGATATTTCCAGTAGTAAACCAAAACCACCAGTGTGAACTGGTGGTTTGCTCTGCAGATTAATGAAGTTGTCGGGAAACCAACTTTATCCTACCATGAAGTGAGGTTTTTTATTACCACGCTTGAAGCTCTCTGGAACCCCCAGCATAGCAGGGTTTTCAAGGACATAAATAAAAAATGGAGATACAATTATTAGTACAATAATTGTATCTCCATTTGCATGGTCGATAAGGAAAGAGTGAAATTTAATTCCGAGTTCCTGCACTACAGCTGGTTGGTCTAGCTTCGCTTCATTATCTGCTTTCATTCACTTGAAGCTGCAGTTCCTTATTCTCATAACCTAACACACGTTGTAATATCTCTTCTAATATGCCTACAAAATATTTGTCGGTTCTTTTTCGAGGCCTCTGTAATTCTATAGGATAACTGCGAATCATTTCACCTTCTTCAATTAAAATGACTTTGTCAGAAAGGGCAATGGCCTCTTCAATATCATGTGTGACAAGAACAGCAGTAAATTGCTTTTCTTGCCATAACGCCTCAATTAACTGTTGCATTTCTAATCTTGTCAAAGCATCTAATGCCCCCAAAGGTTCATCAAGTAATAGTAATGACGGAGAATGAACCAAAGCCCTAGCAAGTGATACCCGTTGTTGCTGACCACCTGATAACACCGATGGCCATTCATCTTTTCGATCTAATAAATATACCTGTTGAAGAGCATTCGCCGCTTTCTCTTCGGCCTTTTCTTGTAACCCCAAAGCTACATTTTGGGCCACAGTTTTCCATGGCAGCAGACGTCCATTTTGAAACATGATACGAACATCTTCAAACCCTTTTGAGACGGATTCACCACCAATAGATACTTCTCCAAGTGTCGGCTTGTCAAGTCCTGCCAACAAGCGTAAAAGAGTACTTTTCCCGCAACCGCTTTTCCCTACGATTGAAATGAACTCTCCTTTATTAATGGTAAGATTCATTCCCTTTAAGACAGACTTATTACCAAATGATTTATGAACGTCTTTCATATGAACATGTTGTTGAGATTTCACATCTTCTTCCTCCTACTTTTGATAATTCCGGTTCCATCTTAAAAAACGGTATTCTAAGACTTTCGCCATCCAATCTGACAATTTACCCAATAGAGCATATAAAATAATGCTTAGAACAACAACATCTAAACGCATAAACTCCCTTGCATCCATTGCTAAAAAACCAATGCCCGAACTAGCAGAAATCGTTTCGGCAACAATGAGTGTTACCCACATGATGCCTAGACCAAATCGGAGTCCCACTAATATTGAAGACAATGCACCAGGAAGAATAACATGGAAGAAGAGTTGGATTCGATTCAGCTGATAACTTTTCCCCATTTCAATTAGTTCGGGGTCTACAGAGCGAATCCCATGGTACGTATTAAGGTAAATTGGAAACAACACACCTAATGCAATTAAAAAAATCTTCCCTTCTTCTCCTATTCCAAACCATAAAATGACTAGTGGAATAAGAGAGAGATGAGGGATATTTCGAATCATTTGTAAAGATGAATCAAAAAGTATTTCAGATAATTTCGATACCCCGTTCAGTATACCGAACAGTAATCCGATCACACCTCCAATGAGAAGACCTAAAAAGGCTCTTTGAGTGCTAATCAATATATGTTCAAACAACTCACCATTAGATAATAAATTAACGAAAGCTATACTAATATCGCTTGGTGCTGGTAAAAAACGATTTGATAGTAGCCCTAACATTGAAAACAATTGCCATGTAATAATTAATAAAATAGGCAATGCCCATGGCACGATTCTATTCACTAGTTTTCGTAACATTCTCTCCCTCCTTAACATCTTTTACCTGGCTGAAACCCCACCAAATGGACTAAGCCATTGCTTGCCTGACTCTTCCTTTGGACCAATATTTAATAAAGGGAATAACAGCTCTGCTACGCGGTACGCCTCTTCCAAATGCGGATAACCAGATAAAATAAATGTATCAATACCAAGACTCTCGTATTCACGTATTCTCTCGGCTACCGAATGAGCGCTTCCGACCAAGGCTGTTCCTGCCCCCCCACGAACAAGTCCCACTCCTGCCCATAGATTAGGACTAATCTCTAGACTTTCTCGCGAACCATTGTTTAGCTCAGTCATTCTTCGCTGTCCGACTGAATCAAAACGCTGAAAAACTTTTTGCGCCGCTGCAATATCACTATCAGTTAGTTGGCTAATAAGGTTCTCTGCTTCTGTCCAAGCCTCTTCTTCTGTTTCCCTAACTATGACATGAAGCCTAATGCCAAAGCGCACTGTTCTACCTGTCTTTTGGGCTACTTCTTTAACTTTAGCAATTTTCTCAGCCACTTGAGAAGGAGGCTCTCCCCATGTTAAGAATACATCAATATGCTTTGCTGTCACTTCTATCGCAGCATCTGATGATCCTCCTATATATAATGGTGGGTACGGTTTTTGAATAGGTGGATAGCCAATTCGGCTTTCCTTAATAGAAAAATGTTTCCCTTCAAAATTAACAGGTTCTCCTCCCATCACAGCACGCCACACTTCAAGAAATTCATCCGTTAACTCGTAGCGTTCGCTATGACTTAGGTGTAACCCATCCCCAGCTAACTCCACAGGATCTCCACCTGTAACCACATTGATTAATAATCTTCCATTAGATAATCGATCCATTGTAGATGCCATTCTCGCCGCAACAGAGGGTGACATTAATCCTGGACGAACAGCAACTAAAAATTTCATTCTATCCGTGACTGATAGCAAGGAAGAAGCAGTCACCCATGCATCTTCACAACTCACGCCAGTAGGTAATAGTGCTCCATAATATCCTAAGTTATCAACAGCCTGAGCTATTTGTTTAAGGTATGAGAAAGTGACAGGTCTCCCCCCTTTTGTGGAACCTAGGTACCGTCCATCCCCATGTGTCGGAATAAACCATAAAATATTCATTCGTTCTCCTCCTTTAAAGTGACATCATCAATATTAATTTCAGTTGGAATTAACTCAAGTTGATAAAACGTGTCGCCAATAGATTGCTGATCGCTAAGAACAGATTCTGTGACACGCTCAACACCAAAATTC
This sequence comes from Halalkalibacterium ligniniphilum, assembly GCF_000334155.1. GTDB lineage: Bacteria > Bacillota > Bacilli > Bacillales > Bacillaceae_D > Halalkalibacterium > Halalkalibacterium ligniniphilum. The sequence goes on along the minus strand of NZ_ANNK01000152.1, from coordinate 29,003 downwards.
CTTCTGTTCAATACACGTTGTAACACAGGCGCGTCAATATTAACTTCTGGTGATAGAAACTCTGCAGCTTCTTCAATGTTATTCGACACCCATAGATCGACGGTATCTAATTCTTCTAAAATAATGGAGAGAATGTCGTCGTTCGCTTCGGCAAAACTTCTTTCTGATAAGAAAAATTCACGATTTGCCACCAAGCCTTCACCATCTTTCAAAATCTTTGCTTCAAGCTCCACTTCAGCCGAAGCGAAGAAAGGATCCCAAATGACCCAAGCATCGACGTCACCTCTATTAAAGGCAATTCGAGCATCCGCAGGTGGAAGATAGATAACTTCAATATCATTCAGCGCCAATCCAGCCTCTTCTAAAGCTTTAACCAGTAGATAATGGACATTTGACCCTCTATTTAATACAACCTTCTTTCCTTTTAAATCTTCAATCGTTTGAATAGGGGAATCCTTATGAACTAGAATCGCTTCCCCTTTTGGTGATGCTGGACCATTTGCTATATAGACAATAGGTGCTCCAGCGGCTTGAGCAAAAATAGGTGGCGCTTCCCCAGTGTGACCAAAATCAATACTGCCAACATTTAGAGCTTCTAATAACTGTGGACCAGCAGGAAACTCAACCCAATTAATCTTTATCCCTAATTCTTCTAATCGTTGGTCTAACGTCTCTTCTGCTTTCAAGATGTTTAATGTACCAAACTTTTGATAGCCTATATTCACTTCTTTCATGTCCGAATGAGCGGAAGTAGCATCTGCTGTGTCTTGTGACTGAGTTGTAGACTGTTCAGTTACACACCCAGCTAAGATTGCTACCATTAAAAAGATGAGACATATACCTACACCCAATTTACGTGACCATTTTTTCATTAAAATCCCTCCATTGACTAGAATCTAAAAACACATATTACAACCTATTTCTGATCAATTGGTAATGAAGCTAAGACACCACTCAGTTGATCAAGTGCCTTGTGAATACGTAATTGAGAGGTGTCCTCAATATCTAAAGTCCCGTTATCATTCCAGACAATATCGGAATCTAAGACGTAGATACCTTGAAGGATATGTTCAGCAGCAAGCGTTGAAAAAACAGGATGGAACGAATATTGAATAGTAAGGAAATGTGCTAATGTCCCTCCAAGAACGAACGGAAGTACAACTTTGTCTTCTAAACCACGTTGAGGTAATAAATCTAGAAAAGTCTTTAGTACCCCTGTGTAAGAAGCTTTATAGACTTGGCTAGTAAAAATAGTAAAAATAATTGCATCAGCTTCCTCTACTTTTTGTGTTGCGCTTTTCACTGCTTCACTATCAAATTGAGCTAGAACAAGATTTTCTGCTGGAATATCAATGACGTCCAAAATAGAAATGCTAAATCCTTTTTCTAGTAAGTATTGAAATGCATACTCATTTAGGCCTCTTAGTCGCGAGGTCTTGTTAGGACTTCCTGATACAATCAGAATTCGACTCATGAAAACCCCCCCTTATTTTTTTCAATAAAAAAACTCTTACCCTACAGATTAAGACTGTAGAATAAGAGTTTTCGGTTGACCGATGAACTCAAATCATATTAAATCCAAACAAAATAAGAAATGATCATAGGATCGACATTTAACTGTTCAGCAATGGCTAGTGATATTGGAAACATCAGCACAGCTGCAGCATTATTTGTAATAATTTCTGTAAACACCGTGGTTAACAAATAGACTGCTAAGATTGCTCCAAAGACACCAGCAAATTGAGTTATTGTTACAATGATTGGCAATTAACGCTGCGGCCCCAGTTTGTTCTAAGGCAATACCAATTCCAATCGAGCAAGCAATCAATAACAACACATCAAATTGCATCTTACCTCAACAATCGTTGAGAGCACTCCCGTAAAGAGAAGTTGATCTCCTTCTTTCAATTTGTAATAAGATGGGACTGGTCCAACACGTTCATCGTTACTTAGGACAGCAATAAGATACAGCCCTTGTAAATTTCTTAAACCCGCTTCTTCATTGGTTTTACCAATTCTCTACCACTACCTCAGCTAGATACTCTCGTGTGTTTTCGTTAAATGTTTCACGAGAACTCTTCCTTGATGGTAAATGGCGATAACCAATTGTACCCATGTAGATTATCCCTATCAAACAGGTAGGTAAACAGACAATCGCCAATTGGAACATCGAAAAACCACTCATTCCTTGTTCAATCATGAAACCGTGAATGACCATATTAGTTGATGTTTCAATGAGCGTTAAGCTACCACCAAAAATGGTAGCTAAAGACAGAGGAATGAGAAATTTAGACGGTGAAAGATTTCGATCTTGACACCATTTCCGAACAACAGGTGTAAACATCACAACCATAGGCGTGTTATTTAAAAAAAGCTGACATGGCTGAAATAGGCAACATCATCTGAAATAGAGAACGTTTAAGATTGTTACCAGAACCAAGGGCTCGCGAAATAATTAGTACACCACTTTGCTGAACAGCTCCTGCCACGATAAAAAGCAGAGCCACTGTGAGCATACCTTCATTAGAAAACCCTTTTAACGCATCTGAAGGCGTTAGAATCCCCGTTAAAATTAACACTGCCAAAGCACAAAACACAATAAAAGCCAGTTTAGCAATCTCTGTTATAAGACATACCAATATAATTAAAACCACTGTGAGAACAACGACAATTTCCAGATTCATAGAAACACCTACAAAATATATGATACTATTACAATACCGCATAAAACCCATTTGCTAACTATGAATTAAGGTAAAAATAAAACACTTATTCCCCCGATAAGACTTGATCCCAGATCGCTCCATCCGCATAAATCGTTTCACTTACTTGACTCCATCCACCTAAATAGTCAATCCCGAATAAACCTTCTGGTGTTTTATATTGATCAGCAAATTCTGAAGCAATATTAGGTTCGACAGCACGGAATCCCTTTTGAGCAAAAATCGTTTGAGCTTCAGGCGTCCACAGGAAATCAACAAATGCTTCTGCCGCTTCTCGTACTCCATGAGCATCTACGTTCTTATCAATAACGGCTGCAGGATTTCGAATGTCAATTGTATACTTAGGAACAATGATTTCATAATTCTCACCAGCTAAATTTCTTGCTAGTAACTCATTTTCATACGTAACAATGACATCACCAATGCCCTTTTCGAATGTCGTCATAGACGCTCTTCCACTTTTATCAAGCGTTTTTACATTTTTATAGACTTGGCTTAGGAACTCTTTTGCTTGGTTTGGATTTTGCCCTCCTTCTTCCTCAGATATCTTCAATCCCGCACCATAGATGGCGTTCACATCCCACTGAGCCCCTCCAGACGTTTTCGGATTCGGAATGAGGACCTCTACACCTTCTTTCGTAAGATCTGACCAGTCTTGAATATTTTTCGGGTTCCCTTCTCTGACTCCTAACGCGACCACCGAGCCGGTAATCATACCTTCAAATGGCTTACTTTTCCAATCGTGCGTTATTAGATTCGCCTCAACTAATTTTTCAATGTCACCCTCTAGTGATAATAAGGCAATATCTGCTTCAAATCCTTCTAAGATAGCACGTGTTTGAGATCCAGAAGCATCGTATGATTCTGTAAATGTTACTGTTTGACCCTTTTCCTCTTTCCAGTATTCCTGGAACAAAGGGATAATTTCTTGAACGGCTTCTTTTGGTACCGTGTATGCACCAATTGTTAACGTAATTGGGTCTTGGGGTTCGCTTGTTTTTTCACTATTCACCGGTTCACTGTTTTGATCTCCTTCAGAGTCACCTGCTGATGAATTTGTTACACCGCATGCAACTAATAAAGAAACTAGAATTGAAATAATAAGAACTAAAACACCTTTTTTTCTAACCATTTTTCCAACTCCCCTTTTTTAATTTTATATATGATAAGGTAATGGGGTATCCTTCAATTCATTTTCCAGTATCTCATTACCTGTATTTGTAAATATGGATAGTTGATGAATAAGAACATTGACTTCCTCTCCAATTTGAAATTGCTTTTCTTGAATACTAGAATACGTGACCAAATCTAAGTCACCAACAGTCACTTCTACGTACCATGAATCGCCTCGAAAATGAAGATGTTTGACCACACCTGATTGCCCTGCAAATTTATTCACAGTTACCTCGCTTGGTCTTACTTCAATCCACTCCGGTCGAATAAAGATGGTATGTTGGTGCAGCGAATCTTCTTGCTGCTGAAGAAGAGCAAGTCGATCAAATCCAACGAGTGTAGTAGGTTTCTCTACAATAGTGGATTCCCCAATAAATCCTGCGACAAAGACGGATGATGGGTGATGGTAGATATCCCAAGGAGCACCTTGTTGCTCTACTTTCCCTTGGTTAATAATAAGGATTTCATCAGCCACTTCCACGGCTTCATCTTGGTCATGCGTCACAAATATCGTCGTAATTCCGAACTCCGTTATTACATTACGAAGCCAAACTCTTAGCTCTTTCCTTACTTTTGCATCAATTGCAGCAAAGGGTTCATCTAACAACAGCAACCGTGGTCTAGGGGCTAACGCTCTAGCAAAAGCAACTCGTTGTTTCTGACCACCAGATAATTGGTGTGGGTACTTTTTTTCTGTTCCTGCTAATCCCATTAAACGAAGCAACTCGTGTACGGATTGATCAATCTCCTCCTTCTTGGCCTTCTTGACCCTTAAGCCATATGCGACATTTTCAAATACAGTCATATGTTTAAATAAAGCATAATTTTGAAACACAAAACCAATTTCTCTTTTTTGAGTAGGTAAATCATTAGCTAACTTATGGTCTAGGTAAATGTCACCTTCAGTTGGATGCTCTAATCCGGCTAACATTCTTAAAATCGAGGTTTTCCCGCCTCCGCTCGGTCCTAAAAGCCCTACCAAATTCCCTTCTTTTATCTGAAAATCCACCCCCTTTATGGCATGAAAATCTCCAAAGTATTTATGCAACCCTTTAACTTGTATGTCCATGTAACACGGCCTCCTGTCTACGCTTTAACCAATCCAGAACGAGTAAAATAACAACGGATGTTAAGCAGAGAATAAATGCTATACTGTTTGCTCCTATTAAATTAAAATTGTCTGCATCTTGATAAACGAGTGTTGTTGCTGTCTGAGTGAGATTTATAATATTTCCGGAAACAACTAGGACAGCTCCGAATTCTCCTAATGCACGAGCAATGGTTAGCACAGCTCCGTATACAACTGGCCATTGAATAGCAGGCCACGTCACTTTCCAAAAAGTTCGCCAAGCTGATGCCCCTAACATTCTTGATGCTTCCTCTGAGTCTTCTCCAATTTCAGCTAACACAGGTGCGACTTCACGTATGACAAAAGGAAAAGTGACAAATAGCGTCGCTAATACCATCCCTGGAAAAGCAAAGACAATTTTGATCCCATGCGAGCCGAGAAATGCTCCTAGTACCGTCTCTGGACCGAATAGTAGAATAATCATCAGCCCTCCTATGACCGGAGATACGGCAAAGGGCAAGTCAATAATGGCATTCATTATTGGCTTTAACCATTTTGCAATCCATCGGCCCCGAATAAGTTCGATTGCGAAAAGAATGCCTAATGAAACATTTATAACCGTTACAATTCCAACAATATAAAATGAGTTCTTTAATGCAAAGATAGCTTCAGGTCGAGTAACCGCTTCAATGAAGCCTGAGATACCATCTTCAAATGCTGCAATAACCATATAACTTACTGGAAGTATGATGATGATGCCAAATATGAACCAGGTAAGTGCAATCGATCCTTTTTTCATCTAGTGATGCATCCTCCTTTGAATAAAATTTGTAAACCAAAGAATGATAAACGAAATGGTTAATAGAACGACTGAGACAGCGGTTGCCCCAGCCGCATCAAAGCTCTCAATTTGTCCAAAAATATAGACAGATGCAACCAACGTTTTCTCAGGTAGATTACCCGAAATGAGAGCAAGAACACCAAATTCCGCCAGCGCTCTTGAAAAAGCTAACATACAACCTGTAATGATACCGGGTAAAATGGTAGGGAGAACAACACGCCATAACGTCCGATATTTCCCTGCTCCTAAAGTAAAGCTCGCTTGAATTTGAAACTCATCTAGATTTTCAAGAAGAGGTTGAACTGCGCGAATGACAAAAGGAAAGGTAACAAAAACCATTCCGATGATGATAGCAGGCTCACTATATAAAAGTTCAAACCCAGCTTGCTGCAATGTGCTCCCAACAAAGCTTTGCGGTCCCAATAACGTCATCAGCATCACACCCGATACAGCTGTTGGTAAAGCAAAGGGCAAATCAACAATACTATTTAAATAGCGCTTCCCAATAAAATCATAGTTTGTAAGTACATAAGCCAAAAATGTTCCGATAATCGCCTGTATGATTGTAGCAATTACACTTAACTTAATGGTCAACACAATAGCACTAACGGCAATTCCATTTGAGATACTGTTCCAGAACTCATTTAAACCTAAAGAAAAACCTTTAACATAAACTGCACTAATAGGTAAAACAATTAAGAGAAGTAAATAACCAATCAGTATTGACCTCAATGTGTATGACCCTAGTTTGTTCGTCATTCTGTTCCTCCTGCCTTTACTAAAACAAAAGATTCCTCTGCAAGAAAGTGCCTGTGGTCATCCTATTGGCCTTCACTCACTTTTACTTTTTTTAGGAATTTGAAAACGAGTTTTTTCTGTTACATCAAGTTGAGTAATTTCACCCTGATGAACGGTGATAAGTAAAGAACCAAATTCCAGCTTTTCAATTGCACGAATAATAGATTCTAATTTCTCTTCAGGTATATATGCCATTAATCACACCTCCTCACAAACCCTTTAAAACATATAATTCAAATAAAAATAGTCGTATTAATTAGTAAAAGTATCCCTTTTTATTGTGTTTAATAACCCCTACTCCAAGTTGATTAATCCAATGAATTTACTATGAATTAAAGTTAAAAAAACGAGGATAAATAAGTACACAAAAAGGCTCCCTAACCATTACAACACCTGAATGTAAGATTAAGAAGCCTTCATTTGTCTGATCGGCTACGAGCTAAATTCGATTTAATCAATCGGTTTAATTTGATATCATCATAACTGATTAACTGTCATGTGTCTAGTCAATTTTAAAAAATTTAAATTTTATTAGAAAGCTTGGATTTCCCTTAGAACGAATGGAATCTTGATTAATGTAGTATTTCTTCGTGTTTTCGTCTTCCTTCATTCGTTGCTTGGAATGACTACCTTTAATACGATCAATTCTGGGAACTAATGTGTATTCATGTTTTAACTGATTCATTTGTACAAGATCAAAGTCTTCTGTAGAACCATCTAACTGTTCATCTAATGTAAAGCCCGCTTCATCACCCTGTCTATTTAGAGAACGATAAGTGTATTTCTTTGCCTCTTTGGATTTCTCTTGATCTTGTATTTCTGGATGTGAAATGGATATATGTTGGTACGGGATATCTTTGTCTTTCACATTAACAATTTGTAATACTGTACACGTGTCATTCTTCTCCTTTACACGAGCTGTTATTTCATTAAACTAGCACGCTGCTAAGAGTGATGATACTCAAGTGATCGATAGGGTTCCTGAGAGATCGTTTATAGAATTTGGAGCAGATTCAAGGTTTGAAGTACACCCAAAACAAGCACGAACTCAAATAGTCAATATTCAAATGGAATAAAAATCAAAAAAAGTGTAAAGCGTTCAAACGTTTCCTTTAACTCTCTGTTCCCTTTAGACATGACCTTTTTGACTGCATAAAAGGAAAAGACATGACTAAATAGGGCAGTTCAATTACTTCCGAATTATATTCAAAAGGGGCTGTCCCAAAGTCTACTTGAGCTATTCCAGAAAAAGACTCCAAAGGTAATGCAGCTTCTTAATAATCTTCCCGTAATTCCTTTTTACGTTTAGAGACATAATCTCGTACAGTTCGATACGCCCCTTTAAAACTATGAAACTTCTTCAATTGTTGAAACATTTTCTTTGCCGTTCGATGGTATTTCTTCTTCTTTTTTAAATCCTCTTTAATCCACTTATCAATAATAGGTTTTACTGGCCCCATTACTGGTGAAACTCTAGTTTGTTTCTCTTTACAGAACATAGTAAAATTGATTCCTTACAACGTTTAAAAGTAAGCGTCAAATAAAACAACCGCTCACTTAATTTAAATAATAAGCGAACGGTTGTTAACTGTGTACTTTTTAAACGACTTTATATTTTTTAATTCTATAAAATTTCAATGTTTATAGACTTTTTAGCAACCGTTTGACCGTTCTTCTTCACTCCTCCCGGAAGACTCCAATTACTTCGGGAGCGACAGAACATTTTTAGCAGTTTGACAATTCGACGTAACTGATTATTTTCAACACTTACGTCTTCATTCGCTTTATCAGGACTAAGCGTTTTCACCCTTTCATTAAACCACTTACGAATACTTCTTGGATGACGTTTTGCCCAATCAGAACCTGCATGCTCATATTCATACTCATCGTTTTCATTTATAAAACGACGATATACCGCAACATCAATATGATATCCCTCTTGGTATTGAATACGCACCGCATTAGTCCCAGCCTTTGGTGGGTTTACAAAATTCTTAGCTTTGCGTCCTATGCATCTTCTACTAGCTTTCTACAGTCTAACGCTTTAGAAGAGATATTATCTTTATCGAAAAGAACCGCAACGTCAATATCGTAGTCACATTCATCATTTTGAGTAACTGCGAACATGGCCACACTGCCTTGAACTACGTTCTCAGCAATGGAATAGCTTTTATTCTTTTCAGTATTAATTTCAGCAAATCCATCGGTAAGTCGTTTAATATTTATTTTTTTATATCCTAAAAGTTCTCTGGTTTCCTTTCCAGAGAGAGCTACATGATTGTTGATTTCACCATTCCGTTGTGAAAATTATACATTTGGTTCCTCCTGAGCAAAGTAGATTAGGTCATCTAGGATAGGACCAAGTGTTTGGAGCTTTGAAAGTAAAGTCTGATTAGAAACATTCAAGGAATATGCATTTTATGGAAAATTAAAAAACGATATTCAATAATATAGCCCTTTGTAACTGCTAGACTAAATTGAACAGTTTTTGCTTGATAAAAATGAACACTTTCTGCTAATTAACCTCCAATCAGTTAAAATCAAGAAGTATGAATATGACTGATGTACTGGAGGATCGGGAAGGTGTTGAAATTAGAAGTGATTGTAGAAGTTCATCAATTGAAACAACAGGGATTTAAAGTTGCAGCTATTGCAAGAAAATGCAATTTATCCAGAACAACTGTTTATGAATATCTAGAAAAAGATTTTGAGGAAGCTTATAGGTGGGTGGATGACTTAAAGACAAGAAAAAGAAAACTTGATCCTTTCGAGGATCAAATTTTAGGCTGGCTAAAAGATCATCCAGATTTATCTGCCTCACAAATCTCTGATTGGTTAGAGGAACGTTGTTCGTTCACTGACATAGGTGATAGTACGGTTCGTACATATGTTAGGGAACTTCGGGAGAAGTATCATATACCTAAAACCGTCACATTTAGAAGTTATGAAGCAATAGAAGAATTACCAAAAGGAAAACAAATGCAAGTAGATTTTGGAGAATTAAAGATTAGGACATTTGAAGGGAAATGGATAAAAATATATGTAATTGCCTTTGTACTTTCTCACTCACGTTATAAATATGCGGAGTGGCAAGATCGGCCTTTTACTACTCGTGATGTGTTACGTTCTCATGAGAATGCATTTGAATATTACGGAGGCAGAACAGACGAAATTGTATATGACCAAGATAAGCTTATGACAGTAAGTGAAAATGGAGGCGACATTATATATACAGAAGAGTTTCAAGCTTATAAACAGCAAAGAGGGTTTTCGGTTTATTTGTGTAAAGCAGCAGATCCAGAAACTAAAGGTAAGATTGAAAATGTGGTGAAATTCATTAAAAGAAACTTTGCGAAAAATCGAGTGTATCATCAGCTAGAGACTTGGAATGAGCAATGTTTAGCTTGGCTTGATAGAAAAGGAAACTATCAAGTACATAACACAATAAAACAGAGACCTATCGAAGTGTTTGCCCTGGAAAAGCCACACTTACGAGAAGTCTCCTCCCTACTCTCTTTCGAGAGTAACCATGGAACAAGTATAACAAGAACTGTCCATAAGGACAATATTATCAAATTTCAATCGAATCGTTACTCGCTACCACTTGGAACTTATAAACCACAGGGAGATAATACCGTTTATATTCGAATTGATAAGGAAGAACTGATTATCGAAAAGAATCCTGGAGGTAAACTATTAGCTACCCATCCTCTTTCAAGAAGAAAAGGGCAGCTGATAAAGAACTCGGATCATTCAAGAGATAAGTCAAAAGGTATACAAGCATATATGGAAACGATAAAAGCTTCTTTTGATGATCAGAAAAAGATTCAACTATTTCTTGAAGAAGTTGAAAAGCGATATCCGAGATACTTGCGAGATCAGTTACAGATTTTAAGCAGAGCAGTAAAGAACTTTGAACCATTTACTGAATCTGCCTTAGAAATTTGTATTAAACAGACCTTATGGAGTGCTAATGATTTTCATGATGTTGTTAGACATTTAGCGAGGATTCAAGATCAAGAGAGTATTATACCCTCAACTGATATTCCAATTGTAGAAATGTCCTCCACTTACTACAAAGAAAAAGCATTGGTTAGAGAACTAGATGGTTATCTTAAGATTTTAGGAGGTGTGTAAGTTGGAATACTCAGTAGAGAGTTTACAAAGACAACTGCATCATTTAAGAATGTCCGAAACATCTAAGGAGCTGCCTTCTTTTTTGCGGAAAGCAGAGTCACACTCATGGACCTATCAAGAGTTTCTTCGGGAAATACTTTCTTATGAGGAAAATCGTCGAGAAGAAAAGATGATCGAAAAACACTTGAAGTGGGCAAAGTTCCCTTATCAAAAAAGTCTTGATGAGTTTGATCTTAAGGAATTGCCATCACTTAGTAAGAGACAATTAAGACAGCTCCAAGAGCTCTCTTGGCTTGATGAATCTTTTAATCTAATATTTTTAGGGCCACCAGGTGTTGGCAAAACGCATATAGCTATTGGGATTGGGTTAGAAGCTATTCATAAAGGACACCGTGTGTCATTTGTGTCCATGGGAGAATTAATCCCTCTATTAAAAAGTGAGGAGTACCTCCGTAAATCTCAACTAAAAATGAAGAGAATTAGAGAAGCTGATCTGATAATAATTGATGATCTTATGTATATGGCCATGGATCAAAATGAAGCTAATCTCTTTTTCCATCTAATTAATCATCTTTATGAACGAAGTTCTATTATTCTTACATCAAATAAAGGACCAGAGGAATGGGGTGAATTAATAGGAGACAAAGGAATAACAACGGCGATTTTAGATCGCCTTCTCCATCGCTCTGAAGTTGTTCACTTTGATGGAGCCAGTCATAGAATTAAGTATCGAGAGTCTTTATTTCAAGCGAAAAGTGTTCAAAATTAATGAGCAAAATATGTTCAGAACTACTTGACGGTTACACCCTTTAATGAAAAGAACACTTTCCTTATTCAATGAAAGCGCCCGATTGTTGAAGAATTAAGCATTCATTTTGTTGATGATTATCCTTCTGTACATACCATTAAACATTATCGGGGTATCCTCTTTCACAGATAAAACTTCTTTGTTTTTCTCATACAATGTTTCAAAGTTTACACCGATATCAGTACCTAATAACCTGATTAACGGTCTAATTGCTTTTTTCAAAGGAGAAAGGTTCTTTCCTTTAGGTGAAAATTTATCAAAAATTATAATCTTTCCCTTTGGTTTTAAGACTCTAATCATCTCCTGGGCACATTTGTCTGCATCAGGAACAACTGATAAAACAAGACTTCCTATCACAACATCAAATTGATTATCCTTAAAACTCATATCTTGAGCATCCATTTTAAAGAACTTTATTGAAGAATCTTTGAATTTTACTTTTGCTTTTTCAAGCATTTCGTTAGAGTAATCTATTGCTGTAATATTTAATTCTTTATGTTTGATTAGTTCCAAATCTGCTCCAGTTCCTACACCAACGAATAGTATATTTTGATTTTTCACAAACTTTTCCCCTTGAAATATCTTCTTTCGAGCTTCAAGGAAATTCCCCGAATTAAAAACCTTATCGTAAATTGGAGACCAAAGTTTATATATCATTTCGTTCCATCGATTATTCATTTTTCACCTCTTTGTCTAAAACATCTTCTTCAACTAAATGCTTCTATAGTTTAAGTAGACTCCTTCACAATCTCCATCTATTTTAACATAAATATCCAAATTATCTTAGAAAGAACACAATTCATTCTGCAGAATTGCGCCCTTTGATGGAATACCATTATTGAATAACCATGTTACAATGATATTCTAGAAACGAACCCAAATTTTAATTATTTAAAGCTTGTTGAATATGTGCCAAATGGTGATTACCATGCCATGCATATAGTGCGATGCTTTGTTCAATTCGCATTTTAATACCATCAGGATACTGATATGTACGCTGTAATTGAGTAGCTGTTAGATTTTTAAGTAAATATGTCCAGCGTTCATGTAGACTTTCTAATAGCTGTAAAGAAACTTTAATAGGCATCTCATAATCTATTAGCGTTGCCCATTCACTTTCTTCATACGTTTTAACCACTGGATTTTCTTCTGTCAAAGCTAACTTCATTCGCATATAACCATTTAAATGGCTATCGATAATATGGTGAATAAGTTGACGTACATTCCAGCTATTTTCTCTATACGTTTTTGTTAATTTCAATTCATGAAGCGATTCAGTTAACGCATTTAAACGACTAGGTAGTGTGGCAATTTCTTTCATCCACATTTGAATATCTTTTTCTTGTACTTCATTTGGACAATCGAATTGTCCAATTGGGTATCTACTATCCATTATAAATTCCCCTCACTTTTCTGCCCTATTAGCTTAATAACAATTATTTCAAATTACCATCATATTGACAATGTGTTACTTCATTATATGGCCCTTTAATGGAATAATCTTTTTATGATAAAGACACCCCTTTATTTATAAAAAGGAGTGTCAAAAGGCGTGAATCTTCGCAACATTTTTATAAACGTCGTGACTTAATAAAAACCTCTCATCTTTTTTACAAACATCGTGACTTTATTTCAAATCCACAGGAAATCAGTTGTTAAATATTAATTTAATGTGCAGTCCCGTCTTTCTAATTGAATGGAGTGCCTCACATCAATATTAGAGGTCTATGAATAAATAGTCCCAATCCAGTTAATGGTCGGAACCACCTAAAGGTCAATGCACAATTTTATAATTTCGCATCTAGTAAAATTAAATAAACCAATGTCCCCAAACAACTTTCAAAGTTTCTATAAGAGAACTCACGTTTAAATCAAAGGTACATTGGTTCTGATTAATTATATATTACTTCTTTTCTTTATTACTATTATTCATCTTTAAGCTATTATTAAAGACTTAATTCAATAGCATGTAGTGCATTAAAATAGTATATTCTTTTCTTTAAGCACTATTTTATTGTTAGTAATTTCCATAATTTTGACCGTCTCCTTAAAGTGATAACACGCCAAATCATTATCAATGTCCCCCGCAGTATCATTTGAACTTTGGTTCGAATCGTTGTCATTCTGGCTGAAAGACGAACCATCGTTATACATTTCAGAACCGGATACACCAAGTTCCTCTTTCCCTTTTACTACCGAAATTTCTATCCCATCAGATTCAATGACAATATCCCTGCTTAAATCATTGCTATATACCTTTAAATTGCGTTCTCCGAGCTTGGGGATGGTTTCGCGATGGTGGATGTCCATATGAATTTTCTCCGACTTGTATAACGGCATATGTGGGGTTCACAGCGTCTAAGAATGCTTCAGACGAACTTCCAGAAGAGCCGTGGTGTCCAACCAAATATAGGTCCGATTGAAGCTCATGCCCGCTCCTAAGCATTTCTGCTTCTGATTCGTGTTCTGCATCGCCTGTAAAAATGAAAGATTTATCCCCGTGAACAATTCGAATCGCCATGTGTAGCTTTGTAATAATGTTTGAGCAAATTGATACTAATAACCTTGAACCTTTATAAGCGAACAAAAAGAAAGAGCGTGTTTTGAAAAAAAGATTTGTCAAAATACGCTCTTAATATATTCAATTGAATCCGCCTTTTATAAAAAAGTTTGATCATTTCTATGATCTTTCCTCCATTAAAGCGCCCGTTTGCGGAATAAAAATTCAGTTATTTTTGAAGAAATGCAATGTTTTTCCAAACACATTTTGAGGTAATTCTTCATTGTATTTAGAAGAGTATGGATCACTAAATCCATGCTCACCTCTACATATATGTACATTTAAATTTGGTTTATGTAAAGTTGAAACTAATTCATCAACATTAAATGATTTTTCCACTTTGGGAAAAAATAGAAACGACAGACAATTTGGATGTAAAATGGCTATCGTTAATATGAACCAGACTGTTGAAACTGAGTAATCCATCTGTCTAATGTAGAAGCAGTTAATTCATATTCAGGTGTTTTATTCTTCGGATTACAAACGGAATTTAAATGGATCGACGTACTCTCTCTTCGTCATTTGGTCGCGTAATCGATCCTCCGCTTCCTGATTACGTATTTAATTCTCTATTGTTTTTCAATCCTACAGTACTCACATAATATCCTTTTGCCCAAAACGTACGATTCCCATGGTTATACTTTAAATTGGCATGCCGGCGTGGAGCATTAACGAACTTTTAAAGCTCATAAAATGTGACACAGATAATTTAGGTGGGAATTTCACTAACATATGAATATGATCCTTCATCGCATGTGCTTCAATGATTTCGACATCTTTCAGTTCACATAACCTTCTGAGAATAGCACCTATATCTTTTCTCAGTTGGAAAAATGTGAGTAGTTATAATTTAAGGTTCCACAGCTAATCTAAATGTCCCTATCGCTTGAAACGAGAGTGGTTCTTGATCATTTGGATAGGAAGGTAAAGGGAGTGCTATAATTTGTATATTTGTATCACTTACTACATTGGGAGTAATTATTTCATAAAGGTATCTTTCTCTTTCTGAAAGAAAACCTGTATAAAGTACTTTTTCTCCATTAATAAATTCATATTGTTGCCAATCTTTCAAACCGATTAATACATAATCAATTTTTTCTAAGTGACTGTTATTAGCAACTGATAAATAAAGCTTTTCATTTTTTGAAGAAACTAAGGTAGCTTTCAATTCATTTAATTCACTACTTAGGAAAAGTAACCCTAATGGGTTTTCATCTTCTTTTATAATATTTGGTTTTTGGGTATACAAGTTAGATGTATCTAGTGCTTTACCTTGTACAATAGGATGTCTTGAACTAAATATATCTTCAAGTACAACAGCTTTTGAAAGGTCGAATTCTTTCAGCACATAATTAGGTTTTTTAATTACTATAATCGATAATTCCCTTGTTTCAGGAGAAATATTTTTTTTTATTGAAATCTCATTTGATGAATTTTCATCGGCTTCGAAAATATAATTATTTATTAATTCTTCAGATTCTTCAACAGAAAAATCACTTTGGATATAATCTTCTAGTATTAAAATAGCATACTCTCTTGCTTCTGGAATGTTGTGATTTAGATTAATTTTGATGGTAGTATCCCTGTTTTCGTCTAACTCTAATGGGCTTGCAAACTTTAGTGGTTTTTCATTTGGCTTGGTGAGAAAAAAGTCTACACTGTACTGAGATTCTAGTTTATCTGAGACATTACTTTCTGAATCCAATTCCAAGTTATTCCATAAAAAAACTGTTATTAAAAACATTAAAATTAGAATGAAAGGTACTAATAATTTCTTTTTTTTCATAACTACCTCCTGCCTAATAAAAAGGGCGCATAATTAAGTATACGCCCTTTTTATATATTCTACCAATTTGATCTCGTCTCGTGTCTGGTATCCACATATCCAGATCGTTGATAGAAATGATTACCTACTGCGTAATGTCCATAATAACTATTTCCTCCATGTGATAATGTCACACTTACTTCTCTTGTTGACTGTTGTCGGTCAGACAAATCATAAACCATACCACCATTTCCATTAAAAATACGTCCGCGAACAGTCATAAGATCTTGAATTTGAGTAGCTTCGTTTCGCGCAACTGCATAATAACTTGAAAATGCACCACTATAAGTTCTGGTTGTAGATGTGCGTGTACCTGATGACATAATTCCCATACTACCTTCTTCTGGTTCCATTGTAGATGTTACGATATCTTCATCAATTATTTCAGGTTCTCCATTGATACCACCCTCAGCTGCAGATGCTTCATATAAAGGTGTAGATAATACCATGAGACTAAATGCTAATGCGCCTAATTTTTTCTTCATTTTAATATACTTTATTATTTCTAAGCCTAAGTAAGTAGTAATTGGTTTAAGGGAGCAATAGTTACCGGAAATAAAATAATAATGTATCAATCAAAGACAATTATTATTAAACTCGTAATCTAATATAGAATAGAAAATCCTATAAAATGGTTTCTGTAGGTTTTTTGGTTTATATTAATGTAAATAAAACGGAATATAGGATTTTTTGTCTAATATTCTATAATGTGCAAGGGGGAATTACATGTTAAAATCATAATTAATGCGATTGTTAGAATTAGAAAAGGTGGCATAAGAATCCAATATTTTTTGTTTTTAAATATATAATCTCCCTTTTAACCTGCCAAATAGTTGAATAAACCTTATTGCTTCATTTTTAATCTTAACATTGATTTCTTTTATTTAGGAGATGAATAAGAAAAAGCGTATCTGCTTATTGTAGATACGAGCCCGTTTGTTGAAGAAATTTTTTTAAATATTGCTAAAAGTGTGACCTTCATTCTCTAATACGACTTTTGCCTTTTCAATTGAATTGCTTTTAATAAGCAGGTAATCCGTATTAAAGGTTGAAATAGCAAAGATACTGATCTTATTTTCGGCTAATGGATTCGCTAATGAAGATAATATTCCAGTTAAGCTAAAGTCTAAAACTCCCTCTACTTTTATACACTTCCAATCATTTTCAACATCTTTATATACTTCGTTCATCGATAAACATTCGGAAGGGCACACGATAGACAGTTCCTCAACTGTTCGGGTAATAGAAAATACATCGGAGTTTAATGCCCACAATGGTATTGTTTCAGTTGGTGGGAATTTCACAACGGAAAAAGTTGAATCTAAAATTTTTAATTTCATATTTTCAGTACTCCTTTTAGAAGTTATTATACCATTTTTTCTTTCAAACCCTTGTTAACTAACCTGTCCGTTCGTATTATAAGGTCATCCAGATAAGAAAATATTTCTGGTTGACCTTTTTTATATGGACTTATTATAACAGTAGCCAGGGGTAAAACGTAACTGCCCGTGGGGCTTTGAACCCGTACCTCCTACTTGTAGAAACATGATTGAGGCTGGTTGGGACCTAGATCTCGTATAACAAGCGAAGCTGTGATACTGCAAGATGAATTAGGGGTACTGGTAAATTACAAGTTTAGGAGGAGATTTAGAATGAATCCAGTCATAGGTCTGGATGTGTCAAAAGGGGAAAGTCAGGTTCAAGCTTTTTTAGATAAGGGAAAACCATACCGTAAGAGTTTTAAAGTTAGTCATACCTTGGATGGGCTTGCTTCTCTTGGAGAGTTCCTTGAGGAAGTGAAAGAACAGTCAGGTGTAAAACCACCAATTATTCTAGAGGCAACGGGGCATTATCAAACACCAGTTGTTCATTACTTAGAGGAGCGTGGGTACTTATTAATTATCATTAATCCACTGATTTCTTATAAAGCGAAAAGTTCGAGTTTAAGGAAGGTTAAAACCGATGCAGTTGATGCTTATTACCTCTGCGAGCTGTTTTACAAGAAAGAGTTAGAACCCTATAAAAAAAGCGTGGAGTTCAACTCTTAAACCTTCGTAATCTAACAAGACAACATGAAAATATTACTGGAACACTTATTCAAACTAAATTACCATTTCAAGCCATTCTTGACCAAGTGTTCCCTGAACATAGAGGCTTTTTTGGTGATTTGTATTCGGTGGTTTCTCTCTTAACTTTATTAGGAATATACCATTATCAAATCTATCCCTGGTATTGGAGAAAAAATCGCTGCAACAATTATCTCTGAAATCGGTGAGATAGATCGATTTGATAATCCTAAGAAACTTGTGGCTTTCGCTGGTGTTGATCCTAGTGTATTCGAGTCTGGTAAGTTTACAGCTACCCAAGACCGAATTACGAAGCGTGGTTCAAGTAGGCTTCGCCATGCGTTATATATGGCAGTCTGTTGTGCTATTCGCGATTGGCCGCAAGAAGAAGACGAGTGATGAAATCATTCCTCGTAACAAAAGAATGCGGGAATTTTATGATAAAAAACGTGAAGAAGGTAAAGCATTCAAAGTAGCTGTTATTGCTTGTGTTAATAAGCTCTTACATTGGATTTATGCCTTATTAAAAAGTAGAACTACTTCCAAGATATAGCTTAATAACTGTGTCTAACTAAATAGAACAAAACCTTCCAAAATTATAGTGAAGGAAGGTTATTTGGTATGTCTATTTTTAGTATATCATGTGTGTTTAGATTTTTTTATTGAAAAATGTTGACAAACTATTAGCTGGTTTACTTGAATAACCGTAGTTTTAATTTTAACATTAATCCCCTTTTTTGTTGTATAAATCAAAACCACCAGTGTGAACTAATGGTTTGCTCTGCGGCTTGAAGCCTTCCTTGCCGGTCTCGGTCTTAAAGGCCCACTGAATGGGTTTCCCTTTTGCACCACATCCACTCACCCATTCTAAAGAATTTCTTTTCTCACCGGTAAATGGATCATAGTCTTCGAACAACGATAACTGGTCTCCTCTATGGTCTTCTACTAGCTGCTCCCTAATGTATTGTTGGATTTTCTTTTTATTTCTACCCACCGTATCGACATAGAAGCCTCGACACCAGAACTTCCGATTTCCATATCGATATTTTAAATTGGCATGTCGATCAAATATCATGAGACTACTCTTCCCTTTTAAGTATCCCATAAATTGAGATACACTTAGCTTTGGCGGGATGCTCACTAACATATGAATGTGGTCGGGACAAGCATTTGCTTCATGAATCACGACCCCTTTTCGTTCACATAAATCCCTTATGATTTGCCTTCTGTATTTTGGCGCAAAAACGATATGATACTTACAATTCCATGTTGTGTGTGCTAAACTATTCATGTCCTTCACAGGGCATACCTCCTTCTTTGGTGAGATAAAGCGGTCGGGAAACCAACTTTATCCTACCATGAAGTGAGGTTTTTTAATACCACGCTAGAAGCTCTTTTGAACCCCCGGCACAGCCAGGGGTTTTCTAAACCATCAATAAAGAAGCGATAAACCCTTTTCAATATAAAGGGTTTATCGCTTTTGTCTGTTAAGAATATAAGTACTAGATTAATTTTTGTTTCTAGTATCTTCTAACTCTAAATTATCTGTAAACCAAGTAAAAACATTATTCATGCTTTCTTGTATGGACATGTCTTCACCAGGCTCTATAACAAAAGTTGCAATTCGATCAATCAGACTAGTTGCCTCATTTTTTTGTTCATCCATATTTAGATATGTTCGATATTCTAAGATATTTACAGGTGGTGATTCTATAGGAAGGCGATGAATTTTTTTGGGTAATGGAGGAACTAATATCGAACCAGTTATTTTATTCGGTTTTTTGTTAATAGAAGCACCTTCTTGTTTAGTATATAAATCACATTGGGATTTAACGAAAACTTCACAGATATTAACATTGAATGCATGAGAGAGTTGTTCGACAATCTTTCCTCCTCCAGGTCTGCAAGCTGCCTCACAAAGAATAACCTCGCCTTCTTTTACAAAAACTTCTATATGAAAAACACCAAATTTTGGAGAAGGGAATTTACTAACTAACTCTCTTGAATACTTCATTATTTTTTCGTAATATATGTGCTCTTCATTAATTAAGTAACTGCCCGCAAATCCACCCTCATTAAATTTAAGGTTGCTTACTAAATAAGCACTTGGCCAATTAAAAATGATCTCACCATCAAATGTAAGGATGTCTATATGAAACATTTCAGCATCTATAAATTCTTCAACCATGAAATTTAAAGGAATTCCATCGTTAAGAAATAATTTTAAATCTGAACTATCATTAATAATCCTTACCCCTTCAGCTCCAGCACCATCTCTTGGCTTTACCACGATCGGGTAACCATTTTGATCAATGAATTCTGATAATGCCACTGCATTTGTTAATTTTTCAAAAATAGGCACGTTTAAGTTATTCTCTTTTGATATTTGTTTCATTAATAACTTATCCCTAAAAGCAAGAGCACTATTATAATCTTGACCAGGTATTTTAAGAAACTCACGTAAATTTGCAGCACGTAATAAATCAAATTCATAAGTAGCTATTAATTTGGAGAAATTATATTTCTTATGTAATTCAATTGCATGAATTTCTACATTTGAATTATTTTCATAATTTTCAAAACCTATTATTTCTTTGTATTTTTCTTTTGGGAATTCATTTTCGTATATTTTTGATGTAATTAAGATTAGTTCCTCTTCCGAATCCTCTAACCATTGCTCATATGGCATATGTTCATGTGGGTACCCATTCAAAATTAATATACTCATTTAACTACTCTCCCCCTGTTCTTTTTCTATAATTGTTTTCATCTCAGATTCTGATTTCTCAACATTATCAATTCGACGTTGCAAAAATTCATCAAATGGAAAGCCGACTGTTCCTTCTGTAATTTCTTTATCTTGGTTCCTGATATATCGTGTTACCAACCCTTGATGAACCATTCTGTATAATCTTAATTTTTTGTAAATTCTTTTGACAGAGTGTAATATTTCTGTCTTTTTATATTGACTATCCCCTTTTTCAATTCTCCTCTTTATAGAAGGGATATGCATAGCTTGCTTAATCATTAATCTATCAGCTTCCAACAAGTAAGGCAATAACTCTTCAACTTCTTCATTATACTTTTCATCAGTAACTCCAAAACAGATATCTAATAAGATTATACGGGATATATGAACACCACTGGGTGCATTATAGTATGTTTTATCTATTTCAATAGAAAAAAATAACTTCTGAATGAAAACACTGGATCAACTTTTTCGTTAACAGACTTGTTTTCACCTTTTAATACTACTAGACTTTTTTCTATATCCAATAATATGTTATGAACATTGTCTATAGCCGATTGATTAAATTACATACCTGACATTCCAGCTATGATTACAAAAGTAGTCCAAAGGAAACCGATCACAAGCGTCACACCTGAGAGTAGACTAAGCAAAATAGGTAACGATATTTCCTTATCACCTTTTCTTCCTTCCGAAGATAGGATAATGAACATGACACCTAATAATCCGATTAAATAAGTAAAAACAGCTCCTGCCCAGTACCATGTCAATCCATTGCCCCAATATGCCATTTCCTGAAATAAATAGCTGAGATAAAATACACCTGCAGCACATATCAGTGACAATATAGTATAAATTAATGGTTTTCTCATTTTCAATTGTTTAATCCCCCCTGAAATCATCCCCGCTCCCAATCAATTCTAACATGGCTACCCAACAATCCCCTTTAATTGAATAATCCAGATTTAGTTTAAGGATCAAAAGAAAAACTCTATATTAACAGGGTTTTATCAAACTTTGATTTACATTATAGAACTTTTTTACTAAATTATCAAACTTTTTTCAAATCTACACATAGATTATTCTTTTGTTAAATTTAGGGGAGAATAAACTGTGTTCGAAATGAAGTTTATTCCTTCTCTTTTTTGCGAAAAAAAGCTTTGAAAAAACTTACTTCGCCATAAAAACACCCCTTTAGACAATCATATCTAAAGGGGTAAAACGGTACATCTTTTTTATAAACATCGCGACTTTATTTTAAATCAACAACACCTTAAACCTCAACTGCTCTCCTTATTCAACCGTCACGCTTTTTGCCAGGTTCCGTGGCTTATCGACGTCACAACCGCGGTGAAGCGCAGCGTAGTAAGCAATAAGCTGCATTGGGATGACAGCTACGAGCGGTGTTAGGTGTTCATGAACCGCTGGGATTACAAACGTATCGTCTTCTCCATGGTGGCCTTCCATGCTGATAATGCATGGGTAGGCGCCGCGAGCGGCTACCTCTTTCACGTTCCCGCGAATGCTGAGGTTAACATGCTCTTGAGTTGCAAGAGCGATGACAGGAGTGCCTTCTTCAATTAAGGCGATCGTTCCGTGCTTTAATTCTCCTCCAGCAAAGCCCTCTGCTTGGATGTAAGAAATTTCTTTTAGCTTTAAGGCTCCTTCAAGGACAACATAATAGTCAACCGCACGACCGATGAAGAAGCAGTTTCGTGTTACGGCTAAATATTCACGAGCGATTTTTTCCAGTGCATCTTTTTGGTCACAAAGAGTTTCCATCGCTGCGGCGACGATGCCAAGCTCTTGGATCGGATCAAAGTCCAGTTCAATGCCGCGAGCTTTTGCCGTATCGACAGCTAAAAGTGTAAACACTGCCATTTGTGCCGTGTACGCTTTTGTCGATGCGACGGCGATTTCAGGTCCTGCATACGTGTGTAGCGTGAAATCTGCTTCCCGGGATAAAGTTGAGCCAGGAACATTCGTAATCGTTAATGCTCTGTAGCCAAGCTTCTTCACTTCCACAAGAACCCCGCGTAGGTCGGCAGTTTCTCCGCTTTGTGAAATAAATATAAAGAGTGGGTTTTCTGAAAGAAGTGGCATATTGTACAAGAATTCACTGGCAATATGCACTTCAACTGGCTTTTGCGCGAGCTTTTCAATCAGCTGTTTTCCAACAAGTCCAGCATGGTAGCTTGTTCCTGCTGCAATGACGTAAATCCGATCAGATTCCTTCATCGCTTGACGGATGTTATCATCAAGACGAACCGTACCGTCTTCGTTTTGATATTTTTGAATGATGTTCCGGATCACAAATGGCTGTTCGTCGATTTCCTTCAGCATGAAATGAGGATACGTGCCCTTTTCAATATCGCTTGCATCAAGCTCCGCTGTGTATGGATTGCGTGTGACAATCGTTCCGTCTAACGTTTTAATCGTGACCGAATCACGTGTAACGATGACGATTTCCTCATCCATAATTTCAAGAAATTGATTTGTGATTTGGAGCATGGCCATCGCATCGGATGCGACTACATTGACCCCGTCCTTTACACCAATAAGAAGAGGACTTTTATTTTTCCCAACATAAATGGTGTCCACATCTTCCTTGTCTACAAGGGCAATGGCATACGAGCCTTTTAAAAGGGAAAGCGTGTAACGGAAGGCTTCCTCGACCCTTTTTCCATCATCCACAAAACGCTGCATTAGTTGAACGACAACCTCTGTATCGGTATCACTTACTAAATCAACTTGTGATAAATACTCACGCTTTAATTGTTCATAATTCTCGATTACTCCATTATGAACAAGGGTAAAGCGTGCAGATTCACTTTGGTGAGGGTGGGCATTGATTCTGCTTGGCGCTCCGTGTGTTGCCCAACGAGTATGTCCAATTCCTACCGTTCCTTCGACCTCGATGTCAACCACTTTACGAAGCTCAGCAATCCGACCCTTTTCTTTAAAAACATGAACACCCTGATCGTTGACGACTGCGATTCCCGCTGAATCATAGCCACGGTATTCAAGCTTTTCTAATCCCCGCAGTAAAATCTCTTTTGCATCTTCTGTTCCGATATATCCTACAATTCCACACATATTTGGTTACCTCCCGAAATTAGGGGGCAAGCAACCGAGGGCATACTTGCCCCCACTCTTTATCTTATCTTTTATCTTTTCTACATGAACGCTTTTGATTTTGTCCAAAGAGTCACCCCTTTGTTTTTTACAAAAGCTTGCGGCTGTCATGTTGCAGCCGGAGGGCATCCGCCGAAATCTCGATAAACCCTCTCCTCGTCAACTATTCCTCGTGTTTCCGATCGCAAGAATAGTCCAGGCGCTTTTTATGATTCGCTAATCCTTGTCTACAGCCTCCTTTTTACTCAAGTCAGAGTAATCATACACGAAAAGATGTCTGCACGTCAATCTTTCCCAAGCCCTAAAGAATTAGATCCCCGATGTGACAGGGGACAAACTGACCACAGCAAAATTCCTTTTCCTTAATAAAAATATGCATAAGCAGTCATCAATGTGCTGCTTATGCATAAACTTGTACCCGCCTATTCTTCTTTTAAACCTAATTCAGCACGAACAACATTTGCAATTTCCTCGACATATCTTGTGCAAAGCTCTTCTGTCTTTGCTTCCACCATGACACGAACAAGGGGCTCTGTTCCAGAAGGACGAACAAGCACACGTCCATCCCCTTGCATATCCGCTTCTACTTTTTCAATCGCTTCAAGCACCTTAGCGTTAATCATTACTGCATTTTTGTCTGTCACTTGTACATTTACTAGCAATTGAGGGAATTTTTCCATTTCACCTGCTAGCTCCGATAACGGCTTCCCTGTTTGCTTCATAATGTTCACAAGCTGAAGTGCTGACAGCATCCCATCGCCGGTAGAAATGTAATCAAGGAAAATAATATGTCCAGACTGCTCACCACCTAGGTTGTACCCGCCTTTTCGCATCTCTTCCATCACATACCTGTCACCAACTGCTGTCTGTTTCGCCTCGATCCCAAGCTCTTCTAATGCTTTGTAAAAGCCAAGGTTGCTCATGACCGTTGACACCACGGTCTGATGCTTAAGCCAGCCCTGCTCCTTCATATACTTCGCACAGATAAACATAATTTGGTCTCCATCAACGATGTTCCCTTTTTCGTCAATTGCAATTAGTCGATCCGCATCTCCGTCAAATGCTAATCCTACATGAGCACCCTTTGTCTTCACAAATTCTGCAAGCTTCTCTGGATGAGTTGAGCCACAGCCCTCGTTAATATTGATGCCATTCGGTGACGTTCCCATTGTAGAGATGTCTGCTTCCAAATCTGCGAAAAGATGGGCAGCTAGGGAAGAAGCTGCACCATGAGCACAGTCAAGGGCAATATGAATCCCTGAGAAATCTTCCTGCACCGTCTGCTTTAAAAACTGCAAATATTTTTGACCACCTTCAAAGTAATCATTCACCTGGCCAAGTTCTGCACCAGTCGGACGAGGAAGGTTATCCTCTCCGTCAAGCAATTCTTCAATTTCATTTTCTTGCTCATCTAACAGTTTAAAACCATCTGGGCCGAAAAATTTAATTCCGTTATCTGCAACTGGATTATGGGAAGCAGAGATCATGACCCCTGCGCTTGCACTGAGTGCTTTTGTTAAAAAAGCAACACCTGGAGTTGAGATGACGCCTAAGCGCATCACTTCAATCCCCATTGAAAGTAAACCTGCAACAAGAGCGCCTTCCAGCATCTCTCCAGAAATTCGCGTATCTCTTCCAATAACAACCTTTGGATTATCAACGTTTTTTGTTAGGACGTACCCGCCCGTTCGACCAAGCTTAAAAGCGAGCTCAGGTGTTAGCTCCGTGTTCGCCACACCTCTCACGCCATCTGTTCCAAAATACTTACCCATTTATTATCTCTCCTTCAACGATCGTCAATTAGTCATCTCTCGCAGCAATGGTTACGTCTATTTCTTTCACATTAGATTGAAATTCTACATTCTGTGGACCGTTAAACTGCAACGGTACGGTATGCGTTCCTTCAGAAAGGTCATTTACATCAATGTAAACTTGAATGTCCTCCCGCGTAAGGCGATTAAGAATTTCTTCTGTGCCTAAGAGGACCAGATCAACTGAATCGGTACTTCCCTCAGAAAACGATACCTTAAGATCCTCGGCTGCTCCTATGACATCGATCGGTACATTATTCATTTCAAGCTCTTCTTGTTCTGCAAGCTCCACGGTCACACTCACACGCTCTGGTTCCACCCGCTCAGCGCCTCTTGGCAGCGGAACAGCAAGCTCAATCGTCTGGCTTTCTGTCAGCTTGCTTAAATCTAACTGAATTCCTTCAATGACGCTAAGGTCATCGAGAACATTTTGAGGTCCGTACACTTTGACCTCTCTCGGCTCAACCGTCAAAGAATCAATACTTAGTCCCTCAGGGAGTTCTCTTTGTCTTGTTATCCGAACAGGTACCTCCTTATTTGGGCTTGTAATCGGCACTCGTACATCAACAACAGAAGGCTCAATATCATCTAGGTGGAGCTCATTTCCTTGGTGGTCATATAACTTCACAGGTGCCGCTTCTTCTAGGGGACCACTAGCGTCTGTCACATCAATATAAACCTTCGCCATAGACACTTGATTCACAAAGTCACGTGCGGCTGTGACCTCGATGTTCACAGGTGTTACAATCGGTGTACCAACTGAATAGCCAGCTTGAACCTTATCTTCATTTATAATGTCCACTGTTACAGGTAGGGAAACCGTCTGCTTTTCTTGCAATTCCACTCTTGCAACTTCTGGGACAATTGTGACAGCTAAATCGCTCGGAAACCCGCGATGCTGCACTTGAACCGTATGGGTTCCTTCTTCTCTCTCCGTTAAATCGACGTACACTTCATAGGAAGGCCTTGTTACTTGAAAAACGGTTAAATCACTTCGTGGTCCCCGTAAGCTCACTTGCACGGCTTCCGTTTGGTCGACAATTTCAAATCGTTCTTGATCATATAGGACCGTTAATTCTACATCTTCAAGGGTATAGGTCGTGGTACTCACCTGCGGTAAAATCCCTGCCTGATTGCTAATATTATCCAAATTGACCATTGTAAAAAGCATCAAAGCGAGAAAAAACGAAATAATTTTAACAAACCAATGGCTGTTAAACAATTTATCCATTCTTCTTCCCTCCCCACTGCCAGCGAGAAGTTGTGATTTGTTTTGTTTCGGCTAAAAGCTCCCCTTCTAAGAGCGTCCGTAGCTGCTCTTCATCAAGATCTCGGTGAAGCTCCCCGTTTTTCGTTAAGGAAATGCTCCCGGTCTCCTCTGATACAACGACCGTTAGTGAGTCAGTTACTTCACTAACACCTAGTGCGGCCCGGTGACGGGTTCCAAGTTCCTTAGAAATGAATGGGTTCTCAGAAAGAGGAAGATAACAAGCAGCTGCAAGAATCGTATCCCCTTTCATTATGACCGCTCCATCATGGAGGGGCGTATTCGGGATAAACGTGTTAATCAGCAACTCTGACGTTAAATTGGCATTCATTTGAATCCCCGTTTCTACGTAGTCACTCATCCCCGTTTCCCGTTCTATAGACATAAGGGCTCCAATTCGACGTTTTCCCATATAGAGAGATGCTTTAACAATGGCATCGATGGATTTTTGCATGGCTTCATCCTGAGGAGCGTTTCGGCTTGAGAAAAAGCGTCCACGTCCAAGCTGTTCCAAAGCACGTCGCAATTCAGGCTGGAAAATAATAATAATCGCAAGTAACCCGTAGGTGAGTGCTTGCATAACAATCCAGTTAAGCGTTCGAAGCCCAAAGATGGTGCTAATAAACCATATAGCCAAAATAACTGTAATTCCTTTTAATAGCTGTACTGCTCGTGTGCCACGAATAACCATAATAAGCTTGTAAATGACATAGGTTACGAGCAAAATATCCACAATTTGCCCAAGGTAATTGAGCCATAGAACGTCTTCTCCAAAAAACATGGTCGTTCCTCCAAATCATTCACATTAAACAAAAAATTAAACATACTTGGAAAAAGAGGTGAAGCTCGATAACTGGATGAAGCAGATAAGAAGATGTCCCGCTCACACCATCTTTCTTCATCGTACAGACTTTCCTTGCGAACGTGTTTCCCTTCCATGTAGAAAGAGCAACTGCTTATACATGTTTCTATGTATACCTACACTGCAACCATTCTGACAGTATATCAACTAAATCTACATGTTATCAACGGCTTTTATTATATCATAAAATAGGCAATTCAACGTTTGCTTGGTTCTTGTTCTAGTATTATCCTTTCATAACATACAGTTTCTATTCTGTGTACGGATAAACGATCGATACATTTTCTCTACATTCTGCAAAGAAAAAGCCCTCAAAAGAGGACCTTTACTGTTCGTCTGTATCAAAGACCGCGACAACATCGGAAAAGAACTGCTTCATGTGGTACCAAATCCAGTCGAGTATTTGGTTGACTTCATCTATTTCTCCAGAAACGTGCCCTGCAGAGGCCATATACGGCTCACTGTTAACGAGTAATACATTGCCTTTTACTTCGCCTTCTACATGAAGTTCTCCGTTACGGACCACTAGATTGCCCTCAATGACTTCACCCTCTGGGACCACTACTCTTCCACTCTCTCGATCAATCTGCAAGTTACCAGAACCAGCAACCGTTACCTGCTCCCCTTCTGTCATCCATAGCGAAAAGACGCTCGAGGACATCAAAATAATAAAAACGGCTGCTGCAACAGCAAGCGGATGTTTTCGGACCCATTTTTTCCAGGTCGCTGTCTTTTTCCGCTTCGGTAATTTTGCCATCACACCCATTGTAAAATCAGAGGGAGCTTGGATATGTGAAGCACTTTGAATAAATGCGATCGTCTTTTGAAGCTCTAGCACATACCTTTGACAATGGGGGCAGGAAGTCATATGACTTTCAAGCATCTGCTTTTCTTGATCGGTCGCTTCTCCATCGATATATTTATTGATGATCTCATCATAGTGATGTTCACAACTCATCCTGTCTCACCCTTTCTACACATGACGCATGCGCTTTCGCAGCGCTTCTCGTCCTCGATGAATCCTCGTTTTGACCGTTGAAACCGGTAAATCTAATACATCACTAATTTCTTTCAACGACAAATCTTCCATATATTTCAAAATAATCGCTGTCCGGTATTTCGGTGGAAGCTCAGCAATTTCAGCCTGTATCCAATCTTGGGTTTCCATCGTAACCACTT
>NZ_ANNK01000151.1 GCF_000334155.1 Halalkalibacterium ligniniphilum | reverse complement strand
AATAGGCAATTCAACGTTTGCTTGGTTCTTGTTCTAGTATTATCCTTTCATAACATACAGTTTCTATTCTGTGTACGGATAAACGATCGATACATTTTCTCTACATTCTGCAAAGAAAAAGCCCTCAAAAGAGGACCTTTACTGTTCGTCTGTATCAAAGACCGCGACAACATCGGAAAAGAACTGCTTCATGTGGTACCAAATCCAGTCGAGTATTTGGTTGACTTCATCTATTTCTCCAGAAACGTGCCCTGCAGAGGCCATATACGGCTCACTGTTAACGAGTAATACATTGCCTTTTACTTCGCCTTCTACATGAAGTTCTCCGTTACGGACCACTAGATTGCCCTCAATGACTTCACCCTCTGGGACCACTACTCTTCCACTCTCTCGATCAATCTGCAAGTTACCAGAACCAGCAACCGTTACCTGCTCCCCTTCTGTCATCCATAGCGAAAAGACGCTCGAGGACATCAAAATAATAAAAACGGCTGCTGCAACAGCAAGCGGATGTTTTCGGACCCATTTTTTCCAGGTCGCTGTCTTTTTCCGCTTCGGTAATTTTGCCATCACACCCATTGTAAAATCAGAGGGAGCTTGGATATGTGAAGCACTTTGAATAAATGCGATCGTCTTTTGAAGCTCTAGCACATACCTTTGACAATGGGGGCAGGAAGTCATATGACTTTCAAGCATCTGCTTTTCTTGATCGGTCGCTTCTCCATCGATATATTTATTGATGATCTCATCATAGTGATGTTCACAACTCATCCTGTCTCACCCTTTCTACACATGACGCATGCGCTTTCGCAGCGCTTCTCGTCCTCGATGAATCCTCGTTTTGACCGTTGAAACCGGTAAATCTAATACATCACTAATTTCTTTCAACGACAAATCTTCCATATATTTCAAAATAATCGCTGTCCGGTATTTCGGTGGAAGCTCAGCAATTTCAGCCTGTATCCAATCTTGGGTTTCCATCGTAACCACTTGCTCCTCAGGTAAAGCCTTATCCGCCGCAAGCTGGGACCCAATGGTTAGGCCATCGGCTCCCTGTACAGGATCCTCTAAATAAAAATCTGGTTTCTTTTTTCGTAAGCGATCAATGGCAACATTGGTAGCAATTCGAAAAATCCACGTTGAAAACTTTCGATTGATATCATAACGGTCAATATTCGTATACGCTCTTAAAAATGCCTCTTGTGCAACATCTTGTGCTTCATGGGCATTTCCAACCATACGGTATGCAACTTGATAGACTTTGTCTTTATACAATTCGACGAGTTCAGCAAAGGCCTGCTCGTCACCCTTCCTCACTTCTTTAACTAATCGTTTTACGATTGTATCCATTCTATTACCCCTGCTCACATCGGTCTAATTCCTTCTACGAATGAAACGAACCGTTCGTTTCATTCTTTTCCCTATTTTTTATTTTACCATGAATTCATCGTTTGTAAGTAAATTTCCAAGTTTCATATTTTTCATATAGGGTACAGGTTAATTACGACTCAAGTTCAAATAAGGATGTGAGCACATGGAGGAACAATCCAACAAACAGCGATTGCTTTTTGAGATTGAGAATTTCCGGCAATCGTTAAATGATTTGGGGAGAAGTCAACCACTAGATTCAAATGACATCATTGTGTATAGCCAAAAGCTGGACTCCTTATTAAACCAATACACATCACTTTCTGTCCAAAACAATCCTGCCACTCACTCGAAATACTCACAAATCTAGAGAACATCGATCATAGCGAATAACTCTTTTGTCGCTAGACTTACTTCTTACTAGAACCATATTCCAGCGACAGCTTTCGTTTTTCTCAGATTACCAGAGTCATTTTATTTTCGATTCAAAAAAGCCTTAGAATCTCGATTCTAAGGCTTAACATTTCTTTAATTGGTGGAGCCTAGCGGGATCGAACCGCTGACCTCCTGCGTGCAAGGCAGGCGCTCTCCCAGCTGAGCTAAGGCCCCATTTTAAATAGGGAGGTTAAATGATTGGAGCGGAAGACGGGATTCGAACCCGCGACCCCCACCTTGGCAAGGTGGTGTTCTACCACTGAACTACTTCCGCACATCTTTGAAAAATAGTGAGCCATGAAGGACTCCGACACGAAGTTAGTCCTGCTACTCTTCCCAGTTTCATCCGTGCTGCACGGGGAGAACCGTAGGTGAGAGGCCTTACTTCTTTGAAAATGGTGAGCCATGAAGGACTCGAACCTTCGACCCTCTGATTAAAAGTCAGATGCTCTACCAACTGAGCTAATGGCTCTCATTTTTAGGTGTTTTCCAGCTTTGACAGTGTGCAAAGCTGGAAAACACCTAAAAACATAATAAAAGAATTGGCTGGGCTAGCTGGATTCGAACCAACGCATGACGGAGTCAAAGTCCGTTGCCTTACCGCTTGGCTATAGCCCAACAAATCGAAATGGTGGAGGGGGACGGATTCGAACCGCCGAACCCTGAGGGAGCGGATTTACAGTCCGCCGCGTTTAGCCACTTCGCTACCCCTCCATCCTGCAAATCTTCGTAAAATAAAGGATGCCGGCCAGAGGACTTGAACCCCCAACCTACTGATTACAAGTCAGTTGCTCTACCAATTGAGCTAGACCGGCATATGGTGGAGGATGACGGGATCGAACCGCCGACCCCCTGCTTGTAAGGCAGGTGCTC
>NZ_ANNK01000150.1 GCF_000334155.1 Halalkalibacterium ligniniphilum | reverse complement strand
GTGAGCCATGAAGGACTCGAACCTTCGACCCTCTGATTAAAAGTCAGATGCTCTACCAACTGAGCTAATGGCTCTAAAAAAAAAGCGGGTGATGAGAATCGAACTCACATCATCAGCTTGGAAGGCTGAGGTTTTACCACTAAACTACACCCGCATGTCACCTAGCCACATGGGAGAATCACTCTCATTTTGCGGCTAAGCGGTGTTTTGCTTTTGTACTGGGCTAGCTGGATTCGAACCAACGCATGACGGAGTCAAAGTCCGTTGCCTTACCGCTTGGCTATAGCCCAACAAATCGAAATGGTGGAGGGGGACGGATTCGAACCGCCGAACCCTGAGGGAGCGGATTTACAGTCCGCCGCGTTTAGCCACTTCGCTACCCCTCCATCCTGCAAATCTTCGTAAAATAAAGGATGCCGGCCAGAGGACTTGAACCCCCAACCTACTGATTACAAGTCAGTTGCTCTACCAATTGAGCTAGACCGGCATATGGTGGAGGATGACGGGATCGAACCGCCGACCCCCTGCTTGTAAGGCAGGTGCTCTCCCAGCTGAGCTAATCCTCCATGGTGACCCGTACGGGATTCGAACCCGTGTTACCGCCGTGAAAGGGCGGTGTCTTAACCGCTTGACCAACGGGCCAGCATTCTTTAACCACTACTCTTGTTTGTCCTAATTCTTGCTGACAAAAAGTATTATATAAAATATCATTCAAGAGCGCAACCCTTTTTTCGCATTTTTCCATATGAGTTGTGTTGCTTGTTGTTTTTCTCCCCTGCCTAATTAAGTTCGATATCCTTTCTCGTTACATCTGCATTATTATCTTGCATTTTTCTTACAATTTCCTTACGATAAAAAAGAGAATATACGTTCGGGGTGAAGAAGATGAATAAGAAACGTGAGAACCTACCGGGGCATTATGAAGAAGAAATTTTAAAGCTAATTGAGACAGTCAGATATCGCGCCAGACAGGATACTGCCATGCAAATCGCCGAGCGCATGCTTGATTATGGAATCGATTTGCAGCTCGTCGGTACAATAACTGGGTTATCTCGTACTGAGCTCTTGTCTGCCAGCGAGAAAACAAATCATTAATCTAAAGATCTTTTCCTACACATAAAATAAAAAACAACGGAGGAGATTTCCGTTGTTTTTTATTGATGATATTCAGCTAATCCGATAACTAACAATGCTTGATACTCTTCCTCTGTTAACCGGTCTTTGTATTTTTCGTACAATGCTCTTTGCTCATCTGCCGTTAAACCTCCCTGAGCCTGAAGTGCAATGTCTCTTATTTCCCCAACACTAAATTTGCTCAGAACAACCTTTAATGCTTCCTCTTTCGTAGTAAACGGAAGATCCTGCTTGTTCACCTCACCAGCTTGAGCTGATAGCCCATCGACCAGCTCTTTGATTGCGGGGTCGGTCAACAATTCATCCACTGTATCCTCTGTGAGAACGTCCGTTGTAATTTGCTCCATCACTTTCTCAGAAGCAGCATCGATAAAAAATTGATAGCCCACATACAAAACAACCGCAAGGAAACCTATCACAATAAACGAACCGATAAAAAATTTTTTCAAAAGCAATCCACCTACTTTTTTCTCTTTCTTACTTAAATAGTATAACAAATAGACAAACGATTTCGGGAAGAGAAATGGTGGAAGCAACTGCACCTTCAAATTATTAAATAAACGTTTGTTTAAAGTATTTGATATCTACTTGTTACTCATGCTAGACAGGAGTTCATATGTCAACGCTAGTAGCGGGAAAGCTTCTTCTCTTTCTCAACCTGTAAACCAGCTCCGCCCTTTTTCAAAAAAAGTGAGGCATTGAATACAGACTCACTTTTCTCACTGTAATCGTTAACGTTCTAATCATCAACTAGTAAGATGGATGAAAAAAGAAGTCTAGATTATTAAGGATGTAAGTGATACTGAAAAGGTCTACTGTTTCCAGAGTCCATTCGTAGAGGAACCATTAACATCAAGTACTTATATGAATAGTGTGAAGGGACTGTCAAATTATAAAGAGAAACCCTTATTGAAATATAAGCTTTTGTTCCAGAAGTTTCTTTCTTTTATAGATGATTGATGCATTCTGAACGACTTATATATTGGCAAATCATTAGCAAGATTGTATAACGGAAAGAAACAAGCAAACAAAGAAAGAAAGCCCTCCTATAAGAGAGCTTTTAATCTCAGCCTTATTTGTGATATTTTTTCAAAGCAGTCAGCTCGAGCGCCTAGCCGCTCGAGGTTACTTCAGCCAGTGAAAGTCCGCCTAAAATCTAACAACACGTTGACAGGCTTCCAGTACTTGTCGCGGTTGAACAAGACGCTTTCGCTTTTTGCTTACTTTTACAAGGCAACTTCGCTTCCTAGAAACTTCTTTCTAGTAGTCATGATCTCTCATCATCGCAGCCCCGACGATAATTAACAAAATGAACAAAACAACGATTAAAGCAAATCCGTCACATTTGCGTTGACCGTAACCAGCAGCTGGTGCATATTGACCAGCAACTGGTCCGCCATAACCATATCCATAATCGTGACCCATAATACAGCCTCCTCCCGTTAAGAAGTTCATTACCTCATGCTTATTAGTCCATGATGAAAGATAAAAGTAAAAGATTTAACCATTCAATACCTTTCAAATGAGGACTAAGTTATTTTATGAACAAAGGTAAAAAGTGAATGTGCTTCTAGCGGAATGTTAGATAAAACGATCGAATTCATTAGGGGCTGATTTGATATTGTTTTACTTAAAAAATACGTCTTCTAAAGCGGAATGAAAAAATAGATGCAATTAAGAAAAAAGGAATAAATATTCGTCTAAAAAAACGGTCACGAATAAACATTCCTCGAGTTTGATTGACCCCATCTATTGACCCTCTATACACTCTACCATCATGATCACGCACCTCAACCTCATGCCCATAGTGTTGCATAATTAAATTGTGCACCTGTATACCTCCTTTCTTGAGAATCGTTTGTTAACTGATAGAAGGTAAGCTTACTAAACGAGTACCTTCCATGAACATTGCTACATAGCAATATCCAATAGTAAAATATGTATAATTTTGAGAACGGAGTAGACAAACACATCGACTGAGCATTAAAATCCACTCTTGTATATAAAAAGAAGATTTTTGGATACAAGATTTCAGAATATAGCAGGATGTTTGTTCAATTTTTCATAAAGCCTTTCGCATACATGCAGGAGTGAAGAAAAAATTCATACTATAGAAAAGGAGACGATTTGCGTTAGTCGTTGTCCTTTTCTTCGATCATATCTATCTTAAAGGTTTGCAAAATCAGTAATTAAAAAT
>NZ_ANNK01000149.1 GCF_000334155.1 Halalkalibacterium ligniniphilum | reverse complement strand
CTGAAAAGGTCTACTGTTTCCAGAGTCCATTCGTAGAGGAACCATTAACATCAAGTACTTATATGAATAGTGTGAAGGGACTGTCAAATTATAAAGAGAAACCCTTATTGAAATATAAGCTTTTGTTCCAGAAGTTTCTTTCTTTTATAGATGATTGATGCATTCTGAACGACTTATATATTGGCAAATCATTAGCAAGATTGTATAACGGAAAGAAACAAGCAAACAAAGAAAGAAAGCCCTCCTATAAGAGAGCTTTTAATCTCAGCCTTATTTGTGATATTTTTTCAAAGCAGTCAGCTCGAGCGCCTAGCCGCTCGAGGTTACTTCAGCCAGTGAAAGTCCGCCTAAAATCTAACAACACGTTGACAGGCTTCCAGTACTTGTCGCGGTTGAACAAGACGCTTTCGCTTTTTGCTTACTTTTACAAGGCAACTTCGCTTCCTAGAAACTTCTTTCTAGTAGTCATGATCTCTCATCATCGCAGCCCCGACGATAATTAACAAAATGAACAAAACAACGATTAAAGCAAATCCGTCACATTTGCGTTGACCGTAACCAGCAGCTGGTGCATATTGACCAGCAACTGGTCCGCCATAACCATATCCATAATCGTGACCCATAATACAGCCTCCTCCCGTTAAGAAGTTCATTACCTCATGCTTATTAGTCCATGATGAAAGATAAAAGTAAAAGATTTAACCATTCAATACCTTTCAAATGAGGACTAAGTTATTTTATGAACAAAGGTAAAAAGTGAATGTGCTTCTAGCGGAATGTTAGATAAAACGATCGAATTCATTAGGGGCTGATTTGATATTGTTTTACTTAAAAAATACGTCTTCTAAAGCGGAATGAAAAAATAGATGCAATTAAGAAAAAAGGAATAAATATTCGTCTAAAAAAACGGTCACGAATAAACATTCCTCGAGTTTGATTGACCCCATCTATTGACCCTCTATACACTCTACCATCATGATCACGCACCTCAACCTCATGCCCATAGTGTTGCATAATTAAATTGTGCACCTGTATACCTCCTTTCTTGAGAATCGTTTGTTAACTGATAGAAGGTAAGCTTACTAAACGAGTACCTTCCATGAACATTGCTACATAGCAATATCCAATAGTAAAATATGTATAATTTTGAGAACGGAGTAGACAAACACATCGACTGAGCATTAAAATCCACTCTTGTATATAAAAAGAAGATTTTTGGATACAAGATTTCAGAATATAGCAGGATGTTTGTTCAATTTTTCATAAAGCCTTTCGCATACATGCAGGAGTGAAGAAAAAATTCATACTATAGAAAAGGAGACGATTTGCGTTAGTCGTTGTCCTTTTCTTCGATCATATCTATCTTAAAGGTTTGCAAAATCAGTAATTAAAAATCAAAAAGCACCTTTCAGCAATCGCTGAAAGGTGCGTCATTATTAGGATTCATCTGGAGCTTCCAAGCGGACTTGAACCGCTGACCCCTACCTTACCATGGTAGTGCTCTACCGACTGAGCTATGGAAGCAAAATGGCTCCACAGGTAGGACTCGAACCTACGACCGATCGGTTAACAGCCGATTGCTCTACCACTGAGCTACTGTGGATTAGTGTGCTTGGCAACGTCCTACTCTTGCAGGGGGAAGCCCCCAACTACCATCGGCGCTGAAGAGCTTAACG
>NZ_ANNK01000148.1 GCF_000334155.1 Halalkalibacterium ligniniphilum | reverse complement strand
GCTTCCCCCTGCAAGAGTAGGACGTTGCCAAGCGTTAAAGCACAATCCGATAGGGTTGTGCTTTTTTATGTCTAAAGACAGTAACAATTTAGCACATACGAAATGAAATTGTAAGTATCCTATTGTATTTGCACCACAAGCGATATACGGAAAGTTAAAGAAAGATATAGGTAAGGTGAAAGGAAAGACGCAGAAATAATAGAAGCAACAGCTTGTAAGGATCATATACATATGTTGGTCAGTATCGCATATCCACCAAGGATGTGCTTTTTACGTTTAGTAGAAGCGTACATGTCAAAAACTTTATGATTGGTACCGTTCGCTGATAGAACAATATAAAGACCATTTTGATTGCAATTATATTTTTCAACGAGCAAATAGTTTGTTAGGATTTCTTTCAATCTTGTTAAAAAAGACTGATTTTTATGACAAAATGACAGATAAACATGTAGAAATCAAAAATACTAAGACAAACAGAAGAAACGATCGTGAAGACAAAATGATTAGAAAGAGCATTTTTGTCTAGCTAAATATTGAATCTTGTTAGGAAGAAATTGAAGGACTTGCTAAAGCGTCGTCATACGAAAAAGCTTCTAGGAGGAGATGTTCAAATGAAAGAGAGACTTGTCGTAATTGGAAATGGTATGGCAGGCATTCGTTGCTTGGAGGAGTTATTTAAGCTTGGAGGGAGAGAGCGCTATGAGGTGACGGTGGTTGGGAAAGAGCCTCATGTCAACTACAACCGCATCATGCTCTCATCCGTGCTTGCTAGTGAAGCAAAGCTTGAAGAAATTGAATTAAACCCTCTTAGCTGGTATGAAGAAAACGAAGTAACTTTGTATCGTTCAGAAACGGTTACGTCCCTTGATCGTGAGAAGCAGTTAGTCCTCACCGATAAGGGGCGAAGCATTCCTTATGATAAAGCGATTCTTGCTACGGGATCTCATCCATTTATGCTTCCATTACCAGGTGCCGAATTGGAAGGGGTCATTGCCTTTCGTAACATTGAAGATTGTGAAGAAATGATCGCCACAGCCAAAAATTATAATAAAGCTGTCGTCATTGGTGGAGGCCTACTAGGTTTAGAAGCAGCAAGGGGCCTTTTGAATCTCGGTATGGAGGTAAATGTTGTTCACATTCAAAGCCATTTGATGGAGAGACAACTAGATAAAACCGCTGCATCGATCCTTCGGTCTGAGCTAGAAGAGCAAGGAATGAACTTTTTGATGGATAAGCATACAGAAGCAATTGTCGGAAAAAAGAGAGTTGAAGCTGTACGTTTTAAGGACGGGGAGGAAGTCAAAGCGGATCTTGTAGTTATGGCAGTTGGAATAAAGCCGAATCATGAGTTGGCATCTAATAGTGGTATCACAGTCAATCGAGGCATTGTCGTTGATGATTTTATGACAACAAGTGACAAAAATATCTTTGCTGTTGGTGAGTGCGCTGAACATAGAGGGATGGTCTACGGACTTGTTGCGCCATTATGGGAGCAAGGAAAGGTGCTTGCAAAGGCACTGGTCGAACAAAAAGATGAGGGCTATCAAGGATCGATTCTTTACTCAAAATTAAAAGTGTCTGGCGTTAACGTGTTTTCTGTCGGTGAATTTTGGGATAGTGATTCCACAAAATCTGTAAGTATGCTAGACGAATTTACAGGGGTCTACAAAAAGATTGTTATGGAGGGTAAGCAAATCGTGGGTGCGATTTTAATGGGTGAAACCGATGAAAGCACGCTCCTATTAAATAAAATCAAGCAAAAAGCAGCGATTGAAGAAGGTTCCCCGTTACAGCTTCTTCGTTCCCATCTCAGTGAAAGTGCTAGTGAGGCAGTATCAACCGTTTCCTTACTAGCAGATGAAGATCATGTGTGTGGATGTAATGGAATTTCTAAAGGAGCGATTGTTCAAGCGATTCAGCAAGACGGTTTGACAAAAGTTTCAGAAGTTAGCGCATGTACCACAGCGGGACGCTCTTGTGGATCCTGTAAGCCAATGATCGCAGAGCTGATCACAGATACCGTTGGTCATTCAACAGAAGAAAAAGAAACCGTTTGTGGATGTACGGATTTAACGCATGAGCAAGT
Organism: Halalkalibacterium ligniniphilum; assembly: GCF_000334155.1. GTDB lineage: Bacteria > Bacillota > Bacilli > Bacillales > Bacillaceae_D > Halalkalibacterium > Halalkalibacterium ligniniphilum. Next base: position 13,799 of record NZ_ANNK01000148.1, on the reverse strand, counting down.
GGTTGCAGAGATTCGTGAAAAAGGGTTAACACACAGCCGTGAAGTCATGAACGTGTTAGGTTGGAAAGAAGATGGTGGATGCTCGAAATGTCGACCAGCAATTAACTACTATTTAGCCATGGTGCATCCACTTGAACATGAAGAAGAGCGGGATTCTCGCTTTGTTAATGAACGAATGCATGCCAATATTCAAAAGGATGGGACGTTCTCGGTCGTTCCTCGGATGTATGGTGGTGTCACAAATGCAGAGGAGCTGCGGAGAATTGCCGATGTTGCAGACAAATATAACGTACCCCTTTTAAAAATTACAGGTGGACAGCGTATTGACCTTCTAGGTATTCAAAAAGAGGATGTTCCAAACGTATGGAAAGATCTTGATATGCCATCAGGGTATGCCTACGGAAAAGCTCTTCGCACAGTAAAAACATGTGTGGGTGAAGACTACTGCCGCTTTGGAACACAAGATTCAATTGGACTTGGCATTGCCCTTGAAAAAAAGTTTGAACGATTAAACACCCCTCATAAAGTGAAAATGGCCGTGTCAGCCTGCCCTCGTAACTGTGCTGAATCTGGCATAAAAGATATTGGCATCGTTGGAATTGAAGGGGCATGGGAGCTATACGTTGGTGGTAATGGAGGAGCAACGCTTAGGCCTGGAGATTTATTCTGCAAATTAAAATCAAATGAAGAAGTCATTGAGGTAATCAGTGCATTTTTACAACATTATCGGGAAACGGCAAGGTATTTGGAGCGGACTTCTAAGTGGGTTGAACGGATGGGCTTAGAGACCATCAAAGCAACAGTTATCGATAATCTAGCAGAGCGTAAGCAGTTGATTGAAAGAATGGAAACAGCGTTAGCAAATCTCCAAGATCCATGGAAAGAAATTATCGAAGATGCCTCCTTGAAGGAAGCGCTGTTTGAAAAGAAAAACGCAGTAAGTCTTACAAGCTAGGAGGGAGCATAGGATGACAGTCAAAGATAACATCAAATCGAGCTATATTGGTCATATCAATGAATTTAAGGAAAAAATCGGTAAAGAGGTTGTTTTTGAGGATGCCGTTCTTGCCGTTTTTAAATTAGAAGATGGCTCCATCAAAGCGATCGAAAATCGCTGTCCTCACAAAGGTGGACCTTTATCAGACGGTATTGTCTCAGGTTCGTATGTCTTTTGTCCATTGCATGATTGGAAGCTCTCTCTTGAAGACGGGAAGGTACAATTTCCAGACGAGGGATGTGTGAAATCCTATCGCACGACTGTAATAAATGGGGAAGTGTACGTAGAAAGATAAGGAATCGCGAAAGCCTAAAGGAGAGTCTGATATGACGGACATGATTCGCTATTTTCGGGAGAAACAACAGGAACAAGGGAAAGAAACGACTTATGAAACACGCTGCCCCTACTGCAGTGTTCAATGTTCCATGTCACTTTTGGAAGAACGAATTGTCAAGCGGAACCGCTTTAAGGCGATTCCAAATAAGCAGGACCCTACTTCTGAAGGTCGTTTATGTATAAAAGGATTTCAAGCTCATCAGCATGCGATTCACCGTGACAGATTGCGCTATCCTTTACTAAAGGTAGACGGGGAATGGATGCGTATTTCATGGGATCTGGCTCTTGAGATCCTTTCAGAAAAAATTGAAAAAACGCAACAAGAAGCAGGAAAGGACGCAGTTGCTGTCTATGGTGGAGGGTCTCTAACGAATGAGGAAGCGTATTTGCTTGGCAAATTTGCTCGGGTGGTTTTGAAAACGAAATACATTGATTACAACGGTAGGTACTGTATGAGCTCTGCTGCAGCGGCTGCAAATGCCACATTTGGAATCGATCGTGGAATTACAAACGAGCTGAGCGAGGTTGAAGAGGCAGAATGTATTATTTTGGCTGGAACGAACATTGCTGAGTGTCAACCGACGCTTATGCCATATTTTCGACGTGCAAAAAAGAAGGGAGCTTCGCTCATCGTCATCGATCCGAGAGAAACAGGCACGACAAAGCTAGCCGATTTACATATCCAAGGGAAGCCGGGAATGGATGGGGCAATTGCTGTGGCAATGTTAAAGGTGTTGTTGGATGAGGGGATGATTGACGAAGAATTCATTCAAAACCGAACAACGGGATTTGAAGACGTTCGAAAGCAAATGACCTCATACTCACTTCAGGAACTAGCCAGTACCGCAGGCGTATCGGTTGAAACGATACAAGAGGCGGCACGACGTTTTGGGAAAGCTGAAACTGGTATGGTTTTCACTGCGCGCGGTGTTGAGCAGCAAGCATCTGGGACGTCTGATGTTCGTCAATATTTACACCTCCTTTTAGCGACAGGAAAAATCGGGCGGCGAGGCTGTGGATACGGAGCGATCACAGGTCAAGGGAATGGGCAAGGCGGTAGAGAGCATGGGCTGAAAGCGGATCAGCTTCCTGGCTATCGTTCGATCGAAAACAAGGCCGATCGCCAATATGTAGCCAGTGTATGGGGAATTGAAGAGAATGAATTGCCTCGCAAAGGTGTCTCTGCTTACGAGCTATTTGCTAAGGTGAAGGAGGGGGCAATCCGAACAATGCTGATTATGGGCTCAAACCCGGTTGTCTCAAGTCCAAACCAAAGCGAAGTGAAGCGAGCCCTAACCCAATTAGATTTTCTTGTATGTGTTGATATGTTTATTTCAGAAACGGCGGAGTACGCAGACTTGCTTCTTCCAACAACTTCTTACTTAGAAGATGAAGGGACGATGACAAATCTTGAAGGGCGAGTCGTTCACCGACCGGCACAGCGAGTACCATTTGGTGAGGCGAAGCATGATTGGCAAATCCTTTGCGCTATTGCAAAAGCGCTTGGTCAATCTCATGGGTTTTTATTTGAAAAGGTAGAGGAGATTTTTGCTGAGCTTTGTCTAGCGAGTAAGGGAGGGATTGCGGACTACAGTGGTCTTTCCTATGAAAGGATAAAAGAAAAAGGAATTTTATGGCCTTGTCCGAATACGGAGCATCCAGGAACTGGGCGGCTTTTTGAGAAATCGTTCTACACGAATGATGGGAAAGCTCGATTTGGGTCTGCAATCATTCCTCAGCAAAAAGAAAAGGAGAGTAGAAAATATCCGTATTTATTAACGACTGGACGGGTGATGAATCACTATTTATCAGGTGTACAGACACGAAGAAGTGAGGCTTTGTTTGAGCGAGCGAAGGAGCCCTTTGCTGAGATTCATCCTGAAACGGGAGCAAGTCTTGGCATTCAAGAAGGCGAATTGATAAAAATTTCAACCGTTTACGGGAAAGCAATTGTCAAAGCAAAGCTGTCAGAAGCCATTCGTAAAGATACGGTTTTTGTTCCGTTTCACTGGGGAGGGGCACAATCGATTAATCGGACGACCTGTGATATGCTTGATCCGGTCTCACGAATGCCAGCATTTAAACGAACGGCCTGTGCGATTCAAAAAATGATTGAGGCTGATGGAAAAAATGGGTATTCTAAACAAAAACGAACAAGTCAGGTGAAAGAGGATGCCAAAACAGTACCCGATCCAGTCGCTGCACATCGGTCAGCCGAAAACGTTAGAGTATAAAGGAAAAGAAGTAACAACAAGTATTTTTAAGAAAAAGGTAGCTGGGCCGGTTCATTTTTTTGAAACAGGGGTGGAAGGGGACAAGCAAGCGGATCTTGTGAACCATGGAGGTCTTGACAAGGCTGTTTGTGTCTATCCATTTGACCATTACCCTTTTTGGAAGAAGTACTTGGGAAAAGAAATAGGAGAAGCTGCTTTTGGTGAAAATGTCACCGTTGTCGGATTAATAGAGTCTGAGGTACGTATCGGTGACATCTTTCAAGTAGGCGAAGCTGTTGTTCAAGTAAGCCAGCCGAGACACCCATGCTACAAACTAAACCTGAAGCACAAGGAAACAATCATGCCCCTTTTAGTGAAAGAGACAGGACGTAGCGGCTATTATCTGAGGGTGCTACGCCCAGGTGACGTTTCAGCTGAAGATATTTTTATGTTGCTTGAAAGAAAGGAGAAAAACCCAACCGTGCAGGAAGTCCATGCTATGAGGTTTGGGAAAAATGTTTCTCAGCAAGTTATGAAGAAAATGAGCGAAACCCAAGAGCTGGCAAACGGGTGGAAAGAATGGTTTAGTCAAATATTAGAAAAGCAATGAGAAGGCTGTCTTTGGGCAGGCTTTCTTTTTTTGCATATTAAAAAAGGGGTTCAATGTTACGGTGGGTCTGCTTTTGCACCTGCTACGGAGCAAAAAACGTTTTCTAGTCAGAGTCTCCAGCGCTTGTGACCGTTAGGTGGGTGCCTTGCGCTTTTCTTACATGTAATTGGAAAAAGGGTGGAGCTTCTTTAAAGAATACGAAAACAAGAAAGGTCTAAGCTTTAACGTTGGAACTTTTACCATCTCACCAATTGTTGTTAATGGGGTAGCACATACTCAAGAATAGAATATACTTTTTTGGAAAAGCTAACCTGTATATTCTAGTGAAGTTAGGTAGGTGAACGTTTCGTGCCTTCTATTTTATCGGTAAGTAGCTTCACGCCACCTCATACATTGACACAGGATACGACCACAGAATTTGCTCGGGAGCTATTTAGTGAAAATTTTCATGACATTGAACGATTGTTAAAGGTTTTTGAAAATGGGGAAATTGACGAGCGGCATTTTGCTGTTCCGCTTGACTGGTTTCAGCAAGAGCATTCATTGCAGGAACGGAATGATTTGTACATTAAGCTTGCGACAGAATACGGAGCACACGTCATTAAAGCTTGCCTTCGAAATAAGCATTTTTTAAAGGAGCAGGTGGATGAAAAAGAAATTGATGCGATCATTTTTATTTCTAGCTCTGGGATGGCGACACCGAGCGTCGAGGCACGGATTATGAACATTCTTCCCTTTTCTATGCATACGAAGCGGGTTCCGCTTTGGGGTCTTGGTTGTGCTGGAGGTGCTATCGGGGTTAGTCGTGCGTTTGAATATTGTCGTGCGATTCCAAAAGCGAATGTTCTCGTTCTTTGTGTTGAGCTGTGTAGCCTTACGTTTCAACGAAATGACCGAACAAAAAGCAATTTAATTGGAGCATCTCTTTTTGCAGATGGCGTTGCTTGCGCGCTTGTCAGTGGGGAAGAATCGATCCTATTACACAAAAAAAAACGGGCATCACGCCCCGTCATTCAAGACAGTTGCTCGACGCTTATGCCCCATTCAGAAGAAGTGATGGGGTGGGAGGTGAAGGATTCAGGCTTGCATGTCATTTTTTCACGGGATATTCCAAATCTGATCCGCGCCTGGCTGAAGCCGAATGTTGAAGCCTTTTTGCAGACCAATAGGCTTGAGATCGGAGAGATTCATGCATTTATCGCCCATCCTGGTGGAAGAAAGGTGCTTGAAGCCTACCAAGAGGCCCTTTCTCTGTCACCAAGGATGACAGATTATTCGAAAGAGGTTCTGCAAAAAAACGGAAATATGTCGTCCCCAACGGTTCTCTATGTACTTGAAAAATTTATGATGGATGAAAGAGAGCACGGTGAGTATGGTTTAATGGCAGCCCTTGGCCCTGGGTTTTGCTCTGAGCTTATTCTACTTAGATGGGAGGCGCTCCATTAACATGGCATTGTTCTATCTCTTTATCGGTATCGTCATTGCCCAACGAATGGTCGAAGTGATCATCGCTCATTATAATGCGAGATGGATAAAAGAAAGAGGGGGCTATGAAGCAGGTCGTGAGCATTATAAATACATGGTCGCTTTACATTTCTTGTTTTTTCTTTCTTTAATTGTTGAGGTTAACATAAGTGAACGGATTGTAACACCTTGGATGCTGTTACCATTCAGTCTATTTTTGGTTGCTCAAATAGGACGAATCTGGGCGCTTGTATCACTCGGTCGTTTTTGGAACACGCGCATTATGATTTTGCCAGGTGCAGAGCTTGTGGCTAGGGGCCCTTATCGTTATTTACGTCATCCGAACTATGTGATTGTCATGATCGAGTTCTTGATGCTACCACTGATGTTTGGTGCTTTTGTGACAATGTTCGTGTTTTCGATTTTAAATGGGGTGATGCTTTTTGTTCGAGTTAAGGAAGAAGAGAAAGCGCTCCAAGAAACGACAAATTATCAGGAAGTATTTAGAGGAAGAAGCCGTTTCTTTCCAACGTACGAAAAATAAGAGATTTGGTTGATAAGGGCTTGTTGAACCTCTTGTTTACAATCCGTTTAAAGTTTTAGAAAACTACATATTTTATCCTCTTCCCAAATCTTGTCTATCCGTGCTATCCTTATCGCAGTGTTTTTTAAGTGAAAGAAAAGGAAGAGGGAGTAAACAATGCTTTCATTTTTGATGAATCATGCAATCTCAATGATTCTGATCATTCTTGTTATCAATGTTGCTTATGTCACGTTGTTCACCGTTCGGATGATCTTTACATTAAAAGGTCAGCGCTATTTGGCAGCAACGGTAAGTATGATAGAAGTTCTTGTTTATGTTGTTGGTCTTAGTCTCGTGCTCGATAATTTAAATCAGATTGAAAATCTGCTTGCTTACGCCATTGGTTATGGTACAGGTGTCATTGTCGGAATGAAAGTGGAAGAAAAGCTTGCGTTAGGGTACATTACGGTTAACGTCATTACAAAGGAATACGAGCCTGATATACCAAATGCATTAAGGGATAAAGGGTATGGTGTCACGAACTGGGTGGCATACGGACGTGAAGGGGAACGATTAATGATGGAAATCCTCACATCAAGGAAGTCAGAATCGGACCTTTATACAACGATTAAAAAGTTGGACCCAAAGGCTTTTATCATTTCTCACGAACCAAAGGCGTTTTTCGGAGGATTCTGGGTGAAGGGCATTCGGAGGTAGTTTTATGGCAAAGAAAAAAATGCGATTTGAAGTAGGTGAAAACGAAACGATTTCCGAATGCCTAGAGCGAATGGAGAAGGCAGGTTATATGGCCGTTCGTCGAATGGAGAAACCTGTTTTTGAAGAAAAAATCATTGAAGGAAAAAAAGAATATGTTCCCGTACGCCAGCAAATTATATTTGAAGGGCAATTGAAGTAAAAGTCGAACGATAATAATTTACATATTATTATCGTTCGACTTTATGTTGACAATCATGTCGAATGACGATAAGATAAACCTGTATTATCAAGAAAATACGGAAGATGCACCTCATATAATCTTGGGGATATGGCCCAAAAGTTTCTACCTGATGACCGTAAATCATCAGACTATGAGGGGAAGTTTTAAAGCACTTCTTCGCTATAAAGGAGAAGGTACGTCTTGGGCACAAACTCGAATGAGTAATGGCTGGCTTTGTGTTGCCCGAAAAAGCGTAGAATTAGCTTGCTTTCTCTCGATGAAACAGCTAATTTTACGCTTTTTTTTTGCTAATAGGAACGTATAAAATTCAGTGTACTTTCCTGATTCATAAAGACAAAGGCTTTCGTTAGAGTTGGCGAAAGCCAGGTTTTTCTAATGAAGATTTCACAATGTTTAAAGGTCACTGCCCTTTTGGAATGGTTAAGGAGGAAGAAGAGAAATGGAACCACAAGTGGGAGTCATCATGGGAAGCACATCCGATTGGGAAACGATGAAGCATGCATGTGACGTGTTAGACGAGCTGAACATCCCTTATGAAAAAAAGGTTGTTTCTGCTCACAGAACCCCTGACCTCATGTTTCAATACGCAGAAAACGCACAAGCCCGCGGATTAAAAGTAATCATTGCTGGTGCAGGTGGTGCTGCCCATTTACCAGGAATGGTTGCAGCGAAAACCGTATTACCCGTCATTGGTGTACCAGTGCAATCGAAAGCGTTAAATGGACTCGACTCGCTGTTGTCCATCGTTCAAATGCCTGGAGGTGTTCCGGTCGCCACCGTAGCGATTGGCAAGGCTGGTGCAACAAATGCAGGGCTTCTTGCCGCGCAAGTTCTGGGTGCGTTTGATTCAACCGTGTCTGAGAAGCTAGTAAACCGGAGAAAAGCAACTGAAGAGATGGTACTAGAAAGTAGTGAGCAACTATGACAAAGCTAATTAAGCCTGGACAAACGATTGGATTTCTTGGTGGGGGACAGCTTGGTCGTATGATGGCAATCTCAGCTCGAGAGATGGGCTATCGCATTGCTGTTCTTGAGCCAAGTGCTGATTCCCCTTGTGGGCAGATTGCCGATATTGTAATTGAAGCCGCTTATGATGATGTGGAAGGAGCGAAGAAATTGATCGAAGCTTCGGATGTTGTCACCTATGAATTTGAAAACGTCAATCTTGATGTTGCTCGATTGATTGAAGAACAAGGATATTTGCCTCAAGGCTCCTTACTCTTATATGTGACACAGCATCGTGCCCATGAAAAGGAAAAGATCACATCAATCGGTCTTCCTGTGGCACCTTACGCATTGATTTACGAAGAAAGTGATGTGGAAAAGGCTGCAGAAAAGGTGGGCTTTCCGTCTGTTTTAAAAACCTGTCGAGGGGGCTATGACGGAAAAGGGCAGGAAGTTGTCAAAAACAAAGAGGAATTGCAACAAGCTTTTCAACAGTTAAGCAAGCAAGGTGAGCTTGTTCTTGAAGGCTGGATCGCATTTCAAAAAGAAATTTCCGTTATTGTCACCCGAGGTGTATCAGGTGAAACCTCAACCTTTCCAGTAGCTGAAAATCTGCATCAAGAGAACATTCTTCATCAAACAATCGTTCCTGCTCGCGTTAGCAAAAGCGTTGAAGCCAAGGCGACAGAAATGGCATTAGCATTAGCCAACGGTCTTAACCTTGTTGGAACTTTAGCAGTAGAGATGTTTGTAACAGAAAATGATGAGATTTACATTAATGAGCTTGCACCTCGCCCTCATAACTCTGGACATTATACAATTGAAGCGTGCGAGACCTCGCAATTTCAACAGCATATTCGTGCCATTTGCGGGTGGCCATTAGGAAGCACAAGCTTATACAAGCCTGCTGTAATGGGGAACCTGCTCGGAGAACATATTCCTGCTATCTATGATGAAATCAAGAACTTCTCTGATGTGAAGCTTCATTTATATGGGAAAGAGGAAGCGAAACCAAAGCGGAAAATGGGGCATCTTACTGTGATGTCTGAAGACTTAGAGACAGCAATTGATAAAGTGAGTCGTTTGCAAAAGCAGCTCGTGCTAGAATAAAGAAATAGTTTTTACCAATAAATTGGAGGCTGGTTTTTAGATGATCGAACGTTATACTCGCCCAGAAATGGGAGCGATTTGGACTGAAGAAAATCGTTATAATGCATGGTTAGAAGTGGAAATTGTTGCTTGCGAAGCGTGGGCAGAGCTAGGGGAAATTCCAAAGGAAGATGTACAGAAAATTCGCGAGAATGCAAGCTTTGATGTAAAGCGAATTCTTGAAATTGAAGAGGAAACACGTCACGATGTGGTTGCCTTTACTCGTGCTGTGTCTGAAACCCTTGGAGAAGAAAGAAAGTGGGTTCACTACGGTTTAACGTCAACAGATGTTGTCGACACAGCCCTTTCTTATCTTTTAAAACAAGCGAATGAAATCATTGAGGCCGATCTTGTCAGATTTATTGACATCCTAAAAGCAAAAGCAATTGAGCATAAGTATACGGTGATGATGGGACGTACCCACGGTGTCCACGCTGAGCCAACAACGTTTGGTTTAAAGCTTGCCCTTTGGTATGAAGAAATGAAGCGAAATCTTGAGCGTTTTCGAAACGCTGCAGAGAGAGTGCGCTTTGGAAAGCTATCTGGAGCTGTTGGGACGTATGCCAACATTGATCCAGCCGTTGAGCAATATGTTTGTAAAAAGCTAGGACTTAATCCAGCACCGATCTCAACACAAACGTTGCAACGGGATCGCCATGCAGAATACATGGGAACACTCGCTTTAATCGCAACGTCCATTGAAAAATTCGCTGTTGAAATTCGCGGTCTCCAAAAGTCTGAAACGCGTGAAGTCGAAGAATTTTTCGCAAAAGGTCAAAAAGGCTCTTCAGCAATGCCTCATAAACGTAACCCAATTGGCTCTGAAAACATGACTGGATTAGCTCGTCTGATTCGTGGTTACATGATGACTGCGTATGAAAATGTGCCGTTATGGCATGAACGAGATATTTCTCATTCTTCAGCAGAGCGTGTGATCCTACCAGATGCAACCATTGCCTTAAATTATATGCTTAATCGTTTCGGAAACATTGTGAAAAACTTAACGGTGTTCCCTGAAAACATGAAGCGGAATATGACAAGAACGTATGGATTGATTTACTCGCAACGTGTTCTCCTATCGCTTATTGATAAAGGAATGGTTCGTGAGGAAGCGTATGACCTTGTTCAGCCGAAAGCAACCGAATCATGGGAGAAAGGCATTCAGTTCCGTGAGCTTGTTGAGAAAGAAGAACGCATTACTTCGGTTCTATCTCCTGAAGAAATTGACGATTGCTTTGACTACAATCATCACTTAAAGCATGTGGATACAATTTTTGAACGTCTTGGCTTACAAGGGTAGTAGGTAAGAGGGAGCCCTCCCTCTTACTCATTTGCTGAACGTCTTTGCAAGCTGATTCACATCGTAACCATGTCGTTTGTAGATTACAATCTTCTAATAAGAGGGTGACCAATAATGGAAAAGCTTGAGCTTCTTTACGAAGGCAAAGCGAAGAAAATTTATCGCACGGATTCAACGGATGTTCTTTGGGTTGAATACAAGGATAGTGCAACAGCTTTTAACGGTGAGAAAAAAGATACGATCGCTGGGAAAGCTCGTCTAAACAACGAAATTTCTACACTTATTTTTACGTATTTAAAAAAGGCCGGAATAAATAGTCATTTCATTGAACGTCTTTCAGAAACCGAGCAGCTTGTTCAAAAAGTGACAATCATTCCTCTCGAAGTCGTCGTGCGAAACGTAGTAGCAGGTAGTATGGCGAAGCGTCTTGGCCTTGAGGAAGGCACGCCACTTGATAAAACCCTTGTTGAATTTTATTACAAAGATGATGCCCTTGGTGATCCCCTCATTACAGAGGATCATATTGAGCTTTTAAAAGCGGCAACGCCTGAACAGGTTGCGACCTTAAAGGAGATGGCATTAAAAGTAAATGAGGCACTCAAGCAATTTTTCGAAAATGTTGGTGTGAAGCTAATTGACTTTAAGCTAGAGTTTGGTTTGACGACAGAAGGAAAAATCTTGCTAGCAGATGAAATTTCACCAGATACTTGCCGTTTGTGGGATGCTAAAACGGGCGAGCGCTTTGACAAAGATTTATTTCGCCGTAATCTAGGAAACTTACAAGATGGCTATCAAGAGATTTTAACGCGTATAGGAGGCTAACCCATGTATAAAGTAAAAGTTTATGTAACGTTAAAAGAAAGTGTTCTTGACCCGCAAGGAACGGCTGTTCAAAAATCCCTTCACGCTCTAAGCTATGAGGAAGTGAGTGAAGTTCGCATCGGGAAATATATGGAGCTAACCATTAGCAAAGATGAGGGTGACCTTGAAAAGCGAATTGAGGAAATGTGTGAAAAGCTACTTGCCAATACCGTCATTGAAAATTACCGCTATGAAGTCGAGGAGGTTGTCTCTCTATGAAGTTTGCGGTCATCGTTTTTCCAGGGTCCAACTGTGATGCAGACATGTATCACGCCATAAAGGATGCCCTCGGTGAAGAGGTAGACTATGTGTGGCATACAGAAACAAGTCTTGAAGGATATGATGGCATCCTTCTGCCAGGGGGATTCTCCTATGGAGATTACTTGCGTTCTGGAGCGATCGCTAGATTTTCTCCTGTGATGAACGAAGTTGTGAAAGCAGCAAATAATGGCGTTCCTACCCTTGGTGTCTGCAATGGCTTCCAGGTGCTTCTTGAAGCAGGCCTCTTGCCAGGAGCCATGCAGCGAAATGAACAGTTAAAATTCATTTGCCGTCCAGTCGAGCTTGTTGTTGAAAACAACGAGACCATGTTTACTTCTGCTTATGAACAAGGAGAAACAATTACGATTCCTGTTGCACATGGTGAAGGAAACTACTTCTGTGATGATGAAACATTGGCTGAGCTTGAAGCAAACAAGCAAATTGTATTTCGCTATGTTGATCGCGTGAATGGCTCCCGTGAAAACATTGCAGGGATTATGAACAAACAAGGAAATGTTCTTGGCATGATGCCTCATCCAGAACGGGCGGTAGAAGACCTACTAGGAAGCAGCGATGGACTTCGCTTATTCCAATCGATATTACGAAATTGGAGGGAATCCCATGTCGTTACACCGTGAACCTACAGCTGAGCAGGTAAAAGAGGACAAAATCTACCAAGAAATGGGTTTAACCGACGAAGAGTTCGAAATGGTTGAATCAACGCTTGGTCGCTTACCAAACTACACAGAAACAGGCTTGTTTTCTGTCATGTGGTCCGAGCATTGTAGCTATAAAAATTCAAAAGTGCTCTTACGTAAATTTCCAACCGACGGGGAAAAAGTCCTTCAGGGACCAGGTGAAGGAGCAGGGATTATCGATATTGGTGATGAGCAGGCCGTTGTTTTCAAAATTGAAAGCCATAACCATCCATCAGCAATTGAGCCTTATCAAGGAGCTGCAACTGGGGTCGGGGGCATTTTACGTGATGTCTTCTCCATGGGAGCTCGTCCAATTTCGTTATTAAATTCATTGCGTTTTGGCGAATTAACATCTCCAAAAGTTCGTTATTTATTTGAAGAGGTCGTAGCTGGAATTGCTGGATATGGAAACTGTATCGGGGTTCCAACGGTCGGTGGTGAGGTTCAATTCGACCCTTGCTATGAAGGAAACCCTCTTGTTAATGCCATGTGTGTCGGTTTAATCAACCATAAAGACATCCAAAAGGGCCAAGCAAAAGGAGTCGGCAACACGGTGATGTATGTTGGAGCGACAACAGGTCGTGACGGCATTCATGGTGCGACGTTTGCTTCTGAGGATTTAAGTGAAACATCGGAAGAAAAGCGTTCAGCTGTTCAAGTGGGTGATCCATTTATGGAAAAGCTGCTTCTTGAAGCTTGCCTTGAGCTCATTAAATCAGATGCGCTTGTTGGTATTCAGGATATGGGTGCAGCCGGTCTAACGTCTTCTTCTGCGGAAATGGCTAGTAAAGCAGGATCTGGAATTGAAATGGATCTTGATAAGATTCCACAGCGTGAAAAAGGGATGACAGCTTATGAAATGATGCTGTCTGAATCACAAGAGCGTATGCTGATCGTCGTTAAAAAAGGACGGGAGCAAGAAATTAAAGAGATTTTCGACCGTTGGGGACTTCTTTCCGTTGAGGTAGGTCGCGTAACGGATGACAAACGTCTGCGTCTTCTGCATCAAGGAAAGGTTGTTGCTGATGTCCCTGTCGATGCCCTAGCAGAGGATGCACCAGTCTATCACAAGCCATCAAAGATGCCTGCTTACTATGAAGAATTCCAACAGCAAGAACAATGGATTCCTACCATCAATGATGTCAAGGACACCTTCTTACACTTGCTTGCTCAGCCAACGATCGCAAGCAAGGAATGGGTTTATGACCAATATGACTATATGGTACAAACAAACACAGTCGTTAGCCCAGGCTCGGATGCAGCCGTTGTCCGAATCCGTGATACGAAAAAAGCATTAGCAATGACAACAGATTGTAATTCTCGCTATCTGTATCTCGATCCTGAAGTGGGTGGGAAAATTGCCATTGCGGAAGCGGCACGCAACATTGTTTGCTCTGGAGGGCTTCCACTTGGTGTGACGGACTGTCTTAACTATGGAAATCCTGAAAAGCCAGAAATTTTTTGGCAGCTTGAAAAATCAACAG
>NZ_ANNK01000147.1 GCF_000334155.1 Halalkalibacterium ligniniphilum | reverse complement strand
GAGGATTTAAGTGAAACATCGGAAGAAAAGCGTTCAGCTGTTCAAGTGGGTGATCCATTTATGGAAAAGCTGCTTCTTGAAGCTTGCCTTGAGCTCATTAAATCAGATGCGCTTGTTGGTATTCAGGATATGGGTGCAGCCGGTCTAACGTCTTCTTCTGCGGAAATGGCTAGTAAAGCAGGATCTGGAATTGAAATGGATCTTGATAAGATTCCACAGCGTGAAAAAGGGATGACAGCTTATGAAATGATGCTGTCTGAATCACAAGAGCGTATGCTGATCGTCGTTAAAAAAGGACGGGAGCAAGAAATTAAAGAGATTTTCGACCGTTGGGGACTTCTTTCCGTTGAGGTAGGTCGCGTAACGGATGACAAACGTCTGCGTCTTCTGCATCAAGGAAAGGTTGTTGCTGATGTCCCTGTCGATGCCCTAGCAGAGGATGCACCAGTCTATCACAAGCCATCAAAGATGCCTGCTTACTATGAAGAATTCCAACAGCAAGAACAATGGATTCCTACCATCAATGATGTCAAGGACACCTTCTTACACTTGCTTGCTCAGCCAACGATCGCAAGCAAGGAATGGGTTTATGACCAATATGACTATATGGTACAAACAAACACAGTCGTTAGCCCAGGCTCGGATGCAGCCGTTGTCCGAATCCGTGATACGAAAAAAGCATTAGCAATGACAACAGATTGTAATTCTCGCTATCTGTATCTCGATCCTGAAGTGGGTGGGAAAATTGCCATTGCGGAAGCGGCACGCAACATTGTTTGCTCTGGAGGGCTTCCACTTGGTGTGACGGACTGTCTTAACTATGGAAATCCTGAAAAGCCAGAAATTTTTTGGCAGCTTGAAAAATCAACAGACGGCATGAGCGAAGCCTGCCGTGTATTCGAAACGCCAGTCATCGGCGGAAATGTTTCTTTATACAATGAAACAAACGGTGAAGCGGTGTATCCAACACCTGTTATTGGGATGGTTGGTCTGATTGAAGATGTTGAACACATTACGACCCAGTCCTTTAAACATGCTGGGGACCTGATTTATTTAATTGGTGACACAAAAGCAGAGTTTGGCGGAAGTGAGCTACAAAAGCTTGTGAACGGTCAAATTTCTGGTAAAGCCCCTCAAATTGATTTAGAAGTGGAAAAAAAACGCCAGCATCAGCTTCTTGAAGCGATTCGCCAAGGTCTTGTTTCCTCAGCGCATGATGTAGCTGAAGGGGGCTTAAGTGTAGCGGTAGCAGAATCAATGATGGATGGAGCTGTCGGTGCGAATATTACGATTGATGGAGAATGGGTAACGGAATTATTTGCTGAAAGTCAATCGCGCTTCCTTGTTTCCATTCCGAAAGAAAAACAAAGTCAATTTGAAGCACTTGTGGAAGATGCAGTGCGTATTGGGGAAGTTGTCGAAACAAAAGAATTAAAAATTCAAGATTCTGAAGGAACAGTCGTGTTACAAGCAAACCATGCAGAAATGGTTGAAGCTTGGAAAGGAGCTATTCCATGCTTGCTGAAATCAAAGGCTTAAATGAAGAATGTGGCGTATTTGCGATTTGGGGTCATAAGGATGCGGCTCAAATTACCTATTACGGCCTCCACAGTTTGCAGCATCGTGGTCAAGAAGGAGCGGGCATTGTTGTAACAGACGGAGAGCAGCTATCGATTCATAAAGGGTTAGGCCTTGTGAATGAAGTGTTCCGTCCTGAAACCTTTGAATCGTTAAATGGGCAAGGTGCTGTAGGGCATGTCCGTTATGCAACGGCAGGGGGAGGCGGCTATGCGAATGTGCAGCCCCTTCTCTTCCGTTCACAGCTTGGCAGCCTTGCAATTGCTCATAATGGAAACCTTGTGAATGCGAACAATTTAAAGCATCAGCTTGAGAGTCAAGGTAGCATTTTTCAATCTACTTCAGATACAGAGGTGCTAGCACACCTTATTAAACGAAGCGGCTATGCGAAAGCAAGTGAGCAATTAAAAAATTCCCTTTCGATGCTAAAAGGGGCGTATGCTTTTGCGGTCATGACGGAAAATGAACTGATGGTTGCTCTAGACCCGAACGGTTTACGTCCGCTATCCATTGGTCGTCTAGGCGATGCCTATGTTGTTGCTTCAGAGACATGTGCATTTGACATTATTGGTGCAGAATATGAGCGAGAAGTAGAGCCGGGAGAGCTCGTGATTATTAATGATGACGGTCTACGCTCTGAACGTTTTGTTAGCTCCAGCTCATCGTCACGTGCGATCTGTAGCATGGAATATGTTTATTTTGCACGACCTGACAGTAATGTGGATGAAATTAACGTTCATACCGCTCGGAAAAGCTTAGGGAAACAGCTTGCCATTGAAGCGCCAATTGAAGCAGATGTCGTAACAGGGGTGCCTGATTCCAGCATTTCAGCTGCAATTGGTTACGCTGAGCAGTCAGGGATTCCGTATGAGCTTGGATTAATAAAAAACCGTTATGTGGGCCGTACATTTATCCAGCCGTCTCAGGAGTTACGTGAACAAGGGGTAAAAATGAAGCTTTCAGCTGTCCGAAAAGTGGTTGAAGGCAAACGGGTTGTTATGATCGATGACTCCATCGTTCGTGGAACAACAAGCCGCCGGATTGTGCGGATGCTTCGTGAAGCAGGGGCTCTTGAAGTCCATGTTCGAATTAGTTCGCCGCCGATTAAACACCCGTGCTTTTACGGGATTGATACTTCAACGAAAGAAGAGTTGATTGCGGCTACTCGTTCAATTGAAGAAATGAGAGATGAAATGGGTGCAGATTCCTTAGCCTTTTTAAGTGTTGAAGGGCTTGTCAAAGGGGTTGGCAGATCGAATGAAGTTTCTTCATGTGGTCAGTGTTTGGCTTGCTTTACCGGGGAATATCCGACAGAAATTTTCCCAGATACCCTACACCCACATGATAAGCTCTTACCAGTATGAGGGGGCAAAGTAAATGACAAACGCATATAAACAAGCAGGAGTTGATATCGAAGCAGGATACGAGGCCGTGTCACGGATGAAAAAGCATGTGAAGCGTACAATCCGTCCAGAAGTGATGGGAGGATTGGGCTCTTTCGGCGGCATGTTTGACCTCTCTTCCTTAAAGCTAAAGGAGCCTGTCCTCGTTTCTGGAACAGATGGCGTGGGTACGAAGCTAATGCTCGCGTTTCAGATGGATAAGCATGATACGATCGGTATTGATGCGGTCGCCATGTGTGTGAACGATATTGTCGTACAAGGAGCTGAACCATTGTATTTCCTCGATTACATCGCGTGTGGAAAATCTGTTCCTGAACGGATTGAAGCGATTGTAAAAGGGATTGCTGATGGCTGTGAGCAAGCCGGCTGTGCACTAATTGGTGGTGAAACAGCAGAAATGCCAGGAATGTATGATGAGGAAGAATACGATCTTGCCGGTTTTGCTGTTGGAGCAGTTGAAAAGTCAGACCTTCTCACTGGGGATAAGATTGAAGCTGGTGATGTGATGATTGGGCTTGCCTCAAGTGGGCTCCATAGTAACGGCTTTTCACTTGTTCGTAAAATTTTACTTGGGGACAAGGGATTTGCATTAGACGAGCATGTTGAGCGTCTCGGTTCAACGCTAGGAGAAGAGCTGTTAAAGCCGACAAAGATTTATGTTAAATCAGTTCTTAATGCTTTAAAAACCGGGCATGTAAAAGGACTTTCTCATATTACAGGTGGAGGCTTTTACGAGAATATTCCAAGAATGCTTCCAGGTGGAGTAGGGGCCGAGGTTGATTACGGTTCTTGGTCCGTACCTGCAATTTTTGAGCTACTGAAAGAACACGGCAATTTAACAAATGAGGACTTGTTCTCTACATTTAATATGGGAATCGGAATGATAGCTGTTGTTTCAGGTGAAAATGTGGAAGAGGTACTTAAAACATTTGAACAAGCAGGCGAACAGGCATCAGTGATTGGTCGGATAACAGAGAACGAAGGCGTTGTTATTGGAGGCCTTTCGTAATGAAGCGAATCGCGATTTTTGCCTCAGGTCAAGGGACGAATGCACAAGCAATCATGGAGGCGGCCGAGCAAAAGCAGCTGAAAGCAGAAGTTGTATTGCTTGTTACCGATCGACCAGAAGCAGAGGTAGTGGAACGAGCAAAGGCGTATGGAGTGGAGGTTTTTGCTTTTACTCCGAAAGCATACTCATCAAAGGCGGATTTTGAACGGGAAATTGTTTCCCGTTTGGAATCCGCACATGTCGACTTGGTTGCCTTAGCTGGCTACATGCGTTTGATTGGTCCAACGTTACTTGGAGCTTATGAAGGGAAAATTGTGAACATCCATCCTTCGTTGCTCCCTTCTTTTCAAGGGATGAATGCCATTGAGCAAGCCTTTAAAGCAAAGGTGAAGGTGACGGGTGTTACGATTCATTTTGTCGATGAGGGAATGGATACAGGACCAATTGTGGCACAAGATGTGGTTTGGATTGAAGAACAGGATTCGATCGAAACGTTAACAAAGAAAATTCAGGCTGTGGAGCATCGTCTTTATCCAGCGACGTTGCAGACATTGCTGAGCAGCAAGGAGAGTATAAAATGAAAAGACGTGCATTAATCAGCGTTTCAAATAAAGAAGGACTCGTACCTTTTGTACAAGCACTGATTGAGCAAGGTGTTGAAGTGGTCTCAACGGGTGGTACGAAGCGCACACTTCAGGAAGCAGGACTTCCTGTCATTGGGATTTCAGATGTGACTGGTTTTCCTGAAATTTTAGATGGTCGTGTGAAAACACTTCATCCGAACATTCATGGTGGATTACTTGCGATGAGAGAGAGTGAGGATCATCAGGCTCAGCTGAAAGAGCATCAAATTACTCCAATTGATTTTGTCGTCGTGAACCTTTATCCATTTCAACAAACGATTGCAAAACCAGAGGCGACGTTTGCAGATGCGATCGAAAACATTGATATCGGCGGGCCGAGCATGTTACGTGCTGCGGCGAAAAACCATGCCCATGTCACGGTTGTCGTTGACCCAGGCGATTATGATGTTGTGATTAGCGAGCTAAAGGAGAATGGTGCTGTTGGCGACGAAACACGTCGCAAGCTAGCGGCAAAGGTGTTCCGTCATACCGCTTCTTATGATGCAGTCATCGCTGAATATTTAACAGACGCTGTTGGCGAGGATAGTCCAGAAACGTATACCGTTACATATGAGAAAAAACAAGATTTACGTTATGGGGAAAATCCGCATCAGAAAGCAACGTTCTACCGTAAGCCATTAGGGGCAAAGAGCTCGATTGCAAATGCAGTCCAACTTCATGGAAAGGAATTGTCCTACAACAACATTAACGATGCAGATGCAGCACTATCGATTGTGAAGGAATTTGCTGAGCCTGCAGCCGTTGCGGTGAAGCATATGAACCCTTGTGGAGTTGGAATTGGTGAAACAATTGAAGAAGCGTATGACAGAGCCTATGAAGCAGATCCTGTATCTATTTTTGGTGGAATCGTCGCACTTAATCGTGAAGTCGATGTGGAGACTGCGAAAAAACTAAAAGAAATCTTCTTAGAGATTGTCATTGCACCATCTTTTACACAGGAAGCCCTTGATGTTCTGACAACAAAGAAAAACCTTCGTCTTCTTACCGTTTCAATGGATAAAGAAGAAGGAGCAGAACGACGGATTACATCGATTCATGGTGGAGCACTTGTCCAAGAAGAAGATCATGTCGGTTTAGATGAGGCGAACCTTTCCATTCCAACGACTCGTGAACCAACAGAAAAGGAATGGACGGCGCTTAAGCTTGCATGGCGTGTCGTCAAGCATGTGAAATCGAATGCGATTATTCTAGCGAATGACCAAATGACAGTTGGGGTCGGTGCTGGTCAAATGAACCGTGTCGGTGCGGCCAAAATTGCAATTGAGCAAGCTGGAGACAAGGCGAAAGGCTCAGTAATGGGATCAGATGCCTTTTTCCCAATGGGGGATACCGTAGAAGCAGCTGGAAAAGCAGGCGTAACAGCGATTATTCAACCAGGTGGATCGATTCGCGATGAAGAGTCGATTGCAAAGGCAAATGAATACGGCATCGCCATGGTCTTTACTGGCGTTCGTCATTTCAAGCATTAATTTTTTAGGAGGCGTTAAGTGTGAATGTACTTGTTGTAGGTAGCGGTGGTCGTGAGCACACAATTGCGTGGAAGCTCGCCCAAAGCAAAAAAGTTAAGCAAGTGTTTGTGGCTCCGGGAAATGCTGGGATGACAGATGTAGCAACGCTTGTATCAATTCCAGAAAATGATCACAACCAACTCGTTTCCTTTGCGAAGGAGCAGGACGTTGCATTAACCATTGTTGGTCCAGAGGCGCCGCTCTCAGCAGGACTCGTTGACCGTTTTCAAGAGGAAGGCCTTGTTGTTTTTGGTCCAACAAAGCGGGCAGCTGCACTTGAAGGAAGTAAATCGTTTGCCAAACAACTCATGAAAACCTATAACATTCCAACAGGTTCGTATGAAGTGTTTGAGGACTTTAAAGCAGCAAAAGCATACGTAAATAAACAAGGTGCACCGATTGTTATCAAAGCAGATGGGCTTGCAGCAGGCAAAGGTGTAGTTGTTGCTATGACGGTAGAAGAGGCCATTAAAGCCCTTGATGAGATGCTGAATCAGCAGCAGTTTGGAGATGCAAGTGCAAAGGTTGTCATAGAAGAATATTTAGCGGGTGAAGAGCTTTCTTTAATGGCCTTTGTTAACGGAGAGATCGTTGTACCAATGGTGGGCGCGCAAGATCATAAGCGCGCATTTGATGGCGATGAAGGCCCAAATACAGGTGGAATGGGGGCGTATTCTCCAGTACCACAATTTACTGACGAGCAAGTTACAGAAGCGGTTGAGACAATCTTAAAGCCTGCAGCTCAAGCGATGATCAAAGAGGACCGTCATTTTACCGGAATTTTATACGCAGGATTAATGATGACTGAAAAAGGTCCGAAGGTTATTGAATTTAATGCTCGCTTTGGGGATCCTGAAACCCAAGTTGTTTTACCAAGACTTGAAACGGATTTGGTCGATGTCATTCAATCCCTTTTAGCGAATGAAAAGCCAACGCTTACGTGGAGCGATGACGCGGTAGTTGGGGTGGTTCTTGCGAGCAAAGGCTACCCTCGTGAATATGAAAAGGGATATCAGATTAACGGAATTGACGATATTGCCAAGGAGGCACTTGTTTTTCATGCAGGTACCCGTCAAGGAGAGGAAGGCTTTGAAACCAATGGAGGTCGTGTCTTGTTGGTTGCTACATCAGCTGCAACGTTAAAGGATGCGCAAGCAAAGACCTATGAGGAAGTGAAGAAAATTAAAAGCGATGGTTTGTTTTACCGTACGGATATTGGTAGCAAAGCGATTTCGCGCACTTTCTCCTAACCTAAACGGCAAGTATACCTACCATACTGCCAATGAGCAAAATGTAAACAAATAATGTGTCTGTGAAGTATTCTTGAAACATTCACAACTTCGATTGCGAATATATAGAAACCTTATAAGGGCTCACGGGCTCTTATAAGGTTTTATTTTGTGTTATATAAGCATGTTCTTTAGCTAGGATTGACGGCTTTGTCTTCCTGCTGTTCTTGGCTGCGGCAATTGGTTCTCTCTTCAATAATAAAGACAAGGGGACAAAAACGAGTGATCCCTTCAGCGACTTTCATCGCTCCCATCATCGCGCAGATTAGATGCATCAATTGAGGTGTGCGGTGGGAAAGCTTGGCCGTTGCCCAGGCAAGAGCTGTAAAACCCATCGTAATTCTGCATAACGCGTCAATACGCCCAATATTTTGATTCATTTTATCATCTTCCTTTTCATAGAATAAAAAATGCTGTCTTTCCATAAAAAAATGTTAGAACGAGGGTGGGTAACAAGATCTTCATAATAATTTGTAATAAAAATTCACAACTTTAATGAGTTAAACCATGAATGTATGGTACGATAAGAACAAGACAGAATTAGAGAAACGGGTGATACCTGATGCCAGAGCGTCTTTACAGATGGACAAAACGACGATTGCGCCAGCAGCTAGCTGTAGTAAGAGGAGAGCTTGCGCCATCGCTCGTGCTAAAAAATGCAACCTATTTAAATAGCGTTAGAGGAAAATGGTTACATGGGAACATATGGATTTACCAGGACCGCATTGTTTATGTTGGTGATGAAATGCCAACAAAGCTGCAAGAGACTGAAGTTGTTGATTGTTCTCAATCAGTCATTGTACCTGGCTATATTGAGCACCATGCACATCCATTTCAATTATATAATCCCCAAAGCTTCGCAAATTATGCAGCGAGTCGCGGGACAACAACTCTTATCAATGACAACATGATCTTGTATTTGAATCTCGACAAAAAGAAAGCGCTTTCTTTAATAGATACACTGGATGAGCTTTCTGCTTCCATGTTTTGGTGGTGTCGTTACGATGCTCAGACCGAGCTAAGTGATGGAGAGGAAATGTTTTCAAATTCAAAAATGAAGGAATGGATTGAGCATCCACTTGTGGTGCAAGGTGGGGAGCTGACCTCTTGGCCAAAGGTACTATCTGGCGATGATGCGATATTGCATTGGATGCAGGAAACAACACGATTACGCAAGCCAATCGAAGGGCATCTTCCAGGAGCGTCGGAAAAAACGTTAACACAAATGGCTCTTCTAGGAGTGACAAGTGATCATGAATCGATGACGGGAAAAGAAGCCGTGCGACGCCTTGACCTTGGCTATACGACATCTTTACGCTATTCATCGATTCGCCCAGACTTGCCAAATCTTCTAAAGGAAATGCAGGAGTTAGGCATCGATGACTTCAATCGTTGCTTATTCACCACTGATGGGTCTTCCCCTTCTTTTTATGAGCAAGGCATGCTCGATAAAATGATTCAGATTGCCTTGGATGAAGGAATTTCACCGAAGGATGCGTATGGGATGGCTTCTTACAATGTGGCTCGTTACTACAATCTTGACCAGAAATTAGGCATGATAGCACCAGGGAGAGTGGCGCATCTTAATATTCTTGAGAATGAATTAAACCCTGTTCCTACTTCCGTCCTCGCTAAAGGCCAGTGGGTTTTAAGGGATGGAAAAAAATACGGTGGTCCAGAGAACTTTCCTTGGGCTGAGTATGGGATCAGTCCACTGAACATCGATTGGGATTTATGTGAGGATGAATTGCATTTCTCGATGCCAATGGGGATAGAAATGGTTAACTCGGTCATTTTAAAGCCGTATCAAATTTCTTTTGAAGCAACGGGAAGAACATTAAGCACTGAGCATGACGAAAGCTTTTTTGTGATGCTTGACAAAAATGGAAAATGGTTGATTGCTACGATGATTAAAGGCTTTGCCGATAAAGTATCAGGATTCGCTAGCTCGTTCTCAAACACAGGTGACATTATCTTAATTGGGAAAAATTTATCGGATATGGTAGCAGCCTTTCGTGCCCTTAAAGAACAGGGGGGCGGGATTGTCCTTGTTGAGAATGGAACTGTCATTGGCAACATTCCATTAACACTTTTAGGGATTATGTCTGAAAAGCCGATGGAAACAGTGATAGAGGAAGAAAAGAAGCTAAGTGCCCTTTTACGTGAACGAGGCTACAAGCATGAAGATCCTATCTATAGTCTCTTATTCTTCTCCTCCACACATTTGCCTTTTGTTCGTGTAACTCAGAGAGGGATTTATGATGTTTACAATAAAACGGTACTCTTTCCTTCGATAATGAGGTAAACTAATAAAGAATTATGAAAAAAAAAGAAATAGAGGACGTGGAATGCATGGTAAAACATGTGATTCGTTCACTTTTTTTCACAACGCTCCTTGTTATAGCTGCTTGTGGAAATGAAGAGGAGCCAATTGAAATAGAAGAAACTCCTGAAGCTGTGGCAACGGCTGGAGACGATATAACGATAAGTGAACCTGAACCTGCTTTTACTTCACCATTAACGGGTCTAAAATCAGCGGAACCGCTTAATCACCGAGTCATTGGGGTGACGATTAGTAATCATTCCAATGCTCGTCCTCAATCTGGCTTACAGGCAGCTGATATCATTTATGAAGTGTTGGCAGAAGGAGAAATCACTCGCTTTGTTGCTCTGTATCATAGTCAATATCCTGAGCGTGTCGGTCCCGTGCGGAGTGTGAGACCGTATCATATTGATCTTGTTCAAGGATACGACGGGCTTTTAGTAACCCATGGCTGGAGTCCAGCGGCAGAACAGATGCTTACAACTGGACGAGCGGATTACTTGAACGGATTGCATTATGATGGTACATTATTTGAGCGTTCTCAAGACAGACGAGCCCCGCATAACTCCTACATTCGCTTTGCTAATATTCAGAAGGGGCTGACTGATAGAGGCTATACGTTAAGTGGCGATGTTGAGCCTTTAGAGTACGTCGATTCGGAATCCGTGATTTCAGGTATTGATGCGAACGAGGTGACGATTAATTATTCATCACGCTATCAGGTGACTTATCGCTTGAATGAAGAAACGGGGCGCTATTCACGCTATAATGGAGAGGCACAAACGGTTGACGATGATACAAAAACGCCTATAGAAATTTCAAACCTCCTCATTGTTGAAATGAATCATCGTGTTTTAGATGACGCTGGGCGCCGTGAGATTAATGTTGCTTCTGGCGGAAGAGGGATGCTCGTTCAAGCAGGGAAAGGACAATATGTGGAATGGCGTCAAGAAGACGGGCGAATTCTCCCATTTGTCGATGGTAAAGTCGTTCCATTCTTGCCAGGACAAACATGGATTAATATTATTCCAACAGCACTTGGTCTTGATGAGAGTGTAGCAATAGAGAATGAATGAGAAAGGTGTGACAACTCTTGCAAATTGATAAACTGCGGGGAAAAGAACTAGACCAACTGTTTCTTGCGATCTTATCATTAAAAAATCTAGAAGAATGCTATGAATTTTTCGATGATCTTTGCACAATAAATGAGATTCAATCGTTGGCACAACGACTCGAAGTAGCAAGGATGCTACGCAACGGCTATACATACCATAAAATCGAGACAGAAACCGGTGCGAGCACTGCAACGATCTCACGTGTAAAGCGTTGTTTAAATTACGGAAACGATGGCTATAAAATGACCCTTGAACGAATTAAGGAAAAAGATTTGACGAACGAAGAATAATTAGGAAACCGCCTGCACGGGCGGTTTTTTTATGATAAAGAATTAAGAAGGTATAAGTTCATTGATAGCTAGCTTCAGTACTTGGCTGACCAAGGCGCTTGCGCTTTCCTTATTTTTTGCAAGTTTTTGTGCCAAAAAAATGATTTATCAGATACTTTTCGTTACACTAGTAAAAATATGGTCAGCATGGGAAGTGATAAAATGGATCGAAGTAGCTATGAGAAAAAGATTGCGGTTGCTGTTCGTGAACAGAGAGCCGATTTTATTATAAAAAACAGTCAGATCATCGATGTGTTTAACCTTGAGATCATTGAAGGGGACGTTGTGATTGCTGAAGGGGAGATTGTTGCCATCGGAGCTTCAGGAGAATATAGCGCTGAGAAAATTTTAGATGCAGAGGGTGCCTATCTTACACCATCTTTCATTGATGGGCACGTTCATATTGAATCGTCTATGGTTAGTCCTGAGGAGTTCGCGAAGGTTGTTGTGCCAAGAGGGGTAACAACGGTGATGGCAGACCCTCACGAAATCGCCAACGTAGCAGGAGTGGCAGGGATTCACTATATGCTCGAAGCATCAATGGACCTACCCCTTGACGTGAAAATGATGGTACCGTCTTGTGTGCCAGCAACCCCTTTTGAAAACAATGGTGCAACGGTAGATGTAAAAGACATTGCAGCTCTTTTTGAAGATGTACGGGTATGGGGTCTTGGAGAAGTGATGGATTATCCGTCAGTCTTTAAGCGAAACCCTGCTATGATTGATAAATTATTGGCGGCTTATGAAAACCATCGCTTCATTGATGGGCACGGGGCAGGACTTACGACGGAGGGAATCAATGCGTATCGTGCTGCTGGAATTCGTAATGACCATGAAGCGGTCACTGCGGAAGAGGCAAAGATGCGACTGATGAGAGGGATGTATCTTCTGATCCGTGAAGGAACGGCAGCGAAGGATTTAGATGCCTTGATTGAAGCAGTCACACCGCAAAATAGTCGTCGCTGTTTGTTCGTCACCGATGACAAGCACTTGGATGATCTCATCAGAGAAGGAAGCATTGATCACAGCATCCGCCGAGCGATTCAAAAGGGAATCGACCCGCTGATTGCGATTCAAATGGCTTCACTCAATGCGGCAGAATGTTTTCAGTTGAACAGCAAAGGGGCCATTGCACCTGGTTACGAGGCAGACATGGTGCTTTTAAAAGACCTTGAAGCAGTCGAAATCATGTCTGTTTTTAAGCAAGGAAAGCTTGTGGCGAGTGATGGAGTCATGATCGAGAGCATTCGTAAGCCGGTTCAACCACCAGCGACGCTTCTTCAAAGTGTGAAGCTGAAGCAGGTGACGCGTGAGCAACTGCAAATCCCAATGAAAAATAGTGAACGGGCAAACATTATTGAAGTAACCCCGCATTCTATTATGACGAAGCATGTGATTGACAATGTTGATGTGAAGAATGGCTGCTTTGAGCCTTCTGTGGAAAACGGGCAATTAAAGCTTGTTGTCGCCGAGCGGCATAAAGAGCTCGGCAATGTAGGTGTAGGCATTGTAAAAGGAATTCCTTTACAAGACGGAGCGATTGTTGCATCCGTTGCCCATGATTCTCATAATATTGTGGCCCTTGGAACAAATGATGAGGATATCTTGACGGCGATCAATCATGTGGAACAGCTACAAGGCGGAATGGCCGTTGTCAAAGATGGAACCGTCATCAGCTCACTCCCGCTTCGTTTGGCAGGGCTAATGTCAGACGAACGCTATGAAAAGGTAGAAGAGCAATTACATTCCCTTCACAGCGCCTTGAAGGATATCGGATTTCGAGGTGATTTTAATCCATTTTTAACCCTATCCTTTTTAGCGTTACCTGTTATTCCAGAAATTAAGCTGACAGACCAAGGACTATTTGATGTCGTTCATTTTCAAGCGATGGACGTGCAGGCAAAATAACAGTGTTGAGAGAAATAGATGATAAATCATGAGCCAAACGAGTACAAAGAGGATGGCTTTGGTTTTTTGCATACAGCGCTTCATTTTACAGAAGCCTTCATGAGTGGCTCGCACTTCCCACTGGGATGAAAACGAGTCCTCAGAGC
This sequence comes from Halalkalibacterium ligniniphilum, assembly GCF_000334155.1. Taxonomy (GTDB): domain Bacteria; phylum Bacillota; class Bacilli; order Bacillales; family Bacillaceae_D; genus Halalkalibacterium; species Halalkalibacterium ligniniphilum. The sequence continues at coordinate 2,506 of NZ_ANNK01000147.1, read as the reverse complement.
ATAATGTGCGATTTTTCAATCAAGGCGGTTAAGCGAGAAGCTTACTGCTTTATCTTTCTACAAAAAAGGAGAGGAAAATGTTTGCCGCAAAACTAGGGCAACTCTTTTGTGAGGCTGCAGCAAATGAAGCACGACCAGACCGTAAGCCAATGTTGCTTGCAACGATTTTTAACTCTAAAAAATAGAGGAGGAACGAAGCGTGGAAAGACGTGAAGTAGTTCTTGAAGGGGAAGTTCCAATCAGTGGAACCTTGACGCTACCTAATGGAGGGGCAACGCACGCACCAGCCATTTTACTTTTAGCAGGATCAGGACGGATTGACCGTGATGGAAATGGAAGGGGTGCTCGGCTGAATCTATACAATCAGCTGGCAGAACGACTAACAGATTTGGGCTATGTGACCTTTCGTTTTGATAAGAGAGGGACGGGTAAGAGCGGTGGAAGATTTGTAGAAACAGGTTTTTGGGACTTGGTTGAAGATGGAAATCGTGCTGTTCGTTTTCTCCAGTCTCAGCCCTTTGTCAAAAATGGAGACGTATTGGTCCTTGGACATAGTGAAGGCTGTATGCTTGCTACTGCTATGGCTCGGGACGTGTCATTGGCAGGTTTAATCCTTGCTTCAGGCGCAGTTGAAAGTCTCAATGATGCGATGGTTTTTCAACGAACGCAAATGAAAGAAGATGTGAAGCAAGCGGCAGGTTTCAAAGGAAAGCTGCTTCGTTTGCTAAAAGTTGGGGAAAAGGTTGAGAAGCAAGGGGAACGTTTAACAAAGAAAGTCACGGAAACAGACAAAGACGTTATTCGACAAATGGGGATGAGGGTGAGCGCAAAATGGTTTCGCGAGCATTTTGCCTTTGATGTCCGCGAAGCGTTGAAGCATGTGACGTGTCCTGTGCTTGCGATCACAGGTGAATACGATGTTCAGGTCACTCCTGAGCGAGTTCATGAAATCCATGAGCTTGTTCAAGGGAAAAGTGAAGCAGTAGTCGTTCCCAAGGTTAATCATATGCTTAGGGACCAAGAGGAACAGCTATCCATTCTTGATTTGAAAAAGGCGTATAAAAAAGTTGGTGATAAGCCAATCTCTGAAGAATTTATGATCGCCCTGTCCCGTTGGTTAGAGAAAAACGCTCCCCTTACCTCAGGTGATGAATGAAGAAGTGAAGGGCGGGTTGTTCAAGTAAGGTGCAATGAATTTTAGTAGGTACAAGAAAAGAAATCATCTAAATTGTCAATCGTTTGACATAAATGATAGCGAACAAACTAAAGAAGAAGGGTTACTCCATTTGTAAGAGTAGCTCTTTTGTTGTTATTTATCCTGGAACCCTTCAATTGTATGAGGAGCTTTTCTGTCACGTCTATTTAAAAGGTGACAAAGGGAAGAATAGGAAGGAATCACTCCGCATGTTCGGACGACAAGCCGTCGTTTCTTTGGTATAATGACGTTCAGAATCAAGGAAAGTAACGGTAGGAAACAGGAGATGAGTGACAGGCATGCTTGAATATCATGAATGGCGACATGTGTTTAAATTAGACCAGAATAAGGAGATTTCAGATGAGGCTCTTGAAGCGGTATGCGAGTCTGGAACAGATGGAATCTTAGTTGGTGGCACAGACGGGATCACCCTTGATAATACATTGCAATTGCTAGCAAGAATTAGACGCTATTCGGTTGCTTGTGCGTTAGAAATTTCTACGATTGAAGCAATTACACCAGGCTTTGATTATTACTTCATCCCTTCTGTCTTAAATAGTACAAAGGTTGAATGGATTGCTGGCCTTCATCATCAGGCGCTGAAGGAATACGGTGCGATGATGAACTGGAACGAAATTGTGATGGAAGGCTATTGTATTTTAAATAAAGAGGCGAAAGCAGCCAAGCTTACTGAAGCAGTAACTAAGCTTACGTCAGAGGATGTTGTTGCCTATGCTCGAATGGCGGAAAATATGTACCGCTTTCCTGTTTTTTATGTGGAATACAGTGGAACATACGGCGATCCCACGTTGGTGGAAGAGGTGCAGAAGGTGTTGAAGGAAACGAAGCTTTTCTACGGTGGGGGCATTCGCTCAGTGGAGCAAGCAAAAGAAATGGCAGACCTTGCAGATACGATTGTTGTTGGAAATATTGTCTATGAAGACCTGGATGAGGCGTTAAAAACAGTAGCTGCTGTTAAGAATGGTTGAAAATGAAGCAGATTCAACATAAACTAAGAGAAGAACATTTGTTTGGTGGTGAGAAGTGTGCAAGGAAAAATCATTGAGAAAATGCTGTCAGGGTTGAATAAAGAACAGAGGGAAGCGGTCAAGCATACAGAAGGTCCGCTTCTTTTAATGGCAGGCGCTGGAAGTGGAAAAACGAGAGTACTGACCCACCGAATTGCGTACTTGATTCGTGAGAAAGGAATCGCACCGTGGAACGTCCTAGCGATTACCTTTACAAATAAGGCATCTCGCGAGATGAAGGATCGGATTGCGCAGCTTGTTGGGCCAATTGCTGAAGATATTT
>NZ_ANNK01000146.1 GCF_000334155.1 Halalkalibacterium ligniniphilum | reverse complement strand
AACAGGAGATGAGTGACAGGCATGCTTGAATATCATGAATGGCGACATGTGTTTAAATTAGACCAGAATAAGGAGATTTCAGATGAGGCTCTTGAAGCGGTATGCGAGTCTGGAACAGATGGAATCTTAGTTGGTGGCACAGACGGGATCACCCTTGATAATACATTGCAATTGCTAGCAAGAATTAGACGCTATTCGGTTGCTTGTGCGTTAGAAATTTCTACGATTGAAGCAATTACACCAGGCTTTGATTATTACTTCATCCCTTCTGTCTTAAATAGTACAAAGGTTGAATGGATTGCTGGCCTTCATCATCAGGCGCTGAAGGAATACGGTGCGATGATGAACTGGAACGAAATTGTGATGGAAGGCTATTGTATTTTAAATAAAGAGGCGAAAGCAGCCAAGCTTACTGAAGCAGTAACTAAGCTTACGTCAGAGGATGTTGTTGCCTATGCTCGAATGGCGGAAAATATGTACCGCTTTCCTGTTTTTTATGTGGAATACAGTGGAACATACGGCGATCCCACGTTGGTGGAAGAGGTGCAGAAGGTGTTGAAGGAAACGAAGCTTTTCTACGGTGGGGGCATTCGCTCAGTGGAGCAAGCAAAAGAAATGGCAGACCTTGCAGATACGATTGTTGTTGGAAATATTGTCTATGAAGACCTGGATGAGGCGTTAAAAACAGTAGCTGCTGTTAAGAATGGTTGAAAATGAAGCAGATTCAACATAAACTAAGAGAAGAACATTTGTTTGGTGGTGAGAAGTGTGCAAGGAAAAATCATTGAGAAAATGCTGTCAGGGTTGAATAAAGAACAGAGGGAAGCGGTCAAGCATACAGAAGGTCCGCTTCTTTTAATGGCAGGCGCTGGAAGTGGAAAAACGAGAGTACTGACCCACCGAATTGCGTACTTGATTCGTGAGAAAGGAATCGCACCGTGGAACGTCCTAGCGATTACCTTTACAAATAAGGCATCTCGCGAGATGAAGGATCGGATTGCGCAGCTTGTTGGGCCAATTGCTGAAGATATTTGGATTTCCACCTTCCACTCCATGTGTGTGCGTATTTTGCGTCGAGATATTGACCGAATCGGCTACAATCGTAATTTCACCATTCTTGATGCGACGGACCAACTATCTGTCATAAAGCAAATCTTAAAAAATAAAAACATCGACCCAAAAAAATTTGAACCACGGAGTATTTTGGGAACCATTAGTGGGGCGAAAAATGAATTAAAAAAACCGGATGAATTTTTAGGGATTGCCACAGGACCTTATGAACAAACGGCTGCAGAAGTGTATGTAGAGTATCAAAAGCAGTTGAAAAAGAATCAGGCACTTGATTTTGACGATTTGATTATGGTGACGATTGACCTGTTTAAAAAGGTTCCTGAGGTATTGGAGTCTTATCAACGTAAATTTCAGTACATTCTAGTAGATGAGTATCAAGATACAAACCGTGCTCAATACATGCTCGTTAACATGCTGAGCAGTCGCCATCACAACATTTGTGTCGTCGGCGACTCTGACCAATCCATTTACCGCTGGCGTGGAGCGGATATTACAAACATTCTTTCCTTTGAAGAAGATTATCCAGAAGCGACAGTTATTTTGCTTGAACAAAACTACCGTTCAACGAAAACGATCCTACAAGCGGCGAACAAAGTCATTGAAAACAATTTTAATCGTAAGCCGAAAAACTTATGGACTGAAAATGATACTGGCGCGAAAATTGGCTATTTTGCAGCGGATACGGAACAATCAGAGGCCCAATTTGTCGTGCAAAAAATACGTGAAGCGGTGAAAAGCGGCAAGAAGTTTTCTGATATGGCGATTTTGTATCGAACAAATGCCCAATCACGCGTTATTGAGGAAATGCTCGTAAAATCGAACATTGAATATAACATTGTTGGTGGTACTAAATTCTACGATCGAAAAGAAATTAAAGATGTCCTTGCCTACTTACGACTTGTTTCAAATCCAGATGATGACATTAGCTTGCAGCGTATCATCAATGTCCCAAAGCGAGGCATTGGTGCGACCACCGTTGATCGGATTGGTGCGTTTGCAGCTGAGCAAGGCATTTCCATGTTTGCAGCACTTCAAGAAATTGAGCAGATTGGAGTAACGGCTCGAGCGGTAACGAAACTTAAGGAATTTGCAGAGCAATTGAACCATTGGGTACAAATGCAAGACTATTTATCTGTGACGGAGCTAGTGGAAGAGCTGCTTGAGCGGACAGGCTATCGTGACATGCTGCGAAACGAAAAAACCATTGAAGCGCAAAGCCGTCTTGAAAATATCGAGGAGTTTTTATCAGTAACGAAGGAATTTGAAAAGAACAATGAGGACAAATCCTTGATTGCTTTTTTAACAGACCTTGCCTTAATCGCTGATATTGACAAGCTTGATGACAATGAGGAAGAGGGTCAGAAGCAGGACACTGTTGTCTTAATGACGCTTCACTCTGCCAAAGGACTAGAGTTTCCAATTGTCTTTTTAATCGGCATGGAGGAAGGAGTATTCCCTCATAGCCGTTCCCTCTTTGAAGCGGAAGAGATGGAAGAAGAGCGTCGTCTTGCATATGTAGGGATCACACGGGCGGAAGAACAGCTATACCTTACAAATGCGAAACTCCGTACATTATACGGTCGTACAAATACGAACCCGCCTTCTCGCTTTATTCAGGAAATTCCAGAAGAGTGCATCGAGTCATTAAATGAAGAAAAAGAAGCACCAAGCTGGATGAAAACATCTCGTTCAGCTACAGCACCGGCAGTAAGAAAGAAGCTGCCACAAGTTCCACAATCTTCAAATACTGGCGGTGACAAGTTTGCTTGGGCGGTAGGCGATAAGGCGGAGCATAAAAAGTGGGGCGTTGGTACGGTTGTGAGCATAAAAGGAGAAGGAGAATCGATTGAGCTTGATATTGCGTTTCCTCCTCCAACCGGTATTAAGCGTCTTTTTGCAAAGTTTGCCC
>NZ_ANNK01000145.1 GCF_000334155.1 Halalkalibacterium ligniniphilum | reverse complement strand
TTAGCTTGCAGCGTATCATCAATGTCCCAAAGCGAGGCATTGGTGCGACCACCGTTGATCGGATTGGTGCGTTTGCAGCTGAGCAAGGCATTTCCATGTTTGCAGCACTTCAAGAAATTGAGCAGATTGGAGTAACGGCTCGAGCGGTAACGAAACTTAAGGAATTTGCAGAGCAATTGAACCATTGGGTACAAATGCAAGACTATTTATCTGTGACGGAGCTAGTGGAAGAGCTGCTTGAGCGGACAGGCTATCGTGACATGCTGCGAAACGAAAAAACCATTGAAGCGCAAAGCCGTCTTGAAAATATCGAGGAGTTTTTATCAGTAACGAAGGAATTTGAAAAGAACAATGAGGACAAATCCTTGATTGCTTTTTTAACAGACCTTGCCTTAATCGCTGATATTGACAAGCTTGATGACAATGAGGAAGAGGGTCAGAAGCAGGACACTGTTGTCTTAATGACGCTTCACTCTGCCAAAGGACTAGAGTTTCCAATTGTCTTTTTAATCGGCATGGAGGAAGGAGTATTCCCTCATAGCCGTTCCCTCTTTGAAGCGGAAGAGATGGAAGAAGAGCGTCGTCTTGCATATGTAGGGATCACACGGGCGGAAGAACAGCTATACCTTACAAATGCGAAACTCCGTACATTATACGGTCGTACAAATACGAACCCGCCTTCTCGCTTTATTCAGGAAATTCCAGAAGAGTGCATCGAGTCATTAAATGAAGAAAAAGAAGCACCAAGCTGGATGAAAACATCTCGTTCAGCTACAGCACCGGCAGTAAGAAAGAAGCTGCCACAAGTTCCACAATCTTCAAATACTGGCGGTGACAAGTTTGCTTGGGCGGTAGGCGATAAGGCGGAGCATAAAAAGTGGGGCGTTGGTACGGTTGTGAGCATAAAAGGAGAAGGAGAATCGATTGAGCTTGATATTGCGTTTCCTCCTCCAACCGGTATTAAGCGTCTTTTTGCAAAGTTTGCCCCGATTACAAAGCAATAAGGAAAGGACGAAAAAGTAAATGGAGCGAAATGAAGCCAGGGTACGTATTGAGAAGCTTCGGAGTCAACTTGAGGAATATGGGTACCATTATTACGTTCTCGATGAGCCCATTGCTTCCGATGCGGAGTACGATCAATTAATGCAGGAGTTGATTTCTCTTGAGGAGCAATTTCCTGAATTTATCTCAGATGATTCCCCTTCCGTTCGTGTAGGTGGAGAGCCATTGCCATTCTTTGAAAAGGTAGAGCACCGCTCGCCAATGCTCAGTCTCGGGAACGCTTTCTCCGAGCAAGATTTGCGCGATTTTGATCGCCGTGTACGACAAACCGTTGGAGATGAGGTTTCCTATAGCTGTGAGCTGAAGATTGATGGCCTTGCTGTTTCCTTATTGTATGAAAATGGCCGATTTCTTCGTGGAGCGACGCGTGGGGATGGAATGATTGGAGAAGATATTACGCATAACTTGCGCACGATTCCTTCGATTCCCCTTCGTCTTAAAGAGCCCATTGATATTGAGGTTCGTGGCGAGGTCTTTATGCCAAAGCGTTCCTTTGAGACATTAAACAAAGCAAAGGAAGAGGCAGGGGAGGAGAAATTCGCCAATCCGAGGAATGCGGCAGCAGGCTCTTTACGTCAGCTTGACCCTAAGCTTGCAGCCAAGCGGAATCTTGATGTATTTATTTACGCGATTGGCAACATTTCTGGCAAAGACATTTCCTCCCACCATCAAGGACTTCGCTACTTAAAAGAGGTTGGATTTAAAGTTAACAATGAAAGCAGGCATTGTGAAACGATCGATGATGTTATTGCGTTTACGAATAGCTGGCTTGAGCGCAGGGCGGACCTGCCATATGAGATTGATGGGATCGTGATTAAAGTCGATTCAGTTGAGCAACAAAAAGAGCTAGGTTTTACAGCCAAAAGTCCACGTTGGGCCATTGCTTATAAGTTTCCTGCTGAAGAAGTTGTGACAACGCTGCTTAACATTGAACTTAACGTGGGCCGTACTGGTGTTGTGACACCAACCGCGATCTTAAAGCCAGTCACTGTTGCAGGAACAACGGTTAAGCGTGCGTCACTTCATAATGAGGATTTAATTCGTGAAAAAGACATTCGTCTTGGTGACTCCGTTGTGATTAAAAAAGCAGGAGATATCATTCCAGAGGTCGTCAATGTGCTTGCTGATTTACGTACAGGTGATGAAAAAGAGTTTTTAATGCCCACACACTGTCCAGAATGTGAAAGTGAGCTTGTTCGCCTTGAGGGTGAGGTTGCTTTGCGTTGCATTAATCCGGAGTGTCCTGCTCAAATAAGAGAAGGCTTGATTCACTTTGTTTCTCGGAACGCCATGAATATTGATGGACTTGGAGAAAAAGTGATTGAGCAGCTGTTTTCTCACAACTTGGTGACGAATGTTGCGGATCTTTATCAGTTAGAGCGAGATGAACTTCACAAACTTGAACGGATGGGTGAAAAATCAGTTGATAACCTACTTGAAGCGATTGAAAAATCGAAGAAAAACTCGTTAGAACGACTTCTTTTTGGCTTGGGTATTCGCTTTGTTGGCTCAAAAGCTGCAAAAACATTAGCGATGGCGTTTGGAGAGATGGAGAAGCTCCAGCAAGCGAGTGTGGATGAATTGCTTGCTATTAATGAAATTGGGGAAAAAATGGCGGATTCCATCGTTAGCTATTTTCAAAAGCCTGAAGTGACAGAGCTTCTTAGCAAGTTGGAGTCGCTAGGAGTCAATATGACGTATAAAGGGCCAAAGCCTGTGGCAGCAGAAGAAATAGTCGATAGTCCATTTGCTAATAAAACCGTTGTTTTAACCGGGAAATTAGAAGCATTGACGAGAAGCGAAGCGAAAGAGAAAATTGAGGCATTGGGTGGAAAAGTGACAGGGAGCGTTAGTAAGAACACGGACTTGCTGATTGCAGGTGAAGATGCTGGCTCGAAGCTTACGAAAGCCCAGGAGCTAAATATTGAAATTTGGACAGAGCAGAAGCTCGTTGATGTTTTAAATCAATAAGCCCGAGGAGCAAAAGAGAAAATATGAGGAGTGAGAAAATGATGCTCAAAAAAATGAGCATATTGCTTGCTTCCAGTGTGCTTTTCCTCTCAGGCTGTTTTCCTTTTTTACAGCAGCGAGAGGAAGAGATGGTGGAGGTAGAGGAATCGAATCAGGAAGATCAAACGGTTCAAGTCGTCCCGCAAGTATCAAACCATGAAGATTACTACCAAAGTGTATTGTACGATGGTTCATACTTGCATGGGCAATCACGCGGGTTTGGTAACTCTGTTGTTTATAATCGCCTTGATTTAGATCAATTAGAGCTAGGGCTTGCCTCAATCGCTCAGGATTACTTTGAACCAAATCGGTATTTTTTCCGTGAAGGTCAATATATTGAACGTGATGAGCTAAATAGCTGGTTGATGCGTTATAATGATGAGACGAATCCAACAGGTTTGAACCCAGCACTTGGTGAAGGGGAGACGATGCGAGAGCGTGAGGAAAATCGTCCGCGCTATCTTTCCCACATTCTTGAACATAACTATCTCGTCGAAAATGAGGAAGGAAATCTAGTGCTTGGCGGTGTCGTTATCGGACTCTCGATGAATAGTGTCTATAATTTCCGTGTCGAAGATGAGCAAGGACGTTATTATTTTTATGAAACACCGATTTCAGCGGAAGATATGCAACGAGAAGGAGAGAGGATCGCTCAAGAGATTGTCACGCGTCTTCGAGCCGACACGAATGAAGAAGGAGGAATTGGGAACGTTCCGGTCGTTGTTGCTTTGTTTCGAGAACAGCCACGTGAATCGATGATTCCCGGAAATTTCTTTGCAAAAGCGATCGCTGAATCAGGCATTGAGCTTAGTCGGTGGGAGCGAGTAAATGAGCGCTACTACTTATTTCCTTCAAATGAAGCGAATCAGGATGTGCGAAATGATGCTGAGAAATTTCTTCGGTTGAAGGAAGAAATTCAAGGCTTCTTTAATACGTATGTTGGTGTTGTTGGCAGAGCCTATTACAAAGACAATCAGCTGCAGAAGCTAACAATTGAGGTGCCGATCCGTTATCAAGGGAAAGCTGAAATTGTCGCATTAACGCAATTTATTGCAGATAAAATCACGCAGCGCTTCCCAGAACAGCTAAAGGTACAAGTGTATGTCAGCTCAGTAGCGGGGAAACAGGAAAGCATCATTATCCGAAATCCAAATGAAGAACCCTTTATTCATGTGTATGATTAGACTCCAAGTAATTGGGGTCTTTTTTTACAGTGATTTTGTTAGAGAGATTACTGATTATGAAAATCTATTCTAGCTTTTTCGACAATCACAGATTTCCCGAGAAAATATGCGCCCTAAAGCGATAAAGATGCCAAGTTATAACAGGAAGAGGACTAGGCTTTGTTGCCTATACAAAGGGAATTTGGTATCATAAGAACATTGTAAATATGCCCGAAAATTAATGGAGGTGAGCGAGCGATGTCTCGTATCTCAATTGAGCAAGTTAAGCACGTGGCCCATTTAGCACGTCTTTCAATTAGCGAAGAAGAAGCAAAGGTATTTACCGAACAGCTTGACGCCATTATTGGTTTTGCTGAACAACTGAATGAGCTGAATACGGATGGAGTTGAACCGACTTCTCATGTACTAGATATGAAAAATGTCTTACGTGAAGATGTACCAGCAAAAGGCCTACCAGTAGAAGATGTACTGAAAAATGCACCAGACCATGAGGATGGACAAATTCGAGTTCCATCAATTTTGGATTAATAGGGAGGATAAGCTTCATGTCGTTATTTGACCATAAAATGGCTGATATACATAAAAAGCTTCAAAACAAAGAAGTAAAAGTTTCAGAGCTTGTGGACGAATCGTACAAGCGAATTGCTGAAGTAGACGACAAGGTAAAGGCGTTTGTAACCCTTGACGAAGAAAAGGCGCGCGCTTATGCGCAAGAGTTAGACGAGGCCATTGATGGGTCGTCTGAGCGCGGGCTCTTATTTGGAATGCCAATCGGCGTCAAGGACAACATTGTTACAAAAAATTTGCGCACGACTTGTTCCAGCAGAATGTTAGAAAATTTCGACCCAATCTATGATGCAACGGTTGTACAAAAACTGCAAAGCGCTCAAGCCATCACAATTGGAAAGCTAAACATGGATGAGTTTGCGATGGGATCATCGACTGAAAATTCAGCGTTTCAAAAAACAAAAAATCCGTGGAATCTAGACTATGTTCCTGGTGGTTCTAGTGGTGGTTCTGCTGCTTCAGTAGCAGCAGGGGAAGTACCCTTCTCTCTGGGTTCAGATACAGGTGGCTCCATTCGTCAACCAGCTGCGTATTGTGGGGTCGTTGGCTTAAAGCCTACATACGGACGTGTTTCTCGTTTTGGTCTTGTTGCCTTTGCATCATCCCTTGATCAAATTGGACCTATTACCCGTAATGTGGAGGATAATGCGTATCTTTTACAAACGATTTCTGGTATCGATCCAATGGATTCAACATCGGCCAATGTAGACGTTCCTGACTATCTTTCAGCTCTTACAGGCGATGTAAAAGGGTTGAAAATTGCTGTACCAAAGGAATATCTTGGTGAAGGCGTGAAGGAAGAAGTGAAGCAGTCAGTCCTTGATGCACTAAAAGTGTTAGAGGGATTAGGTGCAACATGGGAAGAGGTTTCTTTACCTCATTCAAAATATGCCCTTGCCACGTACTATCTGCTATCGTCATCAGAAGCGTCTGCGAACCTGGCTCGTTTTGATGGGGTTCGTTACGGCTACCGTACGGACAATGCTGAGAACTTAATGGAAATGTACAAGCACACCCGTGCTGAAGGCTTTGGGAACGAAGTGAAGCGTCGGATTATGCTTGGTACGTTCGCCCTCAGCTCTGGATATTATGATGCTTATTATAAAAAAGCACAGCAAGTTCGCACATTGATTAAGCAAGACTTTGAAAAGGTCTTTGAAAATTATGATGTCATTATTGGACCGACAACACCAACGCCAGCGTTTAAAATTGGTGAAAAAACAGACGATCCATTAACAATGTATGCGAATGACATTTTAACGATCCCAGTGAATCTCGCAGGTGTTCCAGGTATTTCTGTTCCTTGTGGGTTTGATCAGGGCTTACCGCTTGGCTTGCAAATCATCGGCAAGCATTTTGATGAGGGCACAGTCTATCGTGTTGCTCATGCGTTTGAACAAGCGACGGATTACCATACGAAAAAACCAGCGCTGTAAGGGGTGAAAAAGATGAACTTTGAAACGGTCATTGGACTTGAAGTCCATGTTGAGTTAAAAACAAATTCAAAAATTTTCTCGGCGAGCCCAAACCATTTTGGTGCTGAACCGAATTCAAATACGAGTGTCATTGACTTAGGGTACCCTGGAGTACTCCCAGTATTGAATAAGTCTGCTGTGGAATTTGCAATGAAGGCTGCTATGGCTCTAAATTGTCAGGTCGCAACAGATACGAAGTTTGACCGAAAAAATTACTTCTATCCAGACAATCCAAAGGCATACCAAATCTCTCAGTTTGATCAGCCAATTGGTGAACATGGGTGGATTGAAATTGAAGTGGATGGGTACAAGAAAAAAATTGGCATTACCCGCCTACATTTAGAAGAGGATGCAGGGAAACTTACCCATTCTGGAAATGGCTATTCACTTGTCGATTATAACCGTCAAGGCACACCGCTTATTGAGATTGTTTCGGAGCCAGATATTCGTACACCGAATGAAGCGTATGCATACCTTGAAAAATTAAAATCAATTATTCAATACACAGGTGTGTCTGATTGTAAGATGGAAGAAGGTTCACTTCGTTGTGATGCCAACATTTCTCTTCGTCCTGTAGGACAAGAGGAATTTGGAACAAAGACAGAGCTTAAAAACTTAAACTCCTTTAACTTTGTCCGTAAAGGTCTTGAATATGAAGAAAAGCGTCAAGCACAGGTGCTTTTGTCAGGCGGAGAGATTTTACAAGAAACCCGCCGCTTTGATGAAGCGGCAAGTAAGACGATCCTGATGCGTGTCAAGGAAGGGTCTGACGATTATCGTTACTTCCCAGAGCCTGACCTTGTTGCCCTTCATATTGATGACGCTTGGAAAGAGCGTGTTCGTGCTGAAATTCCAGAGCTTCCTGATGCACGTAAGCAACGCTATGTGGAAGAGCTTGGTTTGCCAGCCTATGATGCAATGGTCTTAACATTAACAAAAGAAATGTCTGATTTCTTTGAAGCAACGGTTGAAAAAGGTGCCGATGCCAAGCTTGCATCAAACTGGCTCATGGGTGAAGTCTCTGCTTACTTAAATGCAGAGCAAAAAGAGTTAGGCGATGTCGCTCTTACACCAGATAGCCTAGCTAAAATGATTCAATTAATTGAAAAAGGAACCATTTCCTCCAAGATTGCAAAGAGCGTCTTTAAGGACCTTATTGAAAAAGGTGGAGACCCTGAAGCGATCGTTAAAGAAAAAGGGCTTGTTCAAATTTCTGATGAAAGCGAACTGCTTAAGTTTGTAACAGAGGTCTTGGATAATAATCAACAGTCAATTGAAGACTTTAAAAATGGAAAAGATCGAGCAATCGGTTTCCTCGTCGGTCAAATTATGAAAGCGACCAAAGGAAAAGCAAATCCACCAATGGTGAATAAGCTTTTAATGGATGAAATTAAAAAGCGATAAAATGATAAGAAAGCCTGCTGCTGAATCTTAATTCTCAGCAGCTTTTTTACACGTTAAGGGAGGAGAATAGTTCAAAACTGTTTAGCTACAGGCTTCAGAGGCTTGAGTCGCTTCAACACTCCCTACGAAAACAAAAAAAGTTCTAGTGAGCTTTTCCAACCTTTTCGCAGCTAAGTGGGCGTCTTGCGCTTAAGACTAACCATCCTTGGTAGTAGCTGTAATGGCGCATCCTTTATTAGTGCTTTCCAAAAGGTTCGATTTGCCTATCTCAGGAGACTCAATGAAAAAAAACAAAAAAATAGCGGAAAAGGTAGTAAAAATCCATACAAAATTTTGAAAATATATATTATAATAAAGCAGGAGTAAATGTGAACGAAGGTAAGACTGGATGCTTGAGTCTGTGTTAGGACAACTGCAAAGCCGCCTAATTTAATTAGGCGGTTTTGTATGTTTACTTTTACATGATTGAGGGTATAACGTAAGCTAGTGATTGAAATCCTATCTTCGTAGAGTTATACTTTGGTTTATCACGTGGCTGTTAAGTTATTTAATAGTCGCTCACCAACTTAAAAAGAAATCGTATAAAAGATGAAGGTAAAAAGTACCGTATTGCCTTTGTTTCGTACTGTGATGTTTTTAACAAGAAGATATGCGCAGTTTGGAGAGGGGTTAGACATGATATGGCTAATATAAAAGCCGTCTTTTCTAAATTAAAGTTCTTTTGGTTAGCGGTCTTTTTTTTATGGATTAAAACATATGTGCTATACAAAGTAGGCTTTAGGATTCATACGGAATCACTCCTGCAAGAGTTTTTGTTATTCTTTAATCCACTTAGTTCGGCTGTCTTTCTACTTGGATTAAGTTTATTCTTTAGGGATCGACTTCGAAATATCATGTTGATTTTGGCTAGTTTACTAGCTACTTTTGTGTTGTATTTCAATTTGGTTTATTACCGGTTCTTTTCCGATTTTCTGACATGGCCTGTTTTTTATCAAACAAGCAATGTTCAAGATCTTCAGGGCAGCGTATTTGAGCTGATGAATGGGACCGATGTGTTTTTATTCGTCGATATTGTGATTCTTGCTGTGGTCTTATTTAAAAAGAAAATTCCGACCGTGAATCTTAAAAAGCGGGAAGCAGGGATCGTACTTGCTACAGCGGTTATGATTTTTACCTTTAACCTAGGGATCGCTCAAGTGGAAAGACCACAGCTATTAACGCGCTCCTTTGACCGTGAGTTACTTGTAAAAAACATCGGAATGTTCAACTATCATTTTTATGATGCGTATATCCAATCCCAATCGAATGCACAGCGGGCTTTTGCTGATAGCTCCGATATTATTGAAGTAAAGCATTATGTGGATGCCAACTATAAAGAACCAGATCCAGAAAAATTCGGAATAGCTACTGGTAAAAATGTGATTGTTCTTTCTTTAGAATCACTGCAAAGCTTTGTGATTAACGAGACGATTGAGGGGGAAGAAATTACACCGTTTCTCAACAAATTAATCGATGAAAGTTATTATTTTGATAACTTTTATCACCAAACAGCACAAGGAAAGACATCAGACTCTGAATTTCTAGTAGACAATTCTTTGTTTGGGCGAGGAAGCGGAGCAGTTTTCTTTACTCATGCAGGGAATGAATATAACGCACTTCCGGAAATTTTAAATGAAGAAGGGTATTTTACCTCCGTCATGCATGCCAACAATAAAAGCTTTTGGAACCGTGATATGATGTATCAATCGTTGGGCTACAACCAATTTTTTGATATTGATTATTATGATGTCACAGAAGAAAATTCTGTTGGTTGGGGATTAAAGGATATTGATTTCTTTGAGCAATCAATTGATTTATTAAAATCTCAGCCTGAACCGTACTATTCAAAATTCATTACTTTAACAAATCACTTTCCATTTGAACTTGGGGAAGAAGACCGAATGATTAATGAATATACATCTGATAGCGGCACATTAAATCGTTACTTCCCAACTGTTCGTTATATGGATAAAGCAGTGGAAATCTTTTTTGAACGAATGAAGGAAGAGGGGCTATATGAGGATTCCATCTTCATCCTTTATGGGGATCACTACGGAATTTCTGAAAACCATAATCGTGCCATGAGTATGTTTTTAGGCAAAGATGAAATTACGCCGTTTGATACCATTCAGTTACAAAGAGTCCCAATGATCATTCATGTTCCAGGTCTGACTGAACCTGAAACGATTCATACTGTGTCTGGGCAAATTGATTTGAAACCGACGATCATGCACTTGCTTGGGATCGACTCAAAAAATGATATTCAATTTGGTTCGGATCTTTTCTCTCCAGAACGAGAATCGTTTGTTGTTTTGCGTGATGGTAGCTTTGTAACCGATGATTATGTGTTTACAAAAGGGATATGCTATGACAAAGAAACCGGTACGGATGTTGAACAGTCGTATTGTGAGCCTTATTTTGAAAAGGTAGAAATGGATTTAGATTACTCAGATAAGGTCCTTTACGGTGACTTGTTCCGCTTTTATGGCGAAAATAAACAGGACGCTGAGACGGTAGAAGGAGTAACGTCTTGAACGGTTCAGAACCGTGTGTAAATTGAGAGGTAAGGCTGTTGAGGAGGTCCTCAGCAGTCTTTTGCTTTAAGCAATCAGTATACTTACTTGACACCTATGATGAATGAGAATAATAATAATATAGTGTTCAAATCGGAAAGCCGCTCAGTTAAGTCTAGGCCTTTTCTATAGAGAATGACTGGTAAAGGCCTTTCCTTTCTTTTTAAATCCGACCTAACCTATCTTATGAATTATTTTGAGGTGGTTCCATGAAAGTGTCCAGTAAGGGTGAATATTCCCTACGAGCATTGCTTTATCTTGCCCAATACCCGGATCGACGCTTAACGGTTCAAGAAATTAGTGATGCTATCCTTGTTCCGATCCCCTATTTAGAGAAGCTGCTTGGACAATTGCGAACCCTTGAGTATATTTCGAGTCGTAGAGGGACAGGTGGCGGATTTCAACTGATGAAAGCACCTGCTGAAATTAGCATTGGTGAGGTCATTCGCCAGCTAGAAGGTCCCTTAGCACCAATGGGGTGTGTAAGCGTGACGTCCTATGAGCCCTGCCAGCTTGAGCCAGCATGTATGCTAAAGCCTTTATGGGGATTGGTTCGTGATACGGTGGCAGATGTTCTTGATCGAACAACGCTGGCAGATTTACTAAAACGCTCCATTTAAAAAGGAATTTGTGAAAGGTAGAAGCGCTTAATAACTATATAGCTTCTTTTTAGGCTTATACTTCTTTCCTACTCTAAAAATCAATGGAGTTCCTATGATTGTTGGTAACAACCAAAACAATAGTGGGGGTAGTTCATTCAAAAAAGGGATTTTAGGTACATTTACAACAATCGTTGCTGTGACTATTCCTATATAAGAACCAAGCATTCCGCCTATGTGTGAGCCTAACCAATTCTTCCACCTACTTTTCGACGATAAATAACCTAGTAAAGCAAGTGCATAAGAAAAAACTCCAATATAAAAAAGATATGCACTTTCTTCCCAATGGATAATGGACATAACAACAGCAGTTATAAATACTAATACATATGACCAATGATATATTTCACCTGATAAAGTATGTTTACCTCTCTTTTTTCTCGAAGACATAGCAATTACACCACTAATCAAGCAAATAAAACCAGTAACAATATGTGTAATTAAAAATACATTAAACAAACCAAGATCATCCCCAAATCAAACTAAACGCCTTCTTGCTTTCATTTTAATTTAAACAAAAATTCCATTTTTAGCAACAAACTCTACGAAAACAGCGTTTAGTTAAAATGAAAAAATGTAACAATGGGGTTGGGACAAAAGAGTTTTTATTGATAATCCGAACGTCATGATCGTTGATGCATAGCAATCGCTTCGGAAATATCCTTCGCTAAGGTTGTGGATTGTTCGCATTTTCAATCATACACGTTCGTTATGTCCCAGCCTCATAGTTATGTGAAATTATCGCAACTTGTTTGAACGAAATACATAAAGATTGGCTTGAATGCTGAAGTAGGATAAAATAGATGTACGAATAAAAATGTAAAAAAAAGGCTTTAGCCTATGAAGTAGGGGATGTCATGAAAACAGCTCGACTCATCTATAACCCCACGTCGGGGAGAGAACAAATTCGAAAAAATTTAGCATATATTCTTGAGCGTCTTGAAAAGGCAGGCTATGAAACATCGACACACGCAACGACTGGAGAAGGCTGTGCCAAGCGAGCTGCCCGTCTTGCAGGAGAGAGAGATTACGATTTAGTGATTGCAGCTGGTGGTGACGGGACGATTTTTGAAGTGGTGAATGGTCTTGCAGAATTAGAAAACCGACCAACTCTTGGTCTAATTCCAGCAGGAACAACCAATGATTTTGCCCGAGCGATGGGCATTCCTAGGGAAATTGAAAAGGCCTGTGATATTTTATGTAGTGACCACAAAGAACCGATTGATATTGGTAAAGTGGGGGACCAGTATTTCATCAATATTGCTGCTGGTGGAACATTAACAGAGCTTACATATGAAGTACCAATTAAGTTAAAGACACTTGTTGGACAACTAGCTTATTATCTAAAAGGTTTAGAGAAGCTTCCGCACATTGCTCCAACAAATGTTCGAATCGAATATGATGGGAAATTGTTTGAAGGAGAAATTATGATGTTTCTCGTTTCGAATTCAAATTCCGTTGGTGGATTTGAACGCTTAGCACCGAAGGCATCCCTTCAAGATGGGATGTTTGATTTTATTGTGGTGAAAAAGACGTCTTTTCCAGAATTTATTCGTTTGGGGGGGCTTGCTTTAAGAGGAGAACATATCAACCACCCTAAAGTCATGTATGAGCAAGCGAACCGAATTAAAATTTACACTGATGGTGAAATGCAGCTAAATCTAGATGGAGAATATGGTGGATTGCTGCCAGCAGAATTTGAAAACCTTTACCACCATTTTGAAATGCTCTGCCCAAAAGATAAGAAAAAACGAAAGAACGAAGAAGCGTCGGATTAATCCGATGCTTTTTTATACGGTAAAATTTTTTAACAACGAAGTTTATCGATGTAGCGGACATAGGTTCTTTTATCTGTGAAAAATATACGTTTGTAGGGTAGAAGTGGACTGTGGAGTCGCTATTTGCAGAAAATATGGATCATTACAGGGGAGTGTGACGAAATAAGCACTCCTGAGTCCGGAACGGTTAAAATCAAGAGCGTTTTTTCGCAAATAGAAGATTACATGTCTGTTAAAAAAGCAAATTTCAAATGGGGAATTCAAACGATAAAAAACGATGAGACGTTCGATACTGGCTCGACCTATGAGCGATACTTTCAACAAAATACAGCAGAGAAGTTGTTTTTTATGTGTGAAATACCAAAGCGTTTGGCTCCAACGTCAAACCAACTCACTCTCGCTTCTGCTCTTCTTTCGTAACAAAACCATTTTCAAGTCTTTTTAATTTCTTCCATTTTTGCTCAAAAAAAAATTTTCGAAGCACGAACAAATCGCTCAAAGGTGCATTAGATTAAACTTTTCACAAAATAAAAGCAATATCATATTAAGAGTTTTTCCTAACATTTTACAAGAAAATATTTGACAATTTAAATGAGAATGAGTATCATTTTTACTGTAGTTGATAATGAATGTCAATAAGGCTCACGTTTGAAACGAACAGGTTTGTTTTCACTCTCCAATAAGAGGAAAGGGCAGCCGTATATGTAAGGTGTTGCAAGAAAAGGTAGGATCAGTCATGAAAAAAAGATACTTGGTCATAGCATTAATTTTTTTATCCATTTTTTCTTTGTTTGTTGGTGTTAGTTCCTTGTCGCCAATGGATATGTTCAATCTAAGTGAAGAGCAAATGCACATTTTAGTCACAAGCAGAATTCCGCGATTGGTCAGCATCATCATTGCAGGAATGAGCATGAGTATCTGTGGACTGATTATGCAGCAGCTGACGAGAAATAAGTTTGTTTCCCCAACAACAGCTGGAACACTTGATTCTGCAAGACTAGGAATCTTAGTTTCTTTAATCCTTTTTGCATCAGCAACCACTATGCAAAAGATGTTAATTGCCTTTGCCTTTGCTCTTGCGGGTACGTTTATCTTCATGAAAATACTTGAGAGAATAAAGTTCAAAAATACGATCTTCATCCCCCTTGTGGGCTTAATGTTTGGGAATATTATTGGCTCGATTACGACATTTTTTGCTTATCGCTTTGACCTCATTCAAAACATGTCGGCATGGCTGCAAGGGAATTTCGCGCTTATTATTAAAGGGCGTTATGAGCTTTTATATCTAAGTATTCCGCTGTTATTACTCGCTTATTTTTTTGCCAATCGTTTTACGATAGCTGGAATGGGTGAAGAGTTTTCTATTAATCTAGGATTGAACTACAAGCAGGTGGTAAATGCCGGTCTCGTCATTGTTGCTGCAATTACGTCTGCTGTTGTGTTGACCGTCGGGATGATACCTTTTTTGGGATTGATCATCCCAAATATTGTTGCCATCTATCAAGGGGATAACTTAAAAAAGAATCTTCCTCATACAGCATTACTGGGCGCCGTATTCGTCTTATTTTGTGATATTTTAGGTCGAATCATTATTTACCCTTATGAAATTCCAATTGGTTTGACTGTAGGGGTAATTGGAAGTGGGATTTTTCTTTATTTATTGTTGAGGAGTAAGAAGTATGGGTTCTAAGGCAAAAATACTGCTGCTGTTTAGTTTAAGCTTGCTGCTTGTTTTCTTGTTTCTATTTATTAACTTAACTAACCTAGAGTATGCCTTACCGAGACGAGGGACAAAGATCTTAGCGATTGTTATAACGGGGGCAGCAATTGGGTTTTCCACTGTTGTGTTTCAAACGATTACGAATAACCGAATCTTAACACCGAGTATCATTGGTCTTGATTCACTGTATATGCTGATTCAAACCTTCCTCATCTTTGTATTTGGTTCGACAAGCGTCCTGGTGTTACATAAAAACCTCAACTTTACGATTACGGCTATAATCATGGTTTTGTTTGCCGCTATTTTGTACAAAGTCCTCTTTAAGAAGGGGGGACAAAATCTCTTTTTTCTTTTATTAGTAGGGATTGTATTTGGAACATTGTTTCAGAGCATTTCGACGTTCATGCAGGTGCTTATTGACCCGAATGAGTTTTTAACAATTCAAAATCGGATGTTTGCAAGCTTTAATCATGTGAACACGGATCTTTTAGCGGTGACGATCATCTTATTTCTTATCATTACTCTTTACTTCTTTAGGTTTATAAAGTACTTAGATGTACTAGCTCTTGGACGAGACCATGCGATTAATTTAGGCATTGATTATGACCATGTCATTAAAAGGCTCCTCATCATCATTGCGCTGCTTGTGTCGATTGCGACTGCTCTAGTTGGGCCGATTACCTTTTTAGGGTTGCTTGTCGCCAATGTCGCTTATGAATTTATGAAAACCTACAAGCATGCATACATCATTACAGCTTCTATACTGATTAGTATTATCGCTTTAGTTGGAGGTCAACTGATTGTCGAACGAATTTTTACGTTCTCAACACCATTAAGTGTCATTATCAATTTCATTGGTGGGGTTTACTTTCTCTATCTTATTTTAAAGGAGAGTAAAAAATGGTAGAAGTGATGAATGTCTCAAAGCAATATGGAACAAAGCATGTCGTCGATAACGTATCGGTGAAAATTCAAAAGGGGAAAATCACGTCTTTTATCGGCCCAAATGGTGCTGGAAAAAGCACGCTTTTGTCAATGGTCAGTCGTCTCATTGATAAAGATTCAGGTGAAATCCTCATTGATAACGAAAACATTATCAAATCAAAAAGCAACGAATTGGCAAAGAAAATCTCAATTTTAAAACAATCGAATCACCTTAACATTCGTCTGACGATTAAAGATTTGGTGTCCTTTGGTCGATTTCCGTACTCGCAAGGCAATTTAACAAAGGAGGATTGGAAGTTTGTTGAGGAAGCAATTGCCTACATGGAGCTTGAAGATATTCAGGATAAATACCTTGATCAACTAAGTGGGGGGCAAAAGCAACGGGCATTTATTGCTATGGTGATTGCTCAAAATACAGAATACATTTTACTCGATGAACCGCTTAATAACTTAGATATGAAGCATTCTGTTCAAATCATGAAAGTGTTAAAGCGTATGGTCAAAGAACTTGGGAAAACGATTGTCATTGTCCTTCATGATATCAATTTTGCCTCCTTTTATTCTGATTATATTGTAGCTTTGAAGGATGGAAAAATCGTCAAAGAAGGTCCAACCCACGAAATTATTACTAATGGGGCTTTGCAGGAAATCTATGATATGGATATTACAATTAATAACATCAATGACCAAAGAGTGTGTGTTTATTTTGTTTAAAGGATAGCGGTTGATAATTATATTGAGTGTTTTCGTGAGGTCATGGTACCTTAGGGCTCAATGCCCTCATGTGAAACGTTCAATTTTATAATTATAAATTCATACTATACAGGGGTGGTTAGTTTGAAACGTTCATTAACATTGTTTTTCGTCCTATTATTTTTAGCTGTTTTTGCCGCCGCATGCGGACCAAATGAGGCATCTGGAACACCAGATGAACCGGTCATCACAGAGGAAACGGATGAGAAAGCTGCTGATACTGAAGAGACAGAGCTTACGATTCAGCACGAATTAGGTGAAACCATCGTTCCGAAAAATCCTAGTAAAGTGGCGGTTTTTGATTTAGGTGTGCTTGATACACTTGATACATTAGGTGTAGAAGAAGTTGTAGCTGTACCGAAAGATAACGTCCCAGATTACCTTGAAAAGTACAAAGGTGATGCCTATGAAAATGCAGGAACCTTGTTTGAGCCTGACTTTGAAAAACTTTATGATTTACAGCCAGATTTAATTATTATTAGTGGAAGAGCATCAGAAGCGTATGATGATTTAAGTGAAATTGCACCAACGATCTTTATTGGTTTAGATACGACAAACTTTCTTGAATCCTTCGAGGGAAACGTGACAACATTAGCTGAGATCTTTGGAAAAGAAGAGGCTGCTGAGCAAGAGCTTGCTGCAATCAAAGAATCAATCAAGGCATTAAATGAAAAAGCTTCTGCCGCAGAGGCAAATGGATTAGTCGTTTTAGCAAATGACGGCGAAATGAGTGCATATGGTCCTGGTTCACGTTTTGGCTTTCTCCATGATGACTTCGGTGTAGCACCAATTGATGAAAACATTGAAGCGAGCAATCACGGCCAAACGATTTCATATGAGTATATCGTTGACAAAGATCCAGAATACCTTTTTGTGATTGATCGAGGGGCGATTGTCGGTGGAGAAACCTCTGCCCAAGAAGCGTTAGAGAATGACTTGATTAAAACGACTACGGCATATGAAGAAGGAAACATCGTTTACTTAAATGCGGTTTATTGGTACATTACGACCGGTGGACTAACATCGATGGCAGGAATGCTAGAGGAAGTTTCAGCAGGACTAGAATAAGTAGTGTCATAGAAAGTGCCCAAGTTCAACGAATTCATCTAGAGCTTGGGCATTTTTCTTTTATTCCACTGTTTGTTCAATGTGTTCGCGGAGAACGTTGTTTTGAAAATGGATGATAATATAATAATGTCCTTGTCTTCTGTTTGCTGAACATCACCGACGGTTAGTTCATACTGAGGCATGCTGTGCATATCACGTGCGGTAACATGCGGCTGAATAACGTAACGGCCTTCTTCTTCAAAAAGGTAGGTAACCCGATAAATGCCGTCTCCTGCATTTGTCGTTTCAAGGATTTCGCTGTTTTCTTTTTCCCCTTCTTTCCAAAGCTCAACCTTTACTTCCTGTGCATCCTCTACAGGCTCATTATTTTGCATGATGACAACTTCAAACGTAATCCACTCATTTAATTCAAGTGGCTCTTCATAGTTTAAATTGACTTCAATTGGATAAAGCTGTTCCGGAGCAGTATGTGCCCTATCTGTATGGTCCTCTTGCTGTCCGCAAGCGACAAGGACAAGAGCCATTACAATCATGACTAAATATTTCATATTTCGTTCCTCCTATTGTATAGGACTTTTTTCTACTCGCTTTCATTTTATGTTTCCAAATGATCATGTACACGTGAATATTAAAGTCCTTTATGATAAAAACTTGACCTCTTCATCTATAATCGTGTACCAATGATTGAGTTCGTTAGTACATGAGGCTGTTACTTTATGCATATAAGAACAAGGCCGAAAGTATCGTTTCTATAATATTTTATGAAATGATGGTTATTTATGAAAAAAAGAGGGTACAACTTCAACAGAAAACAACTTGAATAAAAATAAGGAGCGTGTGAGGGTGGGTGTAATATACCAGATTGACATTGGCGCACCAATTGAAAACATTTTTCGTTATGTGAATGATGATGAGGTACAGATAAAATGGATGGATGGCTTTGTCGAAAATGAATATTTATACAGACCCTTAGGAACCAGTCGAGTTGGGACAACCTTCATTTATCATGTGAAAGTAGGAAAGAACGTTCGAGAATATAGTGGAGAAGTGATTGCATACAACGACCCTTCTTTTTTAGGAATTCGATATAACAATCAAATCGTCACATTGGAAGTTTTTTATCGTTTGATTGAAAACGGTTACGGTGGTACAACACTCCATTGTGAGTGCATTCAATCCTTTCAAAAATGGTATATGCTTCTGCTCAGTCCGTTATTAAACGGTGCCATGAAAGGTCTGGTACGAAAACAGATGCGAACACTAAAAGCATTTGCTGAAGAAGAGGTAGACAATCTAGTCTGGCAGCCTACAGTTCAAGCTGGTCCAAAAATTAATAAATTTATTTAAGCATTCGATTTGTTAAATATGCTCAGTCGTTTATAGAGAGTATCGTTAAAAAAGGCAGTAAAAAGTAGAAAGCAAACCGTTTGGCATTCGATTTGTCTAAGAAGTGAAACAGGTAGTCAAAGGTAAGAAAATTCCCCTAATGCTATGCCGCTCACTTACAACTCACTTTTTTCCTTACCCCTTTTTTGTGCCCTGTGAAATGACAGGGCTTTTTTTTGCTCCTCCAAGTAAGACAAAATAAATAAATGCTAACCTTTTAATAAAGAAGTCATTCTATATGTACGCTTTCAAATGGAAAAAGTGAATGTGTAGTTGAAGTAGAAAAAAGCCTAAGCTTGGAATCAATCGACCAAACTCAGGCTTTTTTTATCTCATTAAATGCCTAATTCTTTTCGCTCTTCCTCCGTAAAGACACGGGAGCGAGTTAAAAATCGCTTTCCTTCAGGGCCTTCCAGGGAAAACATACCGCCTCGTCCATCTACGACGTCAATAATGAGCTGCGTATGCTTCCAGTAGTTGTACTGGTCTTTGGCGATATAAAAAGGAGAATCGCCAATTTCACCAAGTAACACATCACTGTTCCCGACTCGGAATTCACCTAATGGATAACACATTGGTGAGCTCCCATCACAACATCCACCAGACTGATGAAACATCAACGGCCCATGAATTGATTTGATTTTCTCAATAAGCTCGAGCGTCGCATCTGTTGCGGTAACCCGATCAACCACTGAAATCGCCTCCTAAAAGAATCCTAGGGCATCTTCACTATAGCTAACAAGAAGGTTTTTCGTTTGTTGGTAATGGCTCAACATCATAAGATGATTCTCTCGTCCGATGCCTGATTTTTTGTAGCCACCAAAAGCAGCATGAGCAGGGTAAGCGTGATAGCAATTTGTCCAAACACGTCCAGCCTGAATGTTACGTCCAAAGCGATAAGCTCTATTTATGTTACGTGACCATACACCAGCACCTAAGCCGTATAATGTGTCATTCGCAATTTGTAAAGCTTCTTCGTCATCTTTAAAGGTTGTAACCGATACAACAGGTCCGAAAATTTCTTCTTGGAAAATGCGCATATCGTTCGTGCCTTTGAAGACCGTTGGTTGAATGTAGTAGCCGTTTTCCAATTCACCGTCCATCACTCGGCGTTCACCGCCTGTTAGAAGAGTTGCACCTTCTTCTTTCCCGATTGCTAAATAAGAAAGAATTTTCTCCATTTGCTCTTTAGAAGCTTGCGCACCGATCATTGTTTCAGGGTCAAGAGGATTTCCTGATTTGATTGCTTTGACGCGCTCTAACGCTCTTTCCATAAACTGATCGTAAATCGATTCGTGTATCAGGGCACGAGAAGGGCATGTACACACTTCCCCTTGGTTTAGGGCAAACATAACAAAGCCTTCAATGGCTTTATTAAGAAATGCATCATCTTGGTCCATGACATCTGAGAAGAAAATATTTGGTGATTTACCACCCAGCTCAAGAGTGACAGGGATAATGTTTTCAGATGCGTATTGCATAATAAGACGACCGGTTGTCGTTTCCCCAGTAAAGGCCACCTTGGCAATTCGGCTATTTGATGCAAGTGGCTTTCCTGCCTCTACTCCAAAGCCATTGACGATATTTACGACCCCTTTTGGTAAAAGGTCTTCAATGAGTTCAAGCAAAACAAAGATTGAAACAGGCGTTTGCTCAGCAGGCTTTAACACAACGCAGTTACCTGCAGCAAGAGCAGGAGCAAGCTTCCAGGTTGCCATTAAGATTGGGAAGTTCCATGGAATGATTTGCCCAACGACGCCAAGCGGCTCATGGAAATGGTATGCGACTGTATTGTCATCAATTTGACTGAGTGAGCCCTCTTGACTGCGAATTGCCCCAGCAAAATAGCGGAAATGATCGATAGCCAATGGTATGTCTGCATTTAATGTCTCTCTTACCGCTTTACCGTTTTCCCAAGTTTCTGCAACCGCAAGCTTTTCAAGGTTTTCTTCTAATCGGTCGGCGATTTTGTTTAAAATGTTTGCACGTTCTGTAGGGGAGGTTTTTCCCCAGCTTTCTTTTGCTGCATGTGCAGCGTCCAATGCGAGCTCAATGTCCTCAGCTGTAGAACGTGCCACTTCACAAAATACTTCACCGGTGATAGGAGTGATGTTTTCAAAATATTGACCTTTTACAGGAGCTGTCCATTCGCCATTGATATAGTTATCATAGCGTTTTTTAAAGGAAACAAGTGACCCATCAGTATTCGGATGTTTGTAAACCATCTAGTAAATCCCTCCCCAAATAATTGTGCTTACTTTACAAAAGGTAAGCTCACTGTAATGATTCGACAAATGTAAACGCTTTCCTCCTTTTATTTTAAATTTTTTTAAAAAAAATCCAGGGTTTTAAATAGTCCCTTTATTTCTTTACCAAAGATATGTAGATAGGGGCGATTTAGAACAGAAAAGAATGACTTCCTGTTTTCATTTTTAATAAGGATAAAACTGGGTTATAAAGAGGAAAGAGGGTGAGGAGTGTGATATAATGGCAAAACAGAATGACGAAAAAAAGGACGAAAAAATAATGAGCAAACAGGAAGCACCTGTGAAAAAAAATGACACAGTAGAAGTAATCATTGAAGACTTGACCCATGATGGCGCGGGCGTTGCAAAGCTGAACGGATATGCCTTGTTTATTCCAAAGGCACTGCCAGGGGAAAAAATAAAGGCGAAGGTTGTGAAAGTGAAGAAAGGCTACGGTTTTGGCCGTGTTTTGGAGATTGTAGAGGAAAGTAAGGACAGAGTCAATGCTCCTTGTCCAATTTTCAATCAATGTGGTGGCTGCCAGCTTCAGCACATGAGCTATGAGGCACAGCTCCGTTATAAGCAAAAGCAAGTGAAGGATGTCCTTGAGCGGATTGGAAAAATAACCGATGTTCCTGTTCATCCGACCCTTGGCATGAGCGAGCCATGGCGCTATCGGAACAAGGCGCAAGTCCCAGTCGGCGAAGAAGAGGGGGGCTTGATTGCTGGTTTTTATCAGGAGCGGAGCCACCGAATTATCGATATGGATGAGTGTCTGATTCAGCATGAAGAAAACGACAAAGTTATTCAAAAGGTAAAAGAATTGGCGAGAGATGTTGGCATCCGTGGATATGATGAAGAGAGGCACCGTGGAACGCTTCGCCACGTCGTTGCCCGCTACGGAAAACGAACAGGGGACATTATGGTCGTTCTCATTACAAGAGGCCAAGAGCTGCCCCATAAAAACAAGCTGATTGAAGCAATCCGTGAATCGATTCCAAACATAAAATCGATCGTTCAAAACATTAACAGTAAACGAACCAATGTCATTTTTGGTGAAAAAACGGTCATACTTTGGGGCGACGAATACATTTATGATTTTATCGGCGACATAAAGTTTGCAATCTCGGCTCGTTCCTTTTACCAGGTCAATCCTGAGCAAACAAAGGTATTGTATGACAAAGCCCTTGATTATGCAGCACTCACTGGCACTGAAACCGTCATTGACGCATACTGCGGAATTGGCACCATTTCTCTATTTCTTGCCCAAAATGCAAGGCATGTCTACGGAGTCGAAATCGTTCCTGAAGCCATCTCAGACGCCAAACGAAATGCGAAGCTAAACGGCTTCACCAACGTCGACTTCGCGGTTGGCGAAGCCGAAAAAGTCATCCCTTGGTGGCACGCCCAAGGCATTCGCCCAGACGTCATCGTCGTCGATCCACCAAGAAAAGGCTGTGACGACAAGCTTCTAGGCACAATCCTCGCCATGAAACCAAAACGCGTCGTCTACGTCTCCTGCAATCCAGCCACACTAGCAAGGGACTTGCGAGTGCTTGAAGACGGTGGCTACAAAACACAGGAAGTGCAGCCAGTGGACATGTTTCCGTGGACGACGCATGTTGAGTGCATTTCACAGTTAGTTTTAAAAAATGATTGAGGGGAATTAAAACCCCCTCAACCTGTGCAAACTGTAGTAAATCTTAACATCTTTACTTTCAGTTACTTCAATCTTTTCGACAAAACGTAATAACATTTCGGTTGTTAAAGTATTAAAGTTAAAGAACGCTTTTAGTTGTTCCAAGATCGCAGAGATTTTAACAGCTACTTTTTTCTCATCAATGGCTCTTTTAATCTCTGCCTTTTCTATTTCTAATTGTTGTAACTTTTCCTGTACCGTATTAATCAAATCCTCATAATCCTGTTTTGAAATATCCTCTGAAGTAAACTTCTGTAAGGCATTACGCTTTAACTCTCATTAGGAGAAGGAGAAGAAGAACTCGTCCTTAGCCTTGAGGAAATCGCTGTTCGAAAAGGTCAACCAAGCATTTGATTAAGTGAGAAAGCAAATTCCAGCTTTCAAAAAGGGTCGGTTCGCCTTATTAAAAGGCTATGAAAAGCAACGCAACAGCAACGGTTAGATGAGTGGCTAGACGAACATGAAGAAAGAATTAGCCCTGGCCTATTACTTAAAAGAGTTATTAGCCAATTCTATCAAGCCCCAGACTGCGACACGGGTGAAGCTCTACTAGAGGAATGGATCGAACAAGCAAAGCTAAACCCTGCTTTCCACGAGGTTGCCAAATCGCTTGAAAATTGGAAAGCGTGTACTACAGAAAGTGGTAAGAGACAGAATTTTTTGTGCGAAAAACCATTTTTTAAAAATTTTGTGTATTAAGAATTTTAGAACGTAATTAATGCAACGCTAGTTATTTTTTTAAAGAAATAAAATCTCACTTGTAAGCTTTACTTTAATCTTAAGGATGGGGCTTATTACATTCATCATAACATATTTTTAAATTTTTATATGGTAATAACACAGTCCCCGATTCGAGGCTGTTTTTTGTTGTTGCAAATTTAATTTGCTAAATAATGTTATCAAATGTTGAAGTCTCTACCTGGTTTCCCATATCCTCTCTAAATATACTAAAAAACAATCTTACCATTACTGAATTATAAGAATATTAAAAACAAAGATTGACAAAAAGAGAGGTTGCAATTATTATCATAATAAGAAAACTAATTCACTATATAGATTATTTGTGGGAGGAGGCCTTTTATTTAGTTTAGAAATGAAAACGTTTTCTAAGAGGTTATTTGTATTGCTCTCTTGTTCTTTATGGAGCGTTTATCAAAAAACTATCAATTCATAGGTTGTTCCTGATTCATTTCCAACTATATCTTTTTTCTAAGAACAAGGAGTTGGGTACATAGGGTGAGTAGGCTTATTGTTGCTTGTAGAAAACCCTTCGGTAGCTTTGGTGTAACAAGTCGATTGTTAATAATATTCGAATGTGGAGGATTAAGATGAAAAAACAGAACGTTTTTTTAGGTGTGTTAACGGTAAGTTTGTCTTTGTTCCTTATGGCATGTGGTGGTAGTGAAAATACAAATAGTGCGAGTTCTGAAGCGAATGTTGGCGGATCGGAGCAAAGCTATACGTTTCGCGTATCGTTAGTGACTCCTCTTTCCCACGGGTGGACGGTGACCGCGGAGAAATTTAATGAAGAACTGCAAAGCCGATCAAGCGGTCGGATGAGTGCGGAGATTTATCCGAGTGAGCAACTTGGTTCCGAGGCTGATATGGTGCAGCAGTTGGAGCTCGGTACGCTTGATTTTGGCTTTTTAACGAATGCTTATATGAGTACGAGATCGGAGTCGTTAAATGGATGGTTTATGCCGTTTCTCTTTAAAAATTTAAAGGATGCGAGTCAGGCTCGAAATTCTGAGGTGGCAAAACAAATGTTAACAGAGCTTGAATCCCAGGGCTTGATTGGAATGGATTTTATCTTTGCGGGGAACCGGCATGTGTTAATGAAAGACGGTGCGATTGAGTCTCCAGAGGATTTAGCGGGTAAAAAGCTGAGGATTATCGGGAATCCAGTGATGCAAGATTTTTGGACAGGGCTCGGGGTGAGTCCGACACCGATGCCGCTCGTTGAAGTATATTCTTCCATTCAAACGGGGATTATTGACGGAATTGAAATTGATTTGGATGCCCTCGTTTCCCTCAATTTACATGAAATTGCAGACGATTTAACGTTAACGAATCAAATGGCCTTTCCGTCTGTGATTATCATGAGCCAAAAAGTTCATGATTCCCTCTCCCCTGAGGATCAGGCAATTGTGAAGGAAGCGTTGCATGCAGCGGTTGAGTGGGGCGTGGAAGATGCAATTAAAAGGGAAGAGGAAAACCTAAAATTCCTGCAAGAACAGGGCTTAAACATCGTCGATGATTTTGATATTACACCTTTTAAGGAGATTCAGGATGAAATTTATACAAAATATAGCACTAATTCTTTAATCAGTGAGTTTATCGAAGCAAATCAATAAAAATAGGGGGCTATGAAGTGACTTTTGTGAACGTTATAGGAAAATTAAGTGACGTTGTATTCAAACTAGAAAAGCTATTAGTCATGGTTTTAATTACGGTCATGTTTGTATCGCTCACAGCGGGTGTCTTTTTTCGTTACTATTTTAATAGTCCCTTATTTTGGAGTGATGAAATTGCAATTTTCACGTTGATTTGGTTGACTTTTATAGGTGGAAGTATGTCTATAAAGCGACAGCAATCAGCAGCAGTTACGATTTTCGTCGATAAATTAAATGAGCAATATCGCAAGGTCGTCGTAACGCTTGGCTTTCTTATCATTTTGGTGTTTTGCATATTTTTACTTTGTTATTCTTTTATTTGGCTTAGCTCTCCAAATATCGGCTTGCAAACGTCAAGCTCGATTCAAATACCAATGATTTACCCTTATTTATGTGTTCCTTTAGGCTTTTTGTTTATGAGCGTCCATTCGATTCATTTGTTCATACAAAGCCTCAAGGCTGATTCTTAAAATGGAGGGATTCACATGCTGCTCGTTTTGTTCATTTTTGTCGTATTATTGCTAATCCGAATCCCTATCGCCATCGTTTTAGGGATCACGAGTGTTTCATACATTCTCATTAGTGACAGCATCGGTCTTTTAAATACGGTTCCTCAGCGATTGTTTACGAGCTTGCAAAGCTATGGCTTGTTGGCGATCCCATTATTTATGCTTGCGGGAGAATTAATGAATTCTGGTGGGATTACGAAGCGTCTCGTCCATTTTGCGAAAGTGCTATTCGGTCATTATCGGGCGGGTTTGGCCTACGTCAATGTTGTAGCCAATATGTTTTTAGCTTCGATTATCGGTTCAGCGACGGCTCAAATCGCGATGATGAGTAAAGTCATGGTTCCGGCCATGGAGGAGGAAGGCTATAAACGTTCGTTCGGAGCAGCCACAACGGCCGCAGCAAGTCTTTTAGGTCCGATTATTCCTCCGAGCATGCTGTTTATCATTTATGGTGTCCAATCGGGAACATCAATTGGGACAATGTTTATAGCAGGAATCATTCCGGGCATCCTATTAGGTTTTGCTTTTATTCTCGTCATTGTGTACTTAGGCTATCGCTATCAATTGCCCCGCTCAGAGAAGGAACCATTTAAAAATGTTTTAGGGGCTAGTCTGAAAATCATTCCGGCGTTACTCGTTCCTGGCATTATTATCGTAGGGATCATTAGTGGTGTGTTTACACCTACGGAATCGGCAGCGATTGCATGTTTTATCGGCTTGTTAGTCGGACTCTTCCTGTATAAAGATCTTAAAATTAAGGATTTTCCAGACATCTTAGTCAATACGGCGATGACGACTGCGACGGTGACGTTGCTTATTTCGATGGCAAATATTTTTGGCTGGGTGTTAACGTTTGAAGGTATTCCCCAAATGATTGCGTCAGCAATGATCGGAATCACGGAAAATCCGTTACTTTTTTTATTGCTGACGAACGTCTTGCTTCTATTAATCGGAACCGTGATCGATGGGATTGCAGCCTTAATTATTTTAGTTCCTATTTTTATGCCGTTACTCGTTACCTATAGCATTGATCCGGTTCACTTTGGGATTATCATTTGCATTAACTTAACAATCGGACTGTTAACGCCTCCGGCCGGAACCGGGTTATTTATCGCATCCTCGATCGGGCAAGTGAAAATCGAAGAATTAATAAAAGCACTATTTCCTTTTCTCACGGTTTCGATTGCGGTATTAATTATTCTGACGGTCTGGCCTGATTTAGTGCTATGGATTCCGAATCTTATGAATGGATTCTTTGTATTACGCTGATTAGTGATGAATACAACTGCTGCATAAACTGAGCTTGGATAAGGTTTCTGAGCTCAGTTTTTTGTGGTGCGCCCAGCATGGGTGCAATCTATACGGTTCAAGTCTCGAACTGTGAAGACGGTAGTAGCCATAGCTTAACGTTGTAAACGTAAGGGTGTCTGTGGAGAAGTGAGTGCAAACCTTTGGTCTGAGGGATTGGATAAGTTTGCTAAACAAAACAAAGGTTCTTCTGCCGAAGGTGATACAGAGTAAATGAAGCAGATAGATGGAGGGAAGAAAAATATTTATAAAGAATATGCACTAGGCGTTCACTGTTTATGATGATACAAGCAATCCAAAGGGACTTACTTAAAGGAGGAAACGGTGAATTCCGTAGGGGACTTTAAGAGGGTGGAATAAACAGTAGTATAAGCAGACAGGACGTACATTCACGTGAGAGGAAGTATCATCCAGATGATGAGACAACTGCTGTTACGGGACAAGCTTAGAACGGCGCGGCACTAAAACGAGAGCAAAAAAGCAAAATAAAAAAACTAACATCACGCTCAAAACCTATTTCAATCGATAAACGCATTAAGAAAATAAATGAATACCTTGTTGCATGGTGTGGATATTTTGCTTTGGCTGATACGCCAACTCCCTTTAAACAATTCTATGAATCACTTAGAAGAAGTCTACGAATGTGCCTTTGGAAACAGTGGAAACAACCCAAAACAAAAGTGAAAAGGTTTATCACCCTTGGAGTACCAAAGGAGAAAGCCTATGAATGGGGGGGGAATTCTCGCAAGAAATATTGGTGCATCTCGAATAGTCCTATACTAAACACGACCATAATCTTTAACTTTTGGTGAAATCAGAAACTGAAAAGCCTACTGGAGAGATACAACCACTTACGTCACACTTAAGTGAACCGTCGTATACGAAACCGTACGTAGAAATGTTAAATTAAGCATGTACAAAAATGATTGTTTAATAATGTTCATGAAAAACTTGCTTTGTTTTCTTCACCATTTTGGACAGCTGCCCTTGATCGTTGACATCATTGACAGTATCGCAGTCCACGATTAGTTTATACTTGCTGTCCACCGCAGTTTGAACATTGAAACAAACTTCATGTTTCCCGTTATTTTTCATTGATTTGGCGTCCGGATTGGTAACACAAAGCTGTTTCTCACCTGTTTCCTTGAGTTCTTGTTTAATGACCTGCAACTATTGCATTCTTTCTTGATAAACCTCTAACCTTTCTGTGATTTCTAGCTTTTTTTGGCGATTGTCCTCTGTTAGAAAGTCACGCAAATCTGCATCAATTTTTTCATTGATATGCTCTAGCTTTTTACTGATATTGTTGGCATTAAAGTGTTGCTTTTTAAAGCAGTTCGCCTTTAATTTTGTGCCGTCAATTGCGACGAGTTGACCATCGATCAATCCGAAACCTTTTACCATTAAGGTGAACTCTCTAAACAGCTTTTTTATTGCAGTTTTGTTATTCTTCATGAAAGCAGATAGAGTGCCGTGATCCGGCTGGAGCTTACTGATTAGCCACATTAGTTCAATGTTTCTTTTCGTTTCGGTTTCCATCTTGCGAGAGGAACGAATGCCGTTCATATAACAGTAAAGATAGAGCTTAAGTAGATCTCCCCGACGATAAGGTTTTTGCCCAGCTTTGATGCCCGAATAGACTTGAAACCCCAATTCTTCCAGGTTCAAACTATCGACGTAAGCATCGAAAACTCGGGCAGGATTTTCTTCATCTACAAAGTCGTCCAACGTATTTGGCAGTAAATAAATTTGATGTCTATCTTCACCTTCGATATAAGGCATACACACTCATCTCCTTTGATATAGAGATTCGACAAAAGACATCCCATGCAAAATAACAAAAATTATTAATAATTGTTAGACAGACTGACGTACGGTGGTGTGAGAGGTCGGGAGTTAGTCACATATTCATACTCTATTACATCGTGAGGGTGTAGAACTAAAAAACAGAGGAAGAGTGTAGACAATCTGGGTAAAAAATTAATGCATAATGAACGTCCCTATTATAAACTAGATATAGTGTTCTCTATGTTTATAATGTATGTCTACTAGTGAAATCAATCATTCGGAAGCGTTGTGATATAGGAGGTTTTTAAGTGGAGATTAAAAAGAATGGAACGACGATTCAAACGTTGCAAGTAGGGATAAGCATTATTGATCTCGTCGCCAAGCAAGGGAAGCCAATCAAATTTGTAGAAATCCATGAACAGACGAAAATTACGAAAAGTAACCTGTATAAATACCTTAATACGTTTATTCAATTAGGGATGCTATATCGGGACAAGGGAACAGGTGCCTATACGCTAGGGAGTAAGCTGATTGAATACGGTATGGCTGCCGTTGATCAGGAAAATGTGATCGACCGAATTACTCCGTATTTGCAGGAGGTTAATATAAAAAGTCAAAGTACCGTTTTGTTTTCCGTCTGGACCCATAATGGACCAATGATCGTGAAGTATTTTAATGATAGCCAAGGTTTAAATATCGGTGCCCAAATTGGAACGATTCTTCCGATCAACTCAGCTACGGGCAAAATTTTTTTAACGTTTATGAATGAACAGGTAATAAAAAATTGGACGGAACGAGAATTGAAGGATTTGCCATCAGAAAAAATCGAAGAGCTTGAACGAGAAACCCGGATGATTAGGGAAAAGAAAATTACATTTGCTAGAGAGCCGATCGTCGCATCTGTATCCTCTGTCGCATTTCCTGTACTGAACTTCAAAGGCGCTCTTTTAGGGACTGTGACGATTGTCGGCTTTTCTGAAGTGATTCCGACGAGCGAAAAAGACGAATTCAGTCAATATTTAATCGAAATTAGCTCCCAAATTTCCAAGAGTTTCGGATATAAAGCAGTGCCAGAAGAATAATAAATAGCGTACAGCTTAAAGGCGTATCGGAGGGATTCCTCGATACGGCTTTTTTTGTGTGTTCAAACGTATATCGTTTTTATTTTCTAAAAATTATTTTTATTTATACTGTTGACAAAACCTTCGTGATCACGTAAATTTTATATAAATAGAGAACGAAGTTATCTATATAAGAAAATTTAATTAGGACTTTATTTTAAAAAAGAGGTGATGTAATGAAAAAATTTCTTGTCGTTATTGAAAGAAAGCCTTCTTTTACAGGAACGTTCATACAAGGTCATCGCGATTTTTTAAAGCAATTGCGAGAAAGTGGTGAACTCGTGGTCGCTGGAGCGTTTACTGATCAATCGGGAGGGGCGTATGTCGTTCAAGCTGCATCGTTGGAGGAAGCGACGAGTATTGCAAGTCGAGATCCGATGAACGAAAAAAATGAAGCCGTTTACAAAGTGAAGGAATGGAACTTACATTAACATTCCGCATAATAAAAATCGCCATAGAAAAGGGGAATACGAATGAAGCTGATTACATTTAACCGTGAAGGCACCTCTCGCATCGGAGTTATTGTGAATGAAGAGGTTGTTGATTTACATGGCGCTTACAAGGCGTTGTTAGAATCAGAAGGGAAGCTTCGTGCTGTGCAAATTGCAGAGGCATTTATACCACCTGATATGAATGGGTTTTTACAAGGTGGTGCAGAAAGCATGGCGCTCGCCAAAAAAGCGCTCGACTATGCTTTAAGTCATAAGGATGACAGCTCCTATACGCTCGTCTTTCCGCTACGTGATGTAAGAATGGAAGCGCCGATTCCGTCTCCGGGCAAAATCATCTGTGTCGGTCATAATTATCGTGAGCATATTTTGGAAATGAAGCGTGAGCTTCCGCCGTATCCAGTTGTGTTTGCGAAATTCTCCAACACGGTCATAGGACCTCAGGATGACATTCCGTTTTATCCGATTTCAGAGCAATTGGATTATGAAGCTGAGTTTGCGTTCGTCGTCGGAAAGCGGGCAAGAAATGTATCGCAGGCTGAAGCACTGGATTATGTGGCTGGCTATACGATCGTGAATGATGTGACGTATCGTGACCTTCAGCGCCGGACGCTTCAATGGCTGCAAGGGAAAACGGTGGAAGGTAGTGCACCAATGGGACCGTGGCTCGTCACGTCTGATGAGCTTAATAATCCAGAAGGGTTAGAGGTTGTTCTGACTGTTAATGGGGAAGAGCGTCAGCGCTCTAATACGAGAAATCTTGTGTTTTCTGTTCAATACTTAGTCGAGTTTTTATCGAACTTAATGACACTTGAGCCAGGGGATGTCGTGTTAACAGGTACACCGGGAGGCGTCGGCATTGCCCGTGATCCACAGGTGTTCCTGAAGGATGGAGATGTCGTTAAAATCGAGATCGACGGTGTTGGCGTTCTTGAAAACCGTGTGAAACAAGTGGAGGAGGTGACGCAATAATGGCTTATATTAGTGTGGAAAGCTCTATCGAATCGATTCAGCAATCCCTTGATCGGATTATCGAAACGACAAAAGAACTGTCAGAAGAAACGATCCGTTGGAAGCCTTCTGAGGAAGAATGGTCGATTATACAAATTGTTTGCCATCTCGTAGAAGCGGTTCCGTACTGGTTGAATGAGATTGAAGGGCTGCTTAAGTCACCCGGGAAGGAATGGGGGAGAGGTTTGCAGGATGAAGCACGTCTCGCAGCCGTGAGTGAAACGGATAGCCAATCCATTTCGACAATTATAAACGATCTTGAAGCGTTAAAGTCGAAGGTCGAACAGGGACTCGGAGTATTGGATGAAGACAAGTTGAAACTGGAGGCACCGAGCCGTAACCCACGGTTTGGCACGAAGCCGATTTCGTTTATTGTCGATCATCTGTTAGTGGAGCACGTAAGCAAGCACGAAAGTCAAATAAAGCGCAACCTATTGAAATTAAAATAAAAGAGGAGGAGATATATCATGGCAGAGAAAAACGAGTTTTTTAAAAGCAAGCTCGTTCAGGATTTTACGAAGGATATTCGTCAGTATCACCTCGGACCGCTTTGGGAAGCAATTCCAGAATTAATGCATCGTCAGCCTGAGCCTCATGCGAAAGCATACTTATGGAAATGGGATCTTCTTCATAAAAAGCTCATGGAAGCAGCCGAGATTTTCACACCGGAACGGGGTGGTGAACGACGGGCGATTTATCTTCAAAATCCAGGCTTGGAATATCGTCAGCCGTGGGGCTGGGCATCGACAACTCAAACGCTCTATGCCGCAGTTCAGCTCATTCAGCCAGGTGAAACAGCTCCGTCTCATCGGCACAGCCAAAGTGCATTACGCTTTATTACGCAAGGGGAAGGGGCCTATTCTATCGTTCAAGGCGAACGAATTTTTATGGAGGAAGGCGATTTCCTCGTAACGCCAAAAAACCTTTGGCATGGTCACGGTCATTTAGGAACAGAGCCGATGATTTGGATGGATTGCCTCGATATTCCGACCCTTTATTCGATGGGCGGTACGTTCTTTGAACCGTATCCTGAAAAAATTGAAGAGCCGTCCGTTCCTGATAATTTTTCCGCTCAGCGATATGAAGGTGGGATGGTACGTCCGATTTCAGATCACTATCCGAAAATGGCTCCCGTCGGATCGTATAAATGGAGTCAGACGTTGAAGGCGATTGACGGCTTAAGTCGCTTTGATCCCGATCCGTATGATGGCTATGCGGTTGAGTATATCAATCCATCCACGGGAGAAACGGCGAATCTGAACATCGGATCATGGGTGCAGAAGCTACCGAAGGGCTTCCATTCAAAAGCTCATCGCCATACGCACGCCTCAATCTATCACGTCTTCAAAGGTTCAGGCTACAGCATCATTAACGGTGTTCGCTTCGATTGGTCGAAAGGGGATTACTTTGTCATTCCGAACTGGGCGTGGCATGAGCATGTTGCTGAAGCAGAGACGTACTTCTTCTCTGTCAATGACCTGCCGATTATGGAGAAATTTGACGTCGAGCAAAGTCAGGCGTATGAAACAAACAATGGCTATCAGGAAGCAAAAGAAGAATTTAAACCGGTCATGGCATAGGGATGAGTGATATGAGAGTGCTGAACAAATATAAACTGTGTTTGGGAGGGAGATGCATTGGAAAAAATAGAAAAAAAGATGCTCATTATTGGGGGAGGCATTGGGGG
>NZ_ANNK01000144.1 GCF_000334155.1 Halalkalibacterium ligniniphilum | reverse complement strand
AGGGAGATGCATTGGAAAAAATAGAAAAAAAGATGCTCATTATTGGGGGAGGCATTGGGGGATTGGCTGCTGCACTTGGAGCCGCCGAAGCTGGCAAAAAAACGACGGTGCTCGAACAGGCGCCCCAATTTGGTGAGATTGGTGCAGGGATTCAATTAGGGCCGAACGCTACAGCTGTGCTAGATCGCTTCGGTCTCATGGATGAAATCGCAAAATATGCGGTGTTTCCGCAACGACTCGTCTTAAAGGACGCTTTTTCAGGGAAGGAGCTTTCGGCTTTGGATTTAGGGGATGCGTTTAAGGAGAGGTACGGTTTTCCTTACATCGTGTTGCATCGCTCTGATTTGCATAAAGTGTTATTAGATGCATGTAAGGCGAGTCCATTTGTGACCCTCGTCAACGATCAGGTCATTGAATCGGTGGAAGAAAACGAGGCGGGCGTCATCGTGAAAAATACAAAAGGGGAAGCATTTGTCGGAAGTGCTGTTATCGGTGCTGATGGATTATGGTCAAAGACGCGTCGTTATTTTAGTGAGGATGAGCCGATCTGCTCTCAGTATGTGGCGTATCGGGGAACGATTCCGATGTCTGAGGTTTCCGTCGATTCAAGCATGGACGACGTCATTATGTGGATCGGGCCAAATCTTCACGTCGTGCAGTACCCTGTGCGTCGAAAAGAGCTCTATAACCAAGTGGTCGTGTTCAAAAGCTTAAATTACAAGGAGGATTCAGATGATTGGGGGACGCCGGATGAGATGGATATCGTGTTTAAAGGTTGTCATCCTCACGTCGAAAATGCCCTGTCCTTTATCGAAAAGCAAGTGCGCTGGCCGATGTATGATCGGGAGCCGATAGATAATTGGACGAAAGGAAATGTGACTCTTCTTGGGGACTCGGCTCATCCGATGCTTCAATACTTGGCACAAGGAGGGTGTCAAGCGCTGGAGGATGCAACCACCTTAGCGGATATGCTTATCCAGCATGGTGATAACTATAATCAAGCCTTTTTAGCATATCAGCAAGAGCGTATTCCACGAACGGCGAAAGTACAAACGTGCGCCCGAACATGGGGTGAAATTATTCACGCCGTCGATCCAGTATCCATTTTGCTTCGAAATACGATTTTGGAGCAAAGAGAGGCGGATGATTTCGGGCTCACAGACTGGCTGTACGGTTATAAAAGAACCTATTCGAAACATACAGTATAGTCTTATGCTAGCATAGGAAATAGGTTGGTAGACAATGTGGTCCCATCTACGTCATGATAGGGCCACTTTTCCTTTTGTCACTCTGATTTTTTTTATAAATAAACATAACCAAGACTATTTGATAATTCCTTCGCTGTTTTTAAAAGCTCGCTTGTCACGTATGATTCTTCAGTGATATCTAGCACACCTGATAATCCGATAACACTAATGGCTGCTACTAAATCATCTTTTTGGTCAAAAATTGGAGCCGAGATCGCCGCTATACCGGGGATGTAGGCTTGTGTGAATGCATAGCCAGCTTGTTTCACTTTGGTCAGCGTTTGCTCGAATTCCTCTGGAGGTACCGTATTCGTGTTGAGTTCTTGTTGAATAAGACGTTCTGTTTTTTCTTTAGGGTAAAAGGCAGCAAAGATGTTCCCTGTTGCACTTGTCGTTAACGGCGCTGGAGATCCAACCCGGACATTTACATTAATTGGCTTTTTGCTTTCCTCCCAGCTAATAAAAATAGGTCCTTCTTTCTCAACCCAAATCGCCAGTGATACCGTTTCATCAAGAAGCTCATTTAGTTTTTTTATGTAAGGTAGCGCCTTCACTCGAATATCAATCTTTTCCAATCCACGTAATCCTATTAACGTTAGCTCGCTTCCTAACGAATAACGTAGGTCATCACTTTTTTCCAAAAATCCGATTCTACATAAGCTAATTAAATATCGATAAAGCTGACTTTTCTGCATATCACAAGCCTTTGAAATTTCCGTAATAGTTAACGGCTTGTTAGCGCTTGAAATCGTTTTTAAAATGACATAGCCCAATTCAATGGATTGAATTCCTTTTTTTTCTGTGTCCAAGCTTAGTCCTCCTGTAATAAATAATCGTTAACACCTCCTTATTTTAACAAAAAGTTAAATATCGTTAAACTTTTACCTGATTTATTTAACGATCGTAAACCAAATGAAAAATTTAAAAAGTCTGAAAATTTTATTGACAGTATAAACATTTCTGTATAAACTCTTTATTAGTAACTTATAGTTAACTATGTTAACTATAGTTTAACAATTATTAAGGGGAGAGGATACAATGAAATTTGGTTATTTTACGTTAACAGACAATCCGATTGAGTATGGGGATGAGCGTAAAGATCCGAAACAGATGATTAAGGATCTCGTCGAACAGTGTGTGTATGCGGAACAATTAGGATTTAATTCTGTATGGGTGCCAGAGCACCATTTTAATGTGCTAGGAGTACTGCCGTCTCCTTCATTGCTGCTAGGAAATGTTGCGGCGAAAACGAGTAGAGTCCAACTCGCTCCAGCTACAGTTCTTTTACCGGTTAATCATCCCGTCCGGATGGCAGAGGAATACGCGTTGCTTGATGTTTTAAGTGATGGAAGAGCCATTTTTTCTGCTGGAAGAGGCTATGATGAGCGTGAATACGATGTGTTTGAAGTGAACTTTCATGATAGCAGAGAGATTTTTTTTGAGCAGCTAGACATTATTAAAAAAGCGTGGACGCAGAATTCAATCTCCTATAGTGGGAAATTTTACAACTTTCCAGAGGTTGAATTAACTCCAAAGCCAGTGCAGCATCCACATCCTCCTATTTATGTCGCTGCCTTTAGCGAGCCGTCTGTGCTAAAGGCAGCAGAGATGGGTGAGAACATCATCTTTGCTCCTTTTGCAGCGTCCATGGTGTTTGGCAGCATCGCAAATGCAGTCACTCGCTTCAAGCAAGAATCTGAAAAGCACGGCTTTACAGGCAAACAGGCGAGGTGCTCTTACTTCTTGAATGTAACCGATTCTAAAGAGGAAACCGAGAAAACAAAGCGACGGATGCTTAAATATTTTAGAGGGCTAGTGCCTGCATTCCCAAGTGACCCGACGACAGCCCCACCACACATTCGTTACTTCGTAGACATTGTTGAAAAACTAAAGCAGATGAAGGCTGAAGATTTAAGCGAAAACAGCATCATTGTCGGCGATGCACATTATGTAACTGAGAAGCTGAAGGAAGTTGAAAAGTCCGGGATTGAGGAAGTGATCATTTACTTTGATTTTGGAGGCCTCTCTCATGTTGAAACGTTGAAGGCGATGGAACGATTTTCAACACAAGTGATGCCAAATTTCGAAAGAAGTCATTTGCAAGTGGAAACGAACATTTAACACGGTTTACTTAATTGGGAGAGGGAGTTTTGAAATCTATCGTCAGCTCCCTTCAAAGGAACCATACGACCTTAAAAAAGGGTGAGCGTAATGGTAACAGCTAAAATCGAGAAGGCTTTAACTGCATTAAGCAGCGGGAATTTAATCATCCTTGTGGATAGGAATGGTCATGGGAAGCTTATGAGTTTCGTCGAAAAAACCACGCCGGAGCATATTAATTTCATGATCACTCACGGACGAGGACTCGTAAGTGTTGGGCTTGAAAAGGAGAGAGCGAAGCAGCTGGAGATTGAAGGACAGCAAACAGCCAATGCAGATAAACGCACGCAAGCCTTTACCGTTTCTGTTGATGTTGAAGGGACAACAACAGGGATTTCCACCTTTGAAAGACACGAAACGATCAAAGCTTTAATCGATCCTAAAAAGAATAGAGACGATTTTAAAAGGCCTGGTCATATTTTTCCTGTACTCGCCCACGAAAAGGGGATTTACGGGAAGCAAGCTCATACGGAAGCAGGGGTGACGCTTGCGAATTTGAGTGATTGTAACCGTGCAGTTGTCCTGTGCGATGTATTAAATGCGGAGGGCGAGCTGGCAAGCATGGAAGAGCTGAAGGCTTTCTCGTTATCGTTTCAGCTCGACATGCTGAAAATTGACGAGCTACTTCAGTATTGCCTCCTACACGAACCGCTCGTACAAATGGACGAACAAACGAAGCTGAAAAACCAAGTTGGAGAATTTGAGGTTATCACTTTCTCAAACGAATTTGACTTAGGGAAGGACTATCTTTTCTATTACAAAAAGCTTCACTCAAAAAAAGTTACGCCAGTCTATATTCATAAGCAATGTAACCATTTTGAGCTTATGTTATGTGAATGCCAGCAAAAATTAGAGTCTGCCATGACAAAGCTTAAAAAGATCGGCGGCGTAGGACTTTTTCTAGCGGAAAGAAAAGAGATCGCTCCGTTTGGAAAGGAAACGTACAACACGATTTTGATTGTTCAGTTGCTAAAAAGCATCGGGCTAAACAACATTCATTTGCTAAATAAATATCCTCTCTTTCCCTCTGTGCTGCATGAGTGTGGCATAAATCTTATGGACGTTTCGGGAGAGAACGGCTTACGAAAAAGTATCGTGTAGGGAGAGCGATACATTGAGGTGAAAAGGTGTTGAATTTCGAAAAAAAGATACTTGAGTGCTTGGAAAAGCATCCAGGTGCGAGCGCTCAGCGAGTCTTGCGATTTTTGAACGTGTCAAATAGTGACACAGCTTCTATAGAAGAAACGAAACGTAAATCGGTTATTTTTAAAAAGCTAAGAACGCTAAAACGAGACCGCAAAGTCGTAAACAAAGGCAACACTTGGTATTTGGTCAAATAAAGGAGGGAAAGGCAGCGTGAAATTAGTAACGTTTGAAGCATCGGAAGGACTCAAAGTAG
Organism: Halalkalibacterium ligniniphilum; assembly: GCF_000334155.1. Taxonomy (GTDB): domain Bacteria; phylum Bacillota; class Bacilli; order Bacillales; family Bacillaceae_D; genus Halalkalibacterium; species Halalkalibacterium ligniniphilum. The sequence continues at coordinate 128,111 of NZ_ANNK01000144.1, read as the reverse complement.
GAGCCGTTGTGGACGAGAGCACAATCGTAGATTTGCAGCAAGGATACCGAGAAAAGCTGGAAACCGAAGGGGAGACGAGGGCGAGCGAGAAGGCGAAAGTGATTATCCCTGCGTGCACGAATGAGTTTCTCGAGGGGGGCGAAGAAACGCTACAAGCCGCTCGTGAGGCGATCTCCTTTGCAATGGAACGCTGGAGAACTACGGCCGCTGTTATGAAGATGAGTGACGTTCGAGTAGGGCCTCCTGTTCCAAGTCCGAAAAAGATTATTTGTGTCGGCCACAACTATCGTGAGCACATTTTGGAAATGAAGAGGGATCTTCCACAGTATCCGGTGCTATTCGCGAAGTTTTCAAACACGATTATCGGTCCTCAGGATGACATTCCGCACTATCCGATTACAGAAAAACTCGATTATGAAGCCGAATTTGCTGTCGTCATCGGAAAAACCGCTAAGGATGTTCCTTATGAAGAAGCGCTGGACTACGTAGCAGGGTACACGATCGCCAATGATGTCTCTTGCCGTGATTTGCAGAGACGAACAATTCAGTGGCTTCAAGGCAAAAGCGTTGATGGAAGCGCGCCAATGGGACCTTGGTTAGTGACGAAGGATGACATTCCTTCACCAGATGGGCTGGACATCGTCTTAACAGTTAACGGAAAGGAGCGTCAACGCTCCAATACGAAAAACCTAGTGTTTAACGTGCCATATTTAGTCGAGTTTCTTTCTTCTATCATGACCCTTGAACCGGGGGATGTCATTTTAACGGGGACGCCAGGTGGTGTGGGTGTTGCGATGGATCCACCAAGCTTTTTACAGGACGGAGATGTCGTAGCGATAACCGTAGATCAGATTGGTACATTGGTTAATACAGTAAAAAAAGTAGAAAAAGAAAAACTAAAACAATATGCCAATAAAGTGAATGAGCGGGTGGAGCAGCTTTACCAACTTATAAAAGAGCTGCCAGAAGAAGTAATCCGATGGAAGCCGTCTGCTGAGAAGTGGTCCATATTGCAAGTGCTAAGTCATGTGGAAGAAGCGAACCGTTACTGGACAGGGGAATTGAAGCGTACGGCTGCAAACCCCCATCGTAAGTGGGGACGAGGCTTAGAGCATCCCGAAAGAATGGCAGCTTTGGAGAGCATAGACAATGTATCGATTGAAGAGAAGCTGTTGAAACTTAAACGTTATAAGGCGTCTATTCGCTCTACATTCCTAAACTTGAACGACCTTGATTTGTCTCTCGAAACGACACATCGCAATCCTAAGTTTGGTGTGATGCCGCTTCAATTTTTAATCGAGCATTTTATGGTGGAGCATCTTGAAAAGCACATTAGTCAGGTGAAGCGTAATCTGAAGGCATTTGAACGAAATGGTGTAACGTCACATTAAATCACCTAAGGAGCATTTCTGTAATGAAGAAGTTTGAGGATTGAACAAAAAAAGCCCCTTGGTATGATACGAGGCGTCCGCAGTTGATAAGCACTAAGGACCCTGAATTTAAGGAGGACTCAAGCTGAATTATACACAAAATCAGAAAATCTCTCAAATCACATCATCCACTCTTATTATCGGTATTGATATTGCCAAATACAAACATGTCGCACGAGCTCAAGATGACCGAGGAATAGACGTGGGAAAACGGTTGGTCTTTGAAAATCGAATCTTTGGCTTTGAAGCTTTCATAGAATAGGCAAAGCAACACCAAGAAAATCACAAGAAAAATCATGTCATTTTTGGGTGAAACAACGGGAGATTTTTGGAAAAGTCTTGCTTACTATTTAACAGCAAAAGGATTCGACTTTGTTGTCGTTAACTCGATGCACGTCAAGAAAAGTAAAGAGCTTAATGATAATTCTCCAACGAAAAACGATACGAAAGATGCAAAGGTGTGCGCAGTTAATCAAAGATGCCCGATACGCTGTACCAAATCTCTTGGATGGTATGTATGCCGCTAAGAGATTGCGTAAAAATTCGAGATCAGCTCATCGAACAATTAATGATCACTGAAGGGCGCATTCAAAATGTGATTCAACGCTACTTTCCTGTGTTTTTCGATGTATTTGGAGATTGGGAAGGAAAGGTGGCGCTTTCTACATTAAAGCTGTTTCCATTTCCATCAGACATCGTCACCTTTACACTAGAAGAAGTGCTTCAAAAGTGGAAGCCGTTTATACAACGAGGGGTTGGCATCAAGCGAGCAACGAAGCTTGTAGAAACAGCGAAAAAAAGCATTGGGATTAAGGTAGACCTTCTATTTGCTTGCTTATCTTATTCAACAATATGAGTTGTATAAGCCACAATTAGAAGAATTAGACGTTGAATTAGAAGCTATCGTTGAAACGTTACCTGGCGCACAACAAATGATGAAGATTCCTGACTTAGGGGTGGTTACAGTTGGGTTATTTTTTACGGAAGTTGAAGACCTCTGAAAGTACTCTCACCCTCAACAATTAGTGAACTTAGCAAGGCTCTCTTTACGTGAACATAGTTCAGGGAAGTATAAAGGGCAAACAAGGATTATGAAACGAGGAAGGAGACGATTACGCCGAGCCTTATATTTAGCGATTCGTCCCCTTGTTGCCCATAATCCAACGTTCAAAGCCCTGCATGACTACTATACAAGACGCCCTGAACGCCCTTTGAAACAAACAGCAATCGCTCATTGCCTTGTGTTATAAGTTACTACGTGTCTTGTTTGTCATTGGTCAAAGGCAGTGTGGATTTGACGGTTCAAAAGTAATTAGAGATTTACCTCAAATGGAACCATGACAGGTGGCTTAACCTTAAAAGAGAATGATCCGAAGGGGCGTGACATGGAGCCTTGGCGGACATGGGTTCTTAGACGAAGCGGCGATATCATCCATGATTCGCCCTGGCAGTAAGTCTACCACGCCTGCCACTCCATATAAAGCCGTACAATAGTCGTATTTATCAAAAAACAAACACCAATAGTGCAGAGTCGGAGCTTATTTTCACCATACGGGCTATGACTCAGCAAAGGAGCTTATCCGACCTCCACCTCATGGATACGCAGGACGAAGGAAGGTATGGACACCAATCGGGAGAGATATGGAAGGGTTAGCGACCGTGAGTTGTGTGGAGATTACTAGACACGGTCATACCTTTTCATTACCAAACTATCCCAGTTTGACCATTAGGATGGACCTTCTTCTGTAAGAAATTTTAATTTCTTCTACTTATATCCATTAACTTTGGTGAGATTACTATTCGGTGCTTATGAATTTTTAAGGATACACGAGCATTCATGAGAAAATTAAACTTTATTGAGGGAGTGTGAAAAATGGCAGAAAGAAACTCTTTTTTTGATAGCCCTGAGGTACAGAATTTTAACAAAGACATTCAACAGTACAATTTAGGGCCTTTGTGGAATGCGATTCCTGATCTTATGCATAAGCAACCTACACCAGAAGCGGTTCCTTATTTATGGAAATGGGAAGTGCTTGAGAAAAAATTGCATGAAGCGACTCAAATTTTTACCCCTGAGCGAGGAGGAGAAAGGAGGGCGATCTATTTTCAAAATCCAGGCTTTAAAAGTCGTCAGCCGTGGGGGTGGGCATCGACCACAAACACCCTTTATGCGGCTGTTCAGCTAATTTTACCTGGGGAGGCAGCCCCTTCGCACCGTCATACCCAAAATGCAATGCGTTTTATTACGAAGGGGTCAGGTGCTTTTTCAACCGTACAAGGGCAACGTATTTTCATGGAGGAAGGCGATTACTTAACTACGCCAGGCTGGCTTTGGCATGGACATGGTCATGAAGGTGAGCGCCCTATGATTTGGATGGATATTCTCGATATTCCGTTTGTTTATGCTTCAGCAGGTACGTTTTTTGAACCTCATTCTGTACAGTTGGAAAAGCCGTCTTTGCCTGATAATTACGGTCCGAGACGGTACAGAGGCGGCATGGTCCGTCCGATCTCTGATCGAATACCGCAGATCGCCCCTGTCGGCTCGTATAAATGGGCACAAACAGAGATGGCCCTTGATGGATTAAGTGATTTTGAACCAGATCCTTATGACGGATTTGCGATTGAGTATGTGAATCCTTCAAACGGGGCAACGGCTAACCCGACGATGGCAGCTTGGATACAAAAGCTCCCAACGGGTTTCAGTTCAAAAGCACATCGCCATACGAATTCTGCGATTTATCACGTATTTAAAGGGGAAGGCTATAGCGTCATCAACGGTGTTCAATACCACTGGACAAAAGGCGATTTTTTCGTCATTCCGAATTGGGCGTGGCATGAGCATGTGAATACGTCAAACGATGATGCGCTCCTATTTTGCGCAAATGATTTGCCGATCATGGAAACGTTCCATCTACAAAAAGAAGAGAGGTATGAGCAAAATGGGGGTCATCAAGAAATAAAAAGTGAATTTATACCGGTGCTACTGTAAGTCAGAACTCAGGTAGCATCCTACAGAAAGTATTTGCTTCACATGAACACGTTTTTGGTATGAACCAAACGTGTTTTTCTTAGAGCGTTCTTGTCATTTTAATCAAGGATCGAAAAAAATGTAAGCGTATACAAATAGAGAGTGGGGAATGAAAATGAGCGATCGATTCAAGAAGATACTTGTCTTACTGGGACTGTTTCTATTAACGTTCTTACATTTTGATTTCTGGTGGTTTGGTCAAGTGGATCCGATTTTATTCGGCTTTATGCCAATCGCGATGTGGTTTCAGGTTTTAGTTGGTGGTGTGCTAGCTTCGATTTTTTTGTTTTTTGCTTATAAGTGGATTTGGCCAGAGGTTCCTGAAGATTTCGAAGAAGAATCTGAGTAGGGAGGAGAGGACACTGTGGAAAATCGAGTGTTGCTTGTCTTTATTGTTTCAATGATTTATATGCTATTGATTGTTGGAATTGGGTGGATTTCGCAAAAAAAGACGAAGAATACGGGGGAAGATTATTTTTTAGCCAGTCGTTCTATTACTAGTTTTTATTTGTTTTGCGCAATCATCGGTGCGAATCTTTCGGCTTTTGTTATGATGGGAATGCCGGGCGCCGCCTATCACCACGGCTTTGGCATGTATGGGTTAATCATGGGAGCAGGTTCCTTTATGATCGGGTTTACGACTTATTATTTTGGGGTGCGGATTTGGATTTTAGGAAAGAAATTTGGCTATAGCACACCTAGTGAATTTTATGGCGAGCGTTTTCAAAGCAAAGCCGTCTCCTTAATCATGTTTTTTATTTTTACGATTTATACGATGCCCTACATTGTTACTGGACAAATTGGTGCAGGAGCAGGGTTTGAAACATTTACAAATGGGCTGGTTCCTTACTGGCTAGGGTCCCTAATCATCACAATTGTCGTCGGTTATTATGTATGGGGCGGTGGAATGAGAGGAACTGTTTTAACAAATACACTGCAAATTTTCATTTTCACTGTTTTTTTTATTCTAGCTGTTTTCATGGTCGCAAATGAAGGTGGTGGCTTTAGAGGGATGACGGAAAGAGTGATACAAGAGCAACCTCATTTGTTACACAGAGACGGGAATGCAGCGTTTTCGTGGCAAATATGGTTTAGTCAATGGTTATTATTTGCTTTTGTTGTTTTAAGCTTTCCTCACGTTTTTGTGCGGATATTAGCAAGTAAAAGTAGTAATGCTCTAAGACAAAACAGTATTGCTTATCCTTTAGGGATGGCATTCATCTATATTCTAGCCGTTACCCTAGGGGTATGGGGGGCTGTATTAATTCCAGGTTTGCAAGGAAATGCATCTGATAACATCATTTTTATGCTTACATTTGAGTATCTACCGATCTGGATGAGTGGCCTCGCATTAGCTGGCTTATTTTCCATGGTCATGTCTACGATGGACGCACAGCTACTAACGATGAGCAACTTATTTACAAATGATATTCTTAAAAAATACTTTAGTATTAAAAGTGAAGAAAAAACGGTATATTACGGTCGGCTTTTTGTCATCGTACTACTAGCCATATCTTATGTTGTTTCGCTAATAAAGCCTGCCAGTGTTTTTCAAATTGCGAATGTATCGTTTACGGGTACAACGGCGATGATACCTGTCATTGTCACTACTTTGTATTGGAGAAGGTTAACGAAAACAGGTGCGATTTGGAGTTTGATCGTTGGCGCAATACTTGTACCTGTATATTTCTTTACGAATTGGCTACCTACTTTTGGTTTTCTCCCGATTGTTCCAGTCATTGTCGTATCAACGATTGTGATGGTTGTCGTAAGCTATTTAACAAAACCAGAGTATGATATGGCCGATAAGCATTTGAATGAGCTTAAGAAATACTATCATAATAAACAAGAAGAGCCCTATGTAAAGGTGAAAAGGCAAGCTCAATAGTAGAAAAGGAGTGGTTATGATGAAATTAGTCGGAATATCAGGCACGGTGGTAGGTTCAAAAACGAAGGTGTTAGTCGAAAAAGTAATCGAGGAAGTGACGAAGTATGACCCGAAGATAGAAGTGGAGCTACTAGATTTGAAAGAGTACGATGTGCAGTTTTGTGATGGACGAGACCCGTCTGCCTATACGGGAGATACGAAAGAGGTTATTGAAAAGGTACTTTCTGCAGATTGCTTTGTCATTGGTACGCCTATTTTTCAAGCTTCACTAAGTGGAGCCCTTAAAAATCTATTTGATTTACTTCCGGTTGATGCACTGCGAAAAAAAGTGATTGGATTTATTGCGAATGGAGGTACTTTTCAGCATTATCTCGTCGTCGAAAATCAATTAAAGCCTATCGTCAGCTATTTTCGCGCCTATGTCGCACCAAGTACGGTCTATGCGCATGAAAGCCATTTTAATCATAAAAATGAGATTTCTGATCAGGATGTTTTAAACAGAATAGGCCAATTGGCTGAGGAAGTCGTATTTATGCAAAAAGCGTTAAAAAAATAAATTAATCAAAAAATATGAAAGTAGCCCGTCATATTAAAACGGGTTACTTTTTTTAAAAATTGGTGCTGTGAGACTAGATTGCTCTAAATTAATATTAATTTTCAGAAAATAAACACTTTTTAAAATTATATATTGACAACGCTTTTATTCGTTTGGTAATATTCCTCTATAGTTAACTTAGTTATCTATTATTATAAAAAGGATGGAGGAGTTGCTTTGAGACTTAATTATATTTTCGATTTTTTGGGGTCTGGGCGATTAAATCAACCTTCTGGGAAAGTAAGGGTCATTGTTGTCTGTATGTCTTTATTTATTACGTTTTTTCAATTGTGGGGCGCGATGTTTGCGACAATGAACCCTTTCACAAGAAATGTTATTTTTATCATTTCGTTACTCGCGATTATGTTTTTAGTCTTTACACCTAACCGAAAGCAGCCGAGAAAAAAAATCTCGGTCGTCGACTATTTCTTATTTGGGGCGATGCTGAGTATTGGCGTTTTTATGATTATGAATATCGACCGATATTTAACGCGGTGGCCTTTGGTGGACCCATTGACATCACTGGAAGTGCTGGTTGGGATAATCCTTAGCCTTGTCGTTTTAGAAGGGACGAGACGAACGTTAGGAATTGGGCTAACTATTATCATTGGGATTTTGTTTTTCTATTTCTTTTTTGGTCATCACCTAGCAGGTATGTTTTATCATCCTCCGTATGACATTTTCTATTTTATAGATAATATGATTTTCACCTACGAAGGAATTTTTGGGAAAATCGCCTCTGTCGCAGCCACTTACGTGTTTTTCTTCGTCTTATTTGGAAGTATTTACAATAAATCTGGTGGAGGCGATTTTTTCTATGAGCTTGCTAGTGCTATCACTGGGAAGAGTGCGGGAGGACCTGCAAAAGTAGCGGTTGTATCTAGTGCGTTCTATGGCTCCATATCAGGAAGTCCCGTATCTGATGTAGTCACGACGGGACCATTGACGATTCCAGCGATGAGAAAGTCAGGGTTTAGTAAAACGTACGCAGGGGCTGTTGAGGCTGCAGCGTCGTCCGGTGGAAGCATCTTACCGCCAGTTATGGGCTCGGCAGTGTTTTTAATGGCTGAAATTACAGGCATTCCATATAGTCAAATTATTATTGCCGCTGCCATTCCAGCCTTGCTCTATTATGTGGCCGTTTATATCCATGTTGACCTACACGCTAAAAAGATGGGGATTACAGGTTTTTCTAGAGACCATATTCATTCTGTGTGGGATGTCATCAAAACTAAGGGACAATATTTCCTTCCGATCATTGTATTGCTCCTGATTTTAACACTGGGACTTACACCGATTATGGCTGCAATTTATGCCGCCCTTGCTGCGTTTATCGTCAGCTACTTTAAAAAAGAGACTAGAATGACATTAAAAACTCTCGTTGACGTCATCACGGAAACCGTCGTTCGAATTGTCCCGCTAGTCGCTGTTATATCTGCTGCTGGTCTCATCGTTGGAATCATTATGCTTACAGGCTTAGGTGGTAAATTCTCAGGAATCATCGGAGCGGCCTCTTCAGGTAATATTTTTATTAGTCTCATGTTAACGATGGTCGTCTGTATTATCTTCGGAATGGGAATGCCAGTGCCCGCTGCTTACGTTTTGACAGCGATGCTTGCATCCCCGATTTTAATTGAACTCGGTGTGTCTTTGCTGCAAACTCATTTATTTATTGTCTATTTTGCCGTATTTTCAGCGATTACCCCTCCAGTCGCCGTCGCCGCCTTTGCTGCCGCAACAATCGCTGACGAGAATCCGATGAAAATTGCGTTCAAAGCGTGTCGAATAGGCATTGTGGCTTTTATCATTCCTTACCTATTTATTTATCAACCGTCGCTCATGCTAGAGGGCACGTGGGTCACGATCGTTTTAACGGTTTTGACAACGTTGCTAGGACTTTATGCAGTCTCTGTCGCATTTGAAGGTTGGTTTAAACGGAAAATTCATTTACCAAGTCGTTTATTATTTTTGTTCTCAGGTGCATTTTTACTATTGCCAGACTGGTTTAAGATCATCGGGGTCACGCTGTTCGTCGTTGTCGTTTTTATTAACATTAAAAATAAACATGTAAACAACAATGAGGAGGCTATGTATTACGTATGAAAAATATCCAATGTAACTTATTCCTTTTTACGTTTCTTTTAACTGTACTCTTAATCACAGGTTGTGCAAGCTCTGCGAATACGGTGGAAATGCAACCAAAAAATGAAAGCGCTTCAAATACTGATTCGATGCAAATTACAATAGCGGGGGCTTCGGCTGGTGGATTGTGGAGTGCTGTTGGGGAAGGAATAGGGCAAGCAATTTCGAGGGACAATCCGGGAACAAACTTTACTTATCAGCCGGGGCAGCTTGGTCCTAACGTTATAACAGTATCATCAGGCCGTACGAATTATGGCATGGAAGCTCTTCCTTCACTGGTGTTAGCAGAAAGAGGAGAGGAACCATTCGAGAGTGAAATCACCAATTTGCGTGCCATCTCCGTCTTATTTGTTTCTCCTTATCAATTTATGGTGACAAAAGAATCGGGAATTACTGCCATTGAAGATATTAAATCGAAGGAAATCGGGACGACGATGACTGTTCATACGAAAGATTCGCCATTAGAAATTTTAAATCGTGTCATTTTTGACGCATATGAATTTAGCTACAAAGATATTACCCGTTATGGTGGAGAAATTGTTTATTTACCGTCAAGTCAAGCGGTCGATATGGTTAGGGATGGTAAAATGCATGCACAAGCAGCGCCGATGCCGTCCCCAGCCTCCATTTATACAGAATTGTCCATGTCAAAGGATATTACGATCCTAGCATTAAATGAAAAGGCGATTAAAAAAGCAGAAGAAGAACTAGGTGTGACACCATATACGATACCAAAAAGCGATTATGCCTTTTTAGAGGAAGATGTCAAAACCGTGGGAATGAATACAGTTTTCTTTACAAGAGAGGATGTTCCAGAAGAAGAGGTTTATAAAATTACGAAATCCTTCTATGAAAATCTTGATTTTCTATATGAGATGAACGCTGTCTTTAAAGATGTAACGGATGAAAATATTCTTGATGTAGGTGTTCCTTTACATCCAGGGGCAGAGAGATTTTATAAAGAAATCGGTCTATTAAAATAAGATCGTACATTCGGAGGTTGTGAAATGGGAGAACAAAAGAAAAAAGCCAAGCACGAGCTCGTTCAAGCAAACAACATTCTTTATCATGAAAAGGTGCTTTTTGAAGCTTTCGGTCATATTAGCGTAAGAAATCCAGAAAATTCGAACGAGTTTTTATTATCAAGGTCGTTAGCGCCGATGTGTGTAAGCTATGAAGATATTTTTACCTATGATTTAGAAGGAAATTGCTTAACAGAAACCGATAAACAATCTTACGCGGAACGTGTCATTCATTCCGAGATTTATAAAAGAAATCCAAACGTGCATTCAATTTGTCATAATCATGCTCAAGCGTTAATGCCTTTTACCGTATTAGATATTCCTTATAAGCCCCTTTCCCACTATGGAGCCATATTTTATGCAGGGGTTCCAGTTTATGATAATTATGATGTGTCCGATGGGATGCTTATTCGCAATAAGGATGAAGGTGAGAGAGTGGCGAGATGCCTTGGCGATAAGAAAGGCATGTTTCTTAGAGGACATGGTGTCATCGTGACAGGAGAGTCGCTACGAAGATGTGTCATGAACTCAATCTTTATGGTCATTGACGCGGAAAATCAATACAATGCGCTACAGTTGGGCACACCAAAATATTTAAGCTATGAAGAAGGACGAACTTGTGACGAAAAGACATGGGGGATGGCGTTATCACAAGAAAGAGCATGGAACTTTTGGTGCTCAAAATTAGAGCGCAATGGAAAGGTATAAGAATAGAACATGTTCATTATCATTAGCATTGCATAAACGAATTCAGTTGGTGTCAACTTATTGTTTTTTAGTCAGTTAACAAAAGATAGATAAATGGTTGAACTTTCCCGTGATTTTACAGACTTTTCTCTAGTTAAACAGCGGGTCGTACGTTAAATCGTCTAAATGGCTCACCTCACCTTCATCGAATTAATGCTCAATGGTTCGGAATTCTTCTTCCCAGTTCAGCTTTCGTCGTCCTTTCGAAGGGCGTGTCGGCTGCCTAAAAAGAGCCCGAATGAAGGCATCAAATTCATTGAATAAGAGGGTTTTTACGTTTGTTTGATGTCAAGTAAGGGTCCCGTATAATTGACACTTTATTGCATAAGCACTTGTAAACAGTACGTAGAGGTGGACTCTTTTTTGTATAAACAAAGAGGGTGAATGTTGTTAAATCACGAGTGTTGATTATCCAAAATTAGACAGACTTATCCCCTGTAATGTTCGATAGTTTTTCAAAAATTAGCCATTTCAGAATGCCAATCAATTGGTAAATTGTGATTTAGCAATTTCTGTTGAAAAGAAACGAACGATAATCGTTTGAAAACTCGTCCTTCTGCTGTCTTTGTATAGAGCCATTTAATGAAAAAAACAAAGGTGATAAGGGCAGCGAATAGTTGGTTGAAGACGGCATTTTCAGTTGTGCCTTAGAACAGGGACATTTAAGTTTTGTTTGACCCAGGGAAAGAAAGACTCGATTTTCCACCGTGCCTTGTACAGGTCGGCAATAACTTCTGGCGCTACGTTCATGAGGTTAGTGACGACGTGAATTTTATGTTATTGTCCATAAAAGTCACAACCCGATGGCGCTCCTTGGAACAAGATTGCGTCGTTCCGAGTTGGCAGGTGATGTCGCAGTTCACGGGGGAGTTAGCTTGGTCTTACCGCTTTAACGAATGAGGGCGGACGACCTCGATGTTGTCTTTCATACGGATGACAAAGTGTTGCTGATCAACGATGAATTGATCGATTCGTTTGATTTTAAAATAAGCTCGGTCTTTTGCCATGACAAATCGCGGATCGATCAGTGTTCCCCTACAGGGCAATCGTGGACAAGCCCTGTGGATTCAACGACTTGAAGATGTCGGTTTCGGGTGAATAGCTGACAGGCAGTTTGAACCCTGAACGTTCGCATGATAGACTGCCCAAGGAAGACGTGTCTTCCCACCGTTATCGTGGTCGAGTCCACGATCAGGAGGTCCTACACCTTTGACAGGTTCATCGCTCGCCGCGTCAGCCGATTGCATTTGGAAACGATTAAGTGAAATAGATTTTTCATGATGTTGTAGTCCATCTCACTTTCCTTTTTTGAAAGAGTGAAATGGTTAATCTGCGGCTATCCATATTGATCGCCCGCATCAGCGCGGTGTCGGTAGCTCTTCCACTCATTCAGCGATGCACAGATTAAGATTTGATAAAAGTGAGAACGTTGAGTTTGCGCGCTGTATCTTGATAGCCAATGGCACACTGTATGCCTGCTCGTTCTTCTTCTAAAACAATAAGCAAATTCGGGAATATGGTATTCTTGTTCATGAGACACATCTTCTTGAGTTTGTGGTCGGCAAACTTCATTCAACAAGAACAGTGTCCTTTTTTGTATTTTTTTGGAGTAATTGTTGATATATTTCCAGAAAAAAACTATTCTTTATTATTCAAGAAAGGGGTTTAGCTATTTCATTACCCATAGCAATGTAACGTTTTATTTTTTTAAAATATTGTAAACAGTCGATAATTTAGCGTGCTCAATTACACTTTTTTCGTTACTTAACGCTAGTTTTGTACCAGCCTCTTGCTCTGCTCTGCGGCGGGAAACCAACTTTATCCTACCATGAGTGAGGTTTTTTATTACCACGCTCGAAGCTCTCTGAAACCCCCGGCATAGCCAGGGGTTTCAAGGACATAAAGAAAGACTGTTGGAATATTTAAATTCCAACAGTCTCAACTCTATTAAACTAATAATAACCACAGCACCATCGTCACTATAATAGTCGCTAACCCTTGTAGCAACGTCGCCATTGTTTGAGCTTTATACGCATCGTTTACTTGCATACCCGTAAACTGGGTAACGACCCAAAAGTAACTATCATTCACATGACTAACGGTCATCGCACCAGCACCAATCGCCATGACAACTAATGCTAACGGAACAGCTCCTTCTATTCCCATAATTGGCAACATTGGAGCAATTAATGATGATGTGATAACAAGTGAGGTTGTTGATGAACCTTGTGCTGTTTTTAAAGCTGCGGCAATTAAGAACGGCACTAATAAAAATAAAACACCTGTAAAAATACCCGCAATGTCCCAGCCCTGAATGATTTCTTCTACTCCTGAATTTCTGATAACCGTTCCAAAAGCACCACCAACACCTGTTATTAATAGAATCGGAGCGGCATCAGCTAATCCTTTCCCAACCCAACCTGTTAACGTTTCTTCATCATATTTTGGTAATAAAGGTAAAGCTGCAATAACCCCAAGTAATAATGCCATAACAGGTTTTCCTAAGAAGATAAACAGTTCAGCAAACCAACCTTCCCACCCTAGGACAGAAATGACAGAACCAAGCGCAATTAAAACAATTGGCAACACAATCGGTAAAAACGCTAAAAATGTAGATGGCATTTTTCCAAAAGAGGCTACAACCTTGTCATAATCAAACTCCTCACCATTTGCGGTTACATCCTCTGGCACTTCAATTTTAGTTACTACTTTTACGGACCATAAATAACCGACAAGTGTGGCGGGGATGGCGACTACTAAACCGATTAGAATGACCGTCCCTAAATAAGCATTTGCTCCAATATTACCAGCAGCAGCTATTGGACCTGGCGTTGGCGGAACTAATGTATGAGTAGCGTATAAACCAGTAGCCAAGGCAACTGACATCGAAGCCATTGCGATTTTTGCTCGTTTTGCTAACGCTTTCCTTAAACTATTTAAAATAATAAACCCAGAGTCACAGAAAACCGGAATTGAAACGATAAATCCAATAATACTCATCGCGAGTTGCGGATGATTTGGCCCAATTACACGTAAGACAACTTCTGCCATTCTGTAAGCAGCACCAGCTTTTTCTAAAATCACCCCAATAATTGTTCCAAAGACGATCACAAGACCAATACTGGTCATTAAATTACCGAATCCACCATTAATACTTTCAATAATTAAATCAAAAGACATCCCGGTGGCAAAGGCCACAAATAAGGTTCCTAATAATAATGATAAGAAAGGATGAATTTTGAACTTGCTCGTTGCCACGACAATTAATAGAACACCTAAAACAATAATTAAAAATAACATTTATAAGCCCCCTTTATTATAAAGCCACTAAAAATCATCTTTAGCCTACTCCGCTAGTAATCACAACTCCATATACTGATAGCTTGTTAAACAAGCTTTCTAGAAAGTCGCTTTTTGACTTTAGAGGCTAGCTGATTTTTTGTTTAAGGATGAAGCAAAAAACGTGCGAGCTATTTGTTCGGTTGTAAATTGTAAATATTGATCGCAACCTGAAATGGCCTCATCTAACGTCATGGGAGCGTTTACTAAACTAAAAACACTTGTAATCCCATATTGATAGAGTTGCTCAATTCCCCCTCCAATGGAACCCGCAATTGCAAAGACCGGAATCCCTTGCTTTTGTGCCACTTCGGCTACCCCCATTGGTGCCTTTCCTGAAGCAGTTTGAAAATCAATTTGTCCTTCCCCTGTTAAAACAAAATCAGCCCCTGCTAGTTTTTTCTCTAAGTCTGTATATTCAATGACAATATCAATTCCACGCCTCATGGTCGATGGGAAAAAAGCTTGAAACGCTCCGCCAATTCCTCCTGCTGCTCCGGCTCCTGGTTTATCATGAAGGCGTACTCCTTGTTTCTCTTCAATTAAGTCAGCCCAGTGTGTTAAATAAGCATCTAATTGTTTAACCATTTTTGCTGTTGCCCCTTTTTGTGGACCAAAAACATAAGAGGAACCCTCTGGACCAATCAATGGGTTTTGAACATCGGAAGCAATTAAAAATTCTGATTCGGCTATACGAGAATCGAATTCCGCATCATCTAACTGGGCGACTCGACCAAGTTCTGCACCACCAAAACCAATTACCTTCCCCTCTTGATCAAATAAACGCATTCCTAAAGCTTGTAGCATTCCAGCGCCACCATCATTAGTAGCGCTTCCACCAATTGCTAAAATAAATTTTCGGTACCCTTGTTCTAGTGCCGCTTTAATTAATTCTCCTGTTCCGTATGTCGTTGTTAGCATCGGATCTCTTTCAGCATCTGCAATAAGGTTTAAACCAGAGGCACTTGCCATTTCTACCACACATGTCTCTCCATCTCCCAAAACACCATAAGCTGCTTTAACTGATTTTAGTAGTGGTCCTTTTACGGTAACATCAATTACCTTTCCTTTTGTAGCAGCTACTAAGCTTTCCATTGTTCCTTCTCCACCATCTGCAACTGGAACTAACACTGTCTCTACCTCTGTAAACGCTTTCTTAATTCCCTTCTCCATATGGAAAGCCACGTCTACAGCCGACAGACTTCCTTTAAAAGAATCTGGTGCAATGACAATTTTCATCTTGTTCCCACCTAACCTATTTCTTATAATTATTATAAACATGCGTGCCTTTTTAAATCATCGTTTGTTATAAACAAAAAAAACTGTCTATTTCGCTTGATTTTTATTCGTAGATAACAAACAAATTAAAATAATCAAAAAATTTTAATGATGATGTTATAGGAGGCCATTATGTTAACCCAAGAAATTGCCAAAGATATTGTCGAACAAATGACCATTCGTTTAAATAGAAATATTAATATTATGGATAGTACAGGGACAATTATTGCCTCTGCCGATCCATCTCGAATTAATCAAGTTCATGATGGAGCCATTGAAGTCCTCCAAACTGGCCACACATTAGTTATCTATCCAGAAGAACGTTCAAAATGGAATCGTTCTCTTCCAGGTATCAACTTACCAATAGAATTTCAAAACGATATTGTAGGAGTCATCGGAATCACTGGTGCGCCCGAGGAAATACGCGAATTTGGCGAACTTGTCAAAATGAATACAGAAATTATGTTAAGACAAGCTTATTTGATGGAACAATTAGAATGGAAGCAACGACTCAAAGATCAAATCTTTGAGTCGTTAATAAGAGATAGCTATGATTTGAAGACGATTCAACAAAAATTGGAATTAATTGAAATGACAATCAAACCACCTTATCAAGTAGCACTGCTCGATGTTTCGTCATCATTAAAAAGAAGTCAGTTAATGGATATTTTTGAACAAGTATTCTCTTTCCACAAAACCTTTATCGGTTTTTTAGGAATGAATCAAATTTACATCTTAACAACTGGTAGTCAGACAGAAATCGTTCAAAAAAAACTAACGAAAATTATCGATAACTTTTACTTAAAAAAACTCACCGCTCGTGTTGGCTCTGGTAGTTCCGTTTCTTCATTAGATGAGATTAAACTTTCATTCCAAGAAGCCGTGCATGCCCTCACCTTAGGGGAGAGTGAGAAAACTTTTATTTCTTATACTGATATTAAAACAAAAGCACTTATTTATCAGGTAGACAAGGAAACTAAAAAAAGATACTACGAATCCATTTTAAATAACCTATCTGAAAAACTAATTGATACGTTAGAACACTTTTTCCAATCTAATTTAAACATCGGAGATTGTGCTAAAAGTATGTATATCCATCGAAATTCACTGATTTATCGTCTAAATAAGGTGAAAGAAATTACCGGCTATAATCCCCGAGAACTAAAAGACGTTCTCCCCTTGCAATTAGCGATTTGGTTACGCCAGATGGAATGAAGTGATGTAAACGTCAAATAGACCACACCTTCTCCTCTAAGCTTATTCATGCGATACTCTAGCTAAGAAAATAAGTAAGGAGTGCCGCGAGGGACCGACTAAAAGCTTTGCCTGAACAAAACGGTCGATAGATGTCACAGCCAAAGAAAATGGGCTTAATCTTTATCAATATTTGATGTGCATTTTCGAGGAGCTTCCCAATGTAGATGCAAGTAATGAGAACGCCATTGATCAATTACTTCCTTGGTCGAATCGTCTTCCAACTCGGGGACTATTTGACGCTTACTTTGAAAAGAGAAGCACTAAAAAATATGCTTAAAAGCCTACATCTAGATATCTAAATAGGAGCTGAATAATAGAACAATTGCAATTGTGTTAGCTACCATCGTGTACTACAAATGTTATCTATTTCTAGCTTATTTGGAATAAAATTATGAAGCATGGGAAGCAAAAAGCTTCATTTAACTATAAAATCAGAATAATATAAATAAATAAAATTGACAAAATAATGCCCGAGAAATATAATGAAAACGTTTTAAAAAATGTAACTTTATAAAAAGGGGGACTTTATATGAGGAAGAAAAGGTTTGTTTTACCTATTATTTGTCTACTAGTTCTCATTCTTGCGGCCTGTGGCGGCGAATCTGGCTCGAATGATGAAGCGAATGGAGAGGGATTAGAAGCAAATATTGTAACCATTGCAACAGGGGGAGCTTCGGGTCCATATAACATTATTGGTACAACGCTTGCTGACAAATATTCCTCAACATTTAATGTGAACTCACGCACGCAAACAACAGGAGCTTCGGCTGAGAATTTAAATTTAATGGCCGATGATAAAGTAGAAATGGCTTTTGTTATGAGTGACGCATTAAGTCAAGCTTTAAATGGGGAAGCGAGTTTCTCAGAGCCAATAGAAGGGATTTCACAGATTGCCAACCTTTACCCAAATGTGGTTCAAATTGTAGCACGAACTGATGCTGGAATTGAAACTCTTGAGGATTTAAAAGGAAAACGAATTGCTGTTGGTGATCAAGGATCTGGAGTAGAACTAAATGCCCGTGCTTTATTAAATGGAAATGGTATTACGTATGATGATTTACAAGTAGATTATCTTGGTTACGCTGAAGCATCTGATGGTTTGAATGCAGGGCGAATTGACGCAGCTTTCTTAACTAGTGGTCTACCGAATGCTTCTGTCTTGGAATTATCTGAAACGTTAGATATTAATATTGTAAAAGTGCTTCCAGAACATGTTAACGCTATTGTAGAGGAGCATCCATACTTCATGCCATACGAAATCCCTGCTGGAACATATGGTAACGATGAAGCTATTCCAACCGCGGCCGTTCCAAATGCACTTGTCGTACGTAGCGCCTTAAGTGAAGATGATGTTTATAAACTAACGAAGGTATTCTTTGAGAGTCTAGATACATTAGTTAACTCTCACCAAGCAGCTTCTGAAATTTCGATTGAACATGCTCAAGAGGGTCTTATTGCACCATTACACCCTGGTGCTGAAAAATACTTTAATGAACAGTAAGAGAACGATAATTTGGATTGGGAGTGCCTTCCTCATTGCGCTCCCTCTTCTTTTCTTTTATCGCCTCCCTATTATAGAAATAAAAGGTGAAAATTCTTCTTATTTTATTAAAGAGGATCAGTTTGTACTTGGATGGATTCATTCCATTGAAAAAGAGGAGTGGTTTGAACATTACCAGAGAGATCATAAAAAAATCATACTAACAGAGACTCGCTTTAAAACATTTGGGGCCGGAACTCCTTATCAGGGGCTAGAGACGACAACCAAAGATGGCTTCATTACCATTGAACTGCAGATTGATTATGAAGAATTAAACCTAACCATCTCTAAACATGTACAAACCACCCTGTTTTTCGGTGACCGCCAACTACCTTTATACGAATATTTCGAACAGTACGAATCGGTCATCATTAAAACAAACGATATACCAATTTGGGAATTTATAAGGGGGGATTTTCTTTGAAAAGTGAAAAACTAAAGCCGGCAGCCATTACCGATGCTGAAATTCCAGATGAACAGGTTCAAAAAGTACTGGAAAAATATGATACCGATTCAAATACACGAAGATGGGGGAACAAAGGACTTGTATGGTTTTTTAGCCTGTTAACTATCGGCTATGCACTATTCCACTTTTATATTACATTTAATCCACTTCCAACTCTTTTACAACGTAGTTTTCATTTAACATTTGCGATGGCATTGGTGTTCTTACTTTATCCGACTTTTAAAAAGCAGAACCGTACAAAGGTGCCATTCTATGATTGGATTTTATTTGCACTAAGCATTGGCTCTTTTGTCTACTTATATTATGTGTATCAAGATATTGTGACAACACGCGGTGGGATTGCTAGTACAACCGATGTGCTAGTAGCCATTCTAACTGTGATTTTAGTCTTTGAAGCAGCGCGACGGGTAACCGGTTGGATTTTGCCAATACTAGCATTTTTATTCCTAATGTACCCTTTCTTTAGTCATCAAGAATGGCTCCCTAGAATGCTTCTAACTAGACCATTTGATTTAGCTGATATTTTTGGTCAAATGTTTACAAAAACGGAAGGGTTATTTTCAACAGCAATTGGTGCCTCCGTGCAATTTATTTTCCTATTCATTTTGTTTGGAGCATTCCTCGCAAAATCAGGAATGGGGAAATTTTTTAATGATTTAGCGCTTGCTTTAGCTGGCCATAAACAAGGTGGACCAGCAAAGGTTGCTGTACTTTCAAGTGCCTTTATGGGTTCTGTTAATGGTACAGCTGTTGGAAATGTTGTTAGTACAGGTGCTTTTACCATCCCGCTCATGAAAAAAATAGGGTACGACAAAAACTTCTCAGGTGCTGTTGAAGCGAGTTCATCGATTGGTGGACAGATACTACCACCGATTATGGGAGCCAGTGCCTTCATTATGGCGGAAACGACGGGTATTTCCTATGGAACAATCGCACTTTCAGCCATTATTCCAGCCTTTCTCTTCTTTATAACGAGTATTATGCAAGTGCATTATCGTGCAGGTCGTTCTAATTTAAGAGGATTACCTAAAGCGGATCTTCCGGAAGTGAAAAAAGTAATGAAGCAAGGCTGGCATTTAATAATTCCACTTATTAGTTTAATCGTTATGCTTTTTGCTGGCGTACCTGTTTCATATGCTGCTTTCTATACCATTTTAGTAACGATTATTGTATCTTGGATGAGAAAACATACAAGAATGTATCCAAAAGATATTATTAAAGCACTAGAGACTGGAACAAGACAATCTCTATCAACGATTATTGCTTGTGGTGTTGTTGGTATTGTCATTGGTGTCGTCAACTTAACAGGTTTCGGCGCTACCTTAACTTCAGCGATTACTAGTCTTGGTCAAGGTTCATTACTCTTAACGTTAATCTTAACGATGTTTGCTTCATTAGTATTAGGAATGGGCTTGCCTTCAATTCCTGCTTACATTATTACAGCGATAATGGCAGCTCCAGCTTTAGCGATGTTTGATGTACCCATTCTCGTAGCACACTTATTTGTATTCTACTTTGGCATCTTCGCCAACATTACGCCACCTGTAGCCCTAGCTTCCTTTGCAGCCTCTGGACTGGCGGGAGGAGACCCAATGCGAACAAGTATTATCTCAATCAGATTATCTGTAGCAGGGTTCCTTGTTCCATTCATATTTGTCTATGATCACGCTATGCTGTTAATTGATGCGACTGGACTACCAGCTAATGCAACAGAATTCGCCTTTGCATCTGTCTCAGATATTGTGCTAGTTTTAATTACTTCGACAATTGCGGTTATCGCCATTAGCGCTGCAGTAGAAGGATATATTAAGACCAACTTGGGTGTCATCAATCGAATCATACTTGGAGCGGCTTCTATCATAGCCATTATTCCAGAAATGATTACGAACTTTATTGGGATTGGGATTATCATTGTCATCTATGCATTGAACTACATGAAAGCTAAAAAAGAAAATGATTCGTCAGTAAATATTGAAAGCTCTATTTAATGAAAGGAAGCTATTGAATATTGCAAGGCTAGAAACGAAGATCATAAACTATCCTCGTTTCTAGCTTTTTATTTTTACTGACGCTTACTTTGCTTCTATAGGTGGTAATCTAGGAAACATATTTGAACAGCAATATACAATAATGCTTCACTGAAAATTCTGAACTATGAAGTAAAAAAAAAGGAAGTGAAATGATACAATAGAAATTGATAATATTGATGATCTCTCTATTGAGAATGCAACGTTTTAATATACCAAATCTAATATGGAGGTTTTGAAAAACGTAACACTTTCTATAAAAAGGGGGAGAAAATATTTCTATTGTTGGTGCTAACGGCTCTGGGAAAACGACTCTTGCAAATTGTTTGTTAGGGTTATACGAAATAAATAAAGGAGCAAAGCATTATTTAATATCTTGAACCAAGTAGGTTTAGAAGAAAAAGTAAAAAACTATATGAATAACTTAGATACTTATTTAACTAAAGAAATGCCAGATGGCACAGAATTATCTGGAGGAGAATGGCAACGAATTGCAATAGCTAGGGGATTTTTGAAAGACTCAGATCTTATTCTTTTAGATGAACCTACCGCAGCATTAGATCCCATAACAGAGATGAAGATTTTTGAAATTTTTCATGCACTGTCTAAAAATATAACTTCAATAACTATATCACATCGTATTGGCCCTACCCGATTTTCTGATCGGATTATTGTAATGGAAAATGGAGAGATAGTAGAGGAAGGTCATTTTAATGAACTTATGAGTAAAAAGGGCATTTATTATGAAATGTATAAATCCCAAGCCAAATGGTATCAAGAGGAAAAACAAACAATGGGAGTTGGTTGAGATTAACAAAACAAATCAAAAAGATGCGTTATTACAGGTTAAATCCCTCAGCAAGACTTATCCAGGTGCAGGAGAAGGAGTTAAAGCTCTAAAAAACGTATCCTTTAATTTATATAAAGGTGAGCTACTTGCAATTATGGGAACTAGTGGTTCTGGTAAAAGCACCTTACTGAACATATTGGGAGCGATGGATCAACCAAGTAGTGGGGAAGTAATACTGGATGGTCAGTCTTCTGATAGTATGTTTAGTGAACCCCAAGCCACATATTACCGCCGCGACAATATAGGCTTTATATTTCAATCTTTTAATTTATTAAAAGACTTAACAGTTGAAGAAAATATCGCATTGCCATTGATTTTAAAAGGCGTGAATGAATCACAAATAAACCAAAAGGTTAGTGAAATCGTTGAGATTGTCGGTCTCTCAAAATGGAAAACCCATAGACCCATACAACTTTCAGGAGGTCAGCAACAACGTGTTGCAATCGGAAGGGCATTAATCACTTCACCGCCGATTGTATTAGCTGATGAATTGACAGGTAATCTTGATTTTAATACATCCACAGATATTTTAAATGTACTAGTTAGCATGAAAGAAAAATTCAATCAAAGCATAATCATGGTTACACATGATCCTTATGTGGCCACCTATGCTGATCGTGTCTTTTTCTTCCATGACGGCCAAATTGTTGATACCTATGAAGAAACCAAGGGTCCAAAGAGTATGGATGAAATTTTAAAAAAGTTCAGACGCATTTTGGTGAAGCCTCATGATTAAGTCAATAAAAGGATTAGCACTCCGATTTTTTCAAGCTAATAGGTTTATTGCTCTTTCATCCATAATAAGCATTATGTTATCAGTTTCTTTGATAATAACAATGGTTGTCTTTTCTTCGAATGCCAAAGAATCACTTGTTCAAGAGATTCAGCAGCTATACGGGAATATGGATTTGTCTGTTGGCTATAATCTTCATGAAGAAAAAGTGATAGACCAAGATTTTATAAATGAAATTAGTTCCCTTACTGGTGTATCCGAGTATTCAAGTGTTATAATTTCGAACCAATATATAGATCAACTAGGGGCTACCGTATACACTGTTGGTGCAGAGAATGATTCATTAGTAAAAAGTCGTTACCATTTCGAAGAAGATATCGATAATAGCGAGGTAATCTTAAATCAGTCATTGGCCGAATCGTTAAATGTTTCTATAGGGGATACTGTTTCGATAGAAGGAAGGAGCTTTGTAGTAAAAGAGGTAATTTCTAATTTAGAAGAAGCTGGACTAACAACCGATAATATCATTTTATCTAGGAATTCATTGAAAGAAATTATCTTTGATACTAGAGGAGTTTATAATGAAGCCACTTATTTATTAATTAAAGCACAACCTGAATCTGATGTTTATGCTTTAGCAAATGAGATACGTCAATTAGATACAGATTTGAGAATTGATGTAGCAGCTGAAGATGAATTTTTAGTATCTAACCTTTCAATGCTAAATCAATTTATGATTGTTTTATCAATTCTTATTCTAATCATAGCTTCTTTATTTATCATTTCAAACTTTGAAATGTTCTTGTACAAATACAGAAATCAATTAGCAATTATGCGTTCAATGGGCGCTACCAAGGGACAAATGTTTACAATTATTCTGTTCCAAAGCAGCTTAATTAATATATGCGGTTCTATTCTAGGGTTTTTACTTGCTTTGTTTAGTCATGAAATTTTAAAGAACCGGATAAGTGTACTATTTTCATATCCTATAAACGATTTAGGGTTTAATTATTCACTAGCTGTTTTATATACGCTGATTAGCATGGTGGTCATACAACTTTTCATGATTTTTCCATCATATAGGGGAAGTAAGGCTTTACCTATAAAAATTATTCAAGAAAACGAAAAAGGCAATATTAAAGGAGTTAAACAAAAAACAATAATAGGATATACATTAATTTTATTTAGTGTTTTGCTTATATTAATAGGATATTTTAATTCTATTGATATTTCGTTACTATTAGGTGCATTTATGTTGGTTGCCTCTATATTTATACTATTTCAAGTGTACCTGTCTAAATTGTTACATCTTTTGTTGCCTGTAATGAAAAAGGTGTTTGGTAAAACGTCTTTTATAGCAGTTAAAAACCTTATTCCACAAGTGCAAAAGAACACGTTTGTTATTGTGATCATCAGTACATTGCTCATGATTGTTATATTCGGTTCAAGTTTATTTAGTACTATACAAATTAATGAACAAGAATACCTTAAAAACCAATATCCAACGAATATTGTAATCACAAGCCGAGCTAATGATAACTCTACTATCAACAGTTTTGAATTTCGTCAAATCATAGAAGAGTATCCGTCCATTGAGGGAGTCAGCACGCAAAGCATAGCGAATTTAGGTGTCATAAATAATTCAACTTATATTGATTATGCGTTAGTGGATATAACCCAAATGCAGGAACAAGGTTTACTACCTGATATTTCTTATACTTCCCCAGAGCAAATTATTATAACAAATGACTTTGCAGCGAGAAATAACATTGAGATCGGTGACAAACTCAGTGTATCTTTAATTATAGATGATGTAATCGATAGTGATACAGCTGGAACTCTTACCGTTTCATCAATAATTGAAGAATTTCCGAACCACCTTTTTGGTCGAGAAGGGATTATTGATTGGAGAAGCTCTGCTTTTAAAGAGGAACAAATATCATTTGAACGCGCTTTTATAACCACTAACGATGAACAGTTCGCAATTCAAGAGTTAGAGAATATAAAGAGTATTTATCCTGAAGTACAGGTTAATAGCTTGGAAAAGTCCTTAGAACAAGCAAATGAAATGTTGTTACAAAGATGGGCTATATTTATTGTAACAATCATCATTATGCTGATTAGTGTTTTATTAGGAGTATTTAATACACTTATCAATAATATTCATTCAAAAAGAAAAGAGTTTGCGATCCTAAGAACAATTTCACTAGATAAGAAGGGGATCGTTAAGGTTATACTCACACAAGTTTTATTGTATGTCTCACTAGGTATAATCCTCGGCTTTGCAAATGGAACTATATTAACATATACACTAGGTCTAATAGATTCAAGTTCGGTTTTATTTAATCCCCATTTAGTATTGCTGTTAATCATCATTATAATCGTATTGTCATTCATTGTGTTTATCCCCTTTGGAGGAACAATTGCTTCTAGGAAAATCACCATTGAACTTACACAGGATAATAAATAACTAAAAGCTGATACAAAATATTTTGAGGCTGGGACATAACTACGTGTATGATTGAAAATGCGAACAAGCACAACCTTAGTGGCGGAAATAGCTGTAGACTCCTCCGGGATCAAAGGCAAGGGTGAGCCTCCACAATGCGTAAGCACGAGGATTCTCACCAGCCGCCCGCGGAAAGCGAAGTATGTTTCCGAAGCGAATGCTATGCATCAACTATCATTGGAGAAATATTCCTCCCACACATGGTTGACACAATCTCTCTTTTGTAAACGCTGTTCCTCCCCAACCGTTTAATGATAAAATAAGGATTAAAAAGCCCATTTTTCACAAAGGAACTAGGCTTTTTTAATCTAAAACATCATAGCTAGAAACTCACTGATTTTATCTGCCTTTCGACAAAAACGAACAAATTTCGGGGAGTGACAGGCGCGTTTATGAAAGAGTTATTAACCACTTATCCTAAAAAAACCATTACGTTAACCGACCTTGAAAAACTATTAAAACCTTACATCAATACATATGAAGAGTTTTCGAATACGATATTATCCTTAGAATCAGAAGAGGTATTAGTGATGGTGAAGTCAAAAGGACGTACAGTTAGAGCCCCGTCCCTTGCTTTACAGTATCGCATTGATAAGGGTTTGCTTGCAGTTGATCATCATAGAGAGATTCAGCGCTATCGAAATGTTTTTCATCCTTCTATAAATCTTGATGACTATTACCGCAAAGTTCCTTCGATTTGGCAAGATGACCTACCTTATATACAAAAAGTGGATGAATACATAAAGAATAATTCTTTTCCAGCTGAACAAGCTCCTGCACCTGAAAGAAGCTTTGAGTTAGTTGGAGATGAAAAATGGTTAGCTGAAAAAGGTGGTAAGGAGCTACTTGAGCGAATTGGCGTCTTTAATAAGCTTCGTATTATTCCTGTTTCTGATCCCCTCATGTTTGCGATAAATCCGATAAATATTCATAAAAACACTCAGTTCCATCTAATTGTTGAAAATAAGACAACTTATCAAGGTTTGCTACCAGCTTTACCCGAAACAGAGTTTTCGACCCTTATCTATGGAAAAGGAAAATCAGTGATAAAAAGCATTGAGCAGTTTTCAATTCAATACCCAATCGATGGATCACATCAGTTTTTTTATTTTGGTGACATTGATCGAGAAGGCTTGTTGATTTGGTATGCTTTAACGAAGAGACAGCCAGCAAAGCTGGCATTACCTTTCTATCGTGCTTGTTTAAAGAAAACGTCTGCTAAAGGAAAAGAGTATCAGAAAGAGAGCATCGAAGCGCAAAACTCGTTTCTAAGCTTCTTTCTCCCTGAGGAGCAGGATAAGATTAATAAACAATTGGCTGAAGGCAAGTATTATCCTCAAGAAATATTACAGACGAAAGAATTACAGAAGATTTGGAGGGAGTCCGATTGGAAAGTCCTGATATAAATGAGCTGACAAGTGGATACAGAGAGAGGATGAGGAGGCTTGCTCTTTTTGATCCATTATATGATTTAACGAGAAAGCGTGACCAAGATCTAGACGGTACGAGTATCGATATGAAAGGGCTTGGTCTGCTGACATTATTGTTCTTTTTTGAGAAAAAGCTCATGCGCCAATCGAAGACAGGTGTAGGCCAATTGGCTGAATTTCTAAAAAACATTTCAGAAAAACGATATCTTTTACCAGAAGAAAAATATGAAGAACTTGCAAGGACAATCATCCAAACCTTTCGTCCGACACATGGTAAGAAACGAAGCTATCTCTATTATGATTGGGAAACAAAGGAAGAACAATCGATTGAATATTCAATTTTAAAGGCAAACGGCTTTGATGTTAAGTCGAACACTCAGTATTATACGTTGGATGAAGATGGACTTGAGTTACTGTTTGCAACGAAGGAATTTTACAGTGAGTTTCAGCTATCTATTAATCAACTTATCTTAAGAAAGCAGTTGGATAAGGGGGAGTTTAAAGGAGCTCTCAGGCAAATAAATGAGATGCGAATTGATGTGGAGACATTACAGGAGCGTATGGTTAGGCTGAAACACGAGATTCAACGGAGCATTGTGTCAGAGGAAACCTTTGAGCGGTATAAGCAGCTTCTTGGGGATATTTATGAGCGACTTGAGCGAGAAGATGAGGAGTTCAAGGAGCTACGACAGTTTGTAAAAGAAACGAGAGACCGACTCTATTCCCAAGATGTCCATCAGAAGGAAAAGAAAACATATGGCTATGTACTAAAAATTAATCAGGAGCTTGAAGCGGTTCATTATGATCATTCTCGTTTGCTAGATGAAACGGTTACGTTAAAAAACACAACCCTTATTACAGCTCAAGAGTCCTTGTATTATACCGGCATTCAGTCTTTTAACTTTGATCAAGATTTAGTTTCTCGCATCGTATCGGGTCCTCTTCCATTAGAGGCATTAAAAGGGGTTCTCCATCCTTTTTTAAAAGTCGAGGAGAATGAACAATGGTCACCATTAGCCATTTTAGCTGAGCAAAACATTACCGAAGAACGAGACGAAAAAGTGGAACAAGGGTTTACTGAAGTGAACGAGGAGCAAGCAGAAGATCAGTACCGCAAGTGGCTTTCACAAAAATATAAAGAACTAATGAAGCTTTTCCTAGAGGCCTATAAAGCGGAAAAAGGAGGCGCGCTTTCTGCCTTTATCGATTTCCTTGATGAAAAGGATCAATCTTCCATCTATGCACAGCGTTATTTCTATGATTTTTGGTTAATTCTCCATCAACGCTCGCCAATCATTCGAGGAAGAGTAGATGAACAGGAAGGGAAGACGCTTCTTGGAGATGCTCTCGTTCTCACCGGGGATCGAACGCTTACGATAAAAGAAGGAAAAGGGATCATTCAAAAAGTACAGAGGTATTCGATTCAAGAAATGATCTTGGAATTGGAGGGAGAAGTGGATGAACTTTCCTGAGACTAAAGTGATCCAAGCCTTTAAGCTTTATACAAAGCTAGCACGTGAGGGAGCTGCAGACGTAGAAGCGGTTCAGCAATATAAAGCTGATGATGAAATTCGTGCCCTTCTTGATACGTTTAGCTATGAAGTGGATTGTGTCATTGTTTTAACGAGTGAGCAAATGTTTTTAGTACCGAGAACGAAGCTTTCACCTTTTCATGTGAGCAATGACTGGATAAAGCGCAATTATTTGCGTTCTGGTGCTACAAACGAAGATATTTATCTGTTGTATTTTTCGACGATTATTCTTTTTGGTAGCTTCTATGATACGTATCAGAGTCAAGAGCCAACGAGACAATTTATTCGTTTAGATGAATGGGTTTATTTTATTCAGGAGAGAATTGACCAATTGAAGTCGCACGACGAGAAGGAGTTGAAAGAATTCGAAAAAGAATTTTCTTATAATTGGTCTTTAATCATTGAAAAATGGGAAGATATGAATGATATCAAAGAAACTGCGAAGAAGCAAAGTGGTAATACAATCAGTCGGTTAAGCTTTATTGATACGGTGAAAAGATTCCTCGTCGATCAAGAGCTGGTTCAAGAGATCGGAAATGATGAAATCACTTTAACGGAAAAAGCGAAAACGATCATTCAACGATTCTTTATGGAAGTTGAGTATAATAAGGGAATTTTTGAATTTATTTACGGATTTGAAAGGACGGAATCATATGCCGGCGATCAGTAAAATTCGATTAACAAATGTTGTGTATGAAGAAGGGAACAAGCGCTATAACGATGAAACGTTTTTATTTGATGGGCATAATGGAGCGATTTTACTTGAAAATGGTGGCGGAAAAACAGTCCTAATTCAGACAGCTTTGCAGGCGATTATTCCCCATACGAATTTAGCAGAGCGGCAAATCAAAAAGACATTGGTCCTTGAAAACGCACCTGCTCATATTGCGATCGAATGGATTACCAATGATCAGCCAAGACGCTACGTGGTCACGGCTGTTACCCTTTATATGACCAAGCATGGCCTCGATTCATTACGTTACGTCTATGAATATGAAGCAAATGACCCAAATGGAATTGAGGGCATTCCCTTTGTGCGAGATGGGACAGAGTTGAAACGAACAGCTGAACGAGGAGAAATGCAAGATTATTATAGCCAAATGCGTGACCGTTCTTTCTTAGCTCACACCTTCCAAACGATTAAAGAGTATCGAAGCTTTCTTGAAGAACAGTATCATATTATTTCCACCGAGTGGGAAAGTGTCGTAAAAATAAATAGTACGGAAGGTGGAGTCGAGGCTTTCTTTGATGATTGCAAAAGTACAAATCAATTGTTCGATCGGTTATTAATTCCGACTGTAGAAAATTCAATTGCTGGACATAATAGCCAAATGTTTGCTGACATGTTTGAAAAACAGCATACAAGCTTTAAGCAGTATAAAAAGCTAAAAGAGACAATTGAAGAAAACAAACGAATTCAAGTGGAATTGGAAAAATTTGTTCATACGTTTGAGCAGCTCCATCATAGCAAGCGAGCATACGAAAAAACAAAGCAAAAAGCTAAAGGCACATGGGAAGAAACCCAACTGCAAAAGAAAAAGGCGATGGATGAACAAACGTCTATCTTACAGAAGCTAGAGGAATGGAAGAAAAAAGAACGTAAGCATGATGTAAGGTCTGCTTCTTATGATATTGCAGTTGAGGAATTGACCCTTCATACCTATACGAAAGACTACGAACAGGTTTTTGCGAAACAATCCGAGCTAGAGGAAGAGCTTGATGGGAATCAAATAGACTATTATTCCCTTAAACTGGCGGAGCTTAAGGTGGAACAGAAAAATTTCCAAGACCAGCTTAAGTATATAGAAGAGGAAATAGAGAAGTTGAATCAGGTGGAGGATCTTCAGGAGCTTGAGGAGCAACTAGAACAGGCTAAGCGAAGGTTACTTGGTTTTTTTATGGGGAAAATTGAGGAGATCGAGAAAGAGTTAAAAGGTGTGTCCTTTGAGCTTAATCCGATCGAAAATCAGCTTCAACAAGCTGAACATCGTTTGAACCAATTGCAAGAAAAAGAAACCGAAAAACAAAAGGATCTTTCTAGCATTGAAAGTCGGATTGAAACTCGAGCAAAGGATATGGACAAGCTAGAGCAGCAGCTATTAGCCAATCCAAAGCAGGAGCGTGTACAAAACGAAATCGCAAACTGGAATCATCGTTTTCAATTTTTAGATGAGGAGATCATTCGATTACGTCAAGAGGAAAAGCAAATTCATATGGAGAACAGTGAGGCGCAAGCTCGCAAAGAAGAGCTACAAGAGGAAAAAGGCAAACGAGAGCGTGAGCATGAAACGATTGTTTATCAGCTTCGTGCGATGGAACAAGATCAGAAAGTCTTGATTTCAAAACTGACTTCTGTTCGTCCTCAATGGGCAGCTCTTGAGAACGTTTACGAAAATGAGATCTCGATTGCTTCTAGAATAGAAGAAACAATTGAAAGACTAAGGCATGAAAGAAACCAACTATTATATGTAGAGCGAGTTGCACATCGATTTGCAGATGATTACGGTAAGCAAGATACCTTCTTCGGAGATGCATTTGTGGAGTCTCAGTTAAAATCTTGGAAAAATCAGTTCGATTATTTAATCACAGGGATAGAGTATTTGCAGTCTTTAGAAAAGAGTGATTATGAGGAGAAAAGAAGCTACCCTCTTTGGTCATTAACATTGATTACAACAAATAAATCGAAGGCGCCTTTGCAAGAAAAATTAAACGGAGTAGCGGATCGACTTCAATTCCCGATTCATGTAATGACAACAGAAGAAGCTGTTAGCGTTCATCAAGGAGAAGGAGGAAGTTCGTGGGTAGCACCTCTTCATTGGAGCAAGGGAATGGAAGATGAATCCTTTCAAGAATGGAAAAAAGAAATCACGAAAAGTGCAAAGGAAACAACCATTTCAAGAGAGCAAAAAGAAAAGGAAATCAAAGCTTGGGAAAGAATCCATGAAGCATTTAGACAATTTATGGAACAACATTCCTATGAAAAAATAACCCAGTTAAGTGATGAACGCTCAAAGCTATTAAATCAACTAGAGCAACTCACTCTCAAAATTCAAAATGAAGAAAAATGGATCGTCGAGTTACGCTCCAAGCATACGCTTCTAAAAGATACGGTTGCAAGGCATCAGGATGAAATGAAAGGACTTGAGTGGAAAATTGATAAAGGCAGTCTTTATCTCCAATACAGTCGAGAGGTAGAAGACGCTAGAAAGAAGGAAATGCAGCTAAAAGAACAGCTTGAGACCGTTGAAATAGAAACGAAGAGTGCAAAACATCAATATGAATCGTTCATAGAACAAAAGCAAGGGTTAGAAGAGCGAATTCGCTCTTTAAAAACGGAATTATTGATTTTAAAACGAGATGAAGACTTTCTTGCGATCGAATCTCTCATTCCACTGTATACAAATGAGAGCAAAAAGACGATTCAAGAGAAAGTACGTAACCTAGAATATAAAATTCGCGAAATGAGTGTGAGTTACAATGAATGGAAGGCGAAATTGGCAAATGCAAAGGAGGGCATTGAACGTACTCAAAGGGCTATGGAACAGCTTCGTATCGAGCATAGTATGCTTGATGAAGAGGTTCTTTTTCCAAGTGACGGTAAGCAGTTATTGAAGGGTTTATGGGGAAAAATCGAACGGCTAAAGCATCAGGTAACGTCCCTAAAACAAGATGTACATAATAAATTGTCCGCAAAAGAAAATCAAAAAGGGAAATGGCAAACCAAGATCGAGCAATTTCAAAAAGATTATCCTGATGAAGCGATTGATGAATTTACTTCACCATTAGAAGAAGTGAAAAATGAATTAAAGAGACAAAAAGTAAAGCTAAAAGAAAGCAAAAGCTACCTAGAGCAAGAGAAGAAGAGAATAGGACATGAGCTATCTAGTATTGAAGAAGCAGAACGAGGTTTAGAACGTTTTATTGAAAAGCATCACTTTAATGCACCAGGTATTGTCGCAATGTCGTTACGTTCAGAAGAAAGCCTAGAATTCTCCTATAATCGGAAACAATTTGTAAACTCGATCGTTAAGGTACTTGAACAAGCAAGAGAAATAGTAGAAAAAGAATGCGAGAAGGTCGACCGTGAAAAGCAATCCTTTAGACAATTTTGTCAGACGATTACGGATGTGAAAATGAGAAGGATGGCTGAAAATGGGATTGAACACAAACGAACGTACGAAGATTTACTTGATTTTAAGAAAAACATGCTCGCAAGTGTGGAAAGAGCCACCAATTATGCAAATGAACATATCCGTCAAAAGGATGCCGAGCTTCAAGCGTTCATTAATCAGGTTCATGCTCACTTAAAAACGCTGGTTGAAGAATTGAAGCTGATCCCTAAAAAGACAAGAGTAAAAGTTGGAGATGGTTGGAAACAGATTTTCACATTTACGATTCCAGAATGGGAAGAGGAAGACGGAAAAACTCGAATTCGTGATCATCTCGAAAGGGTACTCCAGCAGCTTGAATCCGATCATTTTAAAAATGATCAAGGAATTCAAGATGAGGGGAAAGTACGAAAAGAAATCGAAATGAAGCTTCAATCCAAGCAGTTGCTTCAAATGGTGATGAAGAATGAAGGGATGAAAGTGAACTGTCGTAAGGTGACAAATGATAACAAGGTGACAACAAGATCGTATTCATGGGAACAAAGTAACGTTTGGTCTGGGGGCGAAAAATGGAGTAAGAACATGACTCTTTTCTTAGGGATCTTAAATTATGTCGCTGAGAAAAAACAGCATATTCAACCAAACATGAAACGTCACAGAGCTGTCATCTTGGACAATCCGTTTGGAAAGGCTTCGAGTGATCATGTTTTAAGCCCAGTGTTCTTTGTGGCCGAGCAATTAGGATTTCAAATCATTGCTCTAACGGCTCATGCAGAAGGGAAATTTCTGCAAGACTTTTTCCCTGTTATTTATAGTTGCCGCTTGCGAGAATCAGTGGACGCTACGAAAAAAGTCATGACGAAAGAAAAATGGTTACATCATGCCTATTTCCAAGACCATGAACCAATATCAATTGGTAGACTTGGAGAGATGGAGCAAATGGTGTTGTTTGAGTAGTCGTGTTGATGATAATGAAAAGTTTGAAATGCTAAATTCCATATTAGCAAACAAAGCAACGATGCGCAGTTAGTAAAATGGGAGCAAAACTATATTAATTGGTTATGCTCCCATTTTTGGTGCGCCCAGCATGGGTACAATCTACAGGGTGAAAGTCCCGAGCCGTGAAGGCAGAAGTAGCAAGGGCTCAAAAGTCTATTCATGATATATTAAACCTTACGTTAGACTTAGATGGAACCGCCTTATACGGTGTGGATTTGAAATAATGTCGTACCGTTTGTAATTTATCAAGACCAAAATCGAAGAAAGTCATATAAAATAAAGGGTGAAACATATTAGTCATGTCTAATATGTTTCACCCTATTACTTCTTGCTCAGTAATCGCGCTCTTTTCTTGAATAAGTAAGAAATAAAGCCCTACCCTTAACTGACAATCTTATAATATTCTCTTGCTTCCTCTCGGCCTTCTGCATAGCCACCGTAGGAGGCCTTTAATTTTTGCGTCAAGGCTTTTGTTAGCGCGACTTCATTTTCCAGAGCCTCCTTCAGCGTAAAAGCCGTATCCTAGCGTACAGATAAAAAATTATAGTGGGCTATTTTGTCGTAAAGTTCAGAAATGTTAGTGGGATACGATAAAGAAATAGTGATTTAAATTCATGATCTTTTGATATGTCTGCATTAGGACATCTTTTTCTTAACTCAGAGAGGAAAGTACTCTTATTTTCCAATGAGAATTTCATGTTAGTTTTTGATTCAAAAGAAAGTTCTATACCTTTGTCAGATGGTGTAATACGGAAACCAGTGAGTTTATCTGTTGTTGGAGAAACTTTTGATATGGTCTCATATGAAATTCTTCTCTTAAATGGACCGCCTTTTATTAATAAATATTTTTCATGAAAAATATATTTAATAGAAGTTCTGTACCATAGTACCAAACCTAAAGAAAAAATAAATATGATAATTGTAGTTATTGTAGTTGGTACAGTCAGTAATGGTAAATTAAATAATGATTCAGCAAAAAAGATTGATACAGCACTCAGTATGAAAAGTAGAAGGAGCTCAATATAGTCTTATAAGCAATGTGACTTTAGTATTTGATTCCGATAATCAAGTTATAAGTTATTCAGAAACTTTGATTACGAAAAGTAAAGATAATAAATTTGTTATTTCATCTTACTTTGACGGGAATTTAATGCAAAGTGAAGTTACAGATATAGATTATGTTAGTAATGATGTACTTCAAGAAGAACTGAATACTTTAAAGAATGCGACTGGAAATGAACCAGGATTCTCAACTCTAGGTTTTAATGAGGTTGCTCTTTGTATTTCAGGAGTACTTTTAATAGATTTAACAGTTGCAAGGTTAATTGCAGGAGCTTGTATAACCTCTTGTCCAGCCGTACCCCCAGTCCTTAATTACTCTAATGATTTCATGGGTTGTAATTAGCTATGGTAGTATTACAATATTCCTCTATATTTTGTGTATGCTCAGCCTTATCAATTAATTCTATTTTTGCTTGGATACTATAGTAAAAGAAGTGACGAGTTAACAAACATTCAAAGACAGGATCAAAAAATTTTTACATAAACATAAACTTAATTAAGTAAATAAATTTCATATTATGAGCCAAGGGTTCAAGGGATAAAAAAGGAGTTCCTCTCCAAAAGTCGAATTTTGTAAGTGACCAAACAAATTCGAAGGAGGGAAGACTCCTATGTCTATTGTACGACAAGATTCGCCTTATTAGCATGCAAATTTTACTCAAATTAGAGCCTACCCAACTTTTCAATAAAGTGTGCCCTTTGTAAAGGGTATTTTATTATTCCACTAAAATTTTTATTAGCTTAGACCCACTGCTTTTTTTGAAACTTGTGTTTTGACGATAAGGTCCACTTTACTACATTATGTCAAGTAAGGCTAATTGAAATTACAGTCTTTATTTAAGAAGATAAGATAAGTGTTGCTGTTTATGAGAATTTATAGTAATGTATAAAATAATTTAATTGTTTAAATTTAAAAAGCACTGATAAGGACATGAGTTACTTTTTACGGTTTCCAGAGAGGGAAGGAAAGCTGAAATCTTCCTAACGCAGGAAAGTATCTTACCACCTTTGAGTTGTATTGGGGAATTAAGTATCCAATACCGGTTTATGCTACGTTACAGCACCAGAGCCGTAAGCTACCTTTTAGCTTATGGGAAATTGGGTGGAACCACGAGTATAACGCACTCGTCCCTTGCCGTAGGGATGAGTGCGTTTTTTGTTTTACAATTATATAAAAATGATTGCGATGAAAAGGACATGAATTATTTTACGGTTTTCAGAGAGGGAAGAATAAGCTGCGAACTTCCTAACTTAGGAAAATAACTTACCGCCTTTGAGCTGTATTGGGGAACTTAAGTATCCAATATCGTCCATGCTACGTTACAGCACCAGAGCCATAAGTTATTTCTTAGCTTATGGGAAATTGGGTGGAACCACGGGTTAAAACACACTCGTCCCTTGCCATAGGGATGAGTGTGTGTTTTTTTTATTTATTACTTTAAAAGGAGTGTTTATTGTTATGATTAAAATTCAATTTCTAGACGGAAAAATAAAGGAATTTCCAAAAGGCATTTCCGTAAAAAGTGTAGCAGAGTCCATTAGTTCAAGTTTAAGTAAAAGTGCAGTTGCAGGGAAAGTAGATGAACAACTGGTCGATTTAAGCTACAAGATAGAAAAAGATGCGGAACTCTCTGTTTTAACTTTAGATTCGGAAGAAGGATTGCATATTTTAAGACATTCTTCAGCGCATGTATTAGCGCAAGCTGTGAAGAGACTCTATGGACATGTGGAATTAGGGATAGGTCCAGTCATTGAAGATGGATTTTACTATGATTTAAAGCTGGAACAAAGTTTGAATTCTGATGACTTACTTGCCATTGAAAAAGAAATGGAGAACATTATAAACGAGAATTTAGAAATAAAGCAAATGGAAGTTTCATATGAAGAAGCGAAAAAGTTATTTGAAGAAAAAGGTGAGCCATTTAAGTTAGAAATATTAAAGGACATTTCAAAAGGTGAAAAAATAACTCTTTATCAACAAGGAGAATTTATTGATCTTTGTCGAGGTCCGCATCTTCCATCTACTGGTTTCATCAAAGCCTTTAAATTAACTCGTGTATCAGGTGCTTATTGGCGAGGTGAGAGTCAAAATGAAGTTCTGCAACGAGTGTATGGAGTGGCATTTAAAAAGAAAAAGGATTTAAATGAATATCTAAATTTCTTAGAAGAAGCAGC
The DNA here is from genome assembly GCF_000334155.1 of Halalkalibacterium ligniniphilum. Taxonomy (GTDB): domain Bacteria; phylum Bacillota; class Bacilli; order Bacillales; family Bacillaceae_D; genus Halalkalibacterium; species Halalkalibacterium ligniniphilum. The sequence goes on along the minus strand of NZ_ANNK01000144.1, from coordinate 91,950 downwards.
CAAACGAGATCACCGTAAATTAGGGAAACAATTGGAGCTATTTATGTTTTCTGAGGAAGCACCGGGAATGCCATTTTATCTATCAAAAGGACAAATCATTCGAAATGAATTAGAAAATTTCTCTCGTGAACTTCAAAACAGTGCTTCTTACGATGAGGTTCGTACTCCATTTATGATGAATCAACAATTATGGGAGAAATCGGGTCATTGGGACCATTATCACGAAAATATGTACTTCACTGAAGTTGAGCATAAAAAATTCGCAATGAAACCAATGAATTGTCCGGGTCATATGCTGATTTTTAAAAACAACCTTTACTCTTATCGAGATTTACCGATTCGAATGGCGGAATTTGGTCAGGTTCACCGTCATGAATACAGTGGTGCTTTAAATGGAATGCTTCGGGTTCGTACATTTTGTCAGGATGATGCCCACATCTTTGTTCGAGAGGATCAAATTGAAAGTGAAATTAAACAAGTATTTTATCTAATTGACCAAGTATATCGTACTTTTGGTTTTGACTATTCAGTGGAGCTTTCAACACGTCCAGAGGATTCATTAGGTGATGACAACCTTTGGGAAATTTCTGAAGGAGCATTAAAGAATGTACTGAAAAATTTAAAAATTAAATACCACTTAAACGAAGGGGATGGGGCATTTTATGGGCCGAAAATTGATTTTCATATTAAAGATGCATTAAAACGAAGCCATCAATGTGCAACAATCCAACTTGACTTTCAGATGCCAGAAAAATTTGATTTAACTTATGTCAATGAAAATAACGAAAAGGTTCGACCTGTTGTTATTCATCGTGCTATTTTTGGATCCATTGATCGTTTCTTTGGTATTTTAATCGAACATTTCGCAGGTGCTTTTCCTGTATGGCTTGCACCGATACAAGTCCAAATTATCCCTATCTCAAAAGTTCACTTTGACTATTGTTTACAGATTCAATCGGAACTGAAGCAATTAGGAGTAAGGGTGAAAATTGACAAAAGTAATGAAAAGCTAGGGTACAAAATAAGAGAAGCACATATGCAAAAGATCCCATATATGCTGGTGCTAGGTGATAACGAAGTTAAAGAAAATGCAGTAAATGTTAGAAAATATGGGGATCAACAATCAGATAGTGTTCCTTTTGAAAGTTTTAAAAAGAGAATTGTAAAACAGATTAAAGAACGTAGTATTTAAATGAAAAATATAACTAAATCCAGTTATTCTACAACATATTGAGGATTTATCCTTATCTTTAATGCAAAGGTTACTAGATAATAAGTTGATGGTACTTTAGCCCTTACCTATCTGTATGAAGAGGTATTTCCCAAAAAATAATCAAAATGGTATTTATATATGTTAAGGTTTTTGATAAGGAGGGCGTTAGACTTATGAAGATTTTATGATTGATTCTTACTTTAATACCTGCTCCATTCTTGTTTCACTTTTACGAATATGGGCAACATGTAAAACGTGAAGAAGCACCTTTTTTGTTTTTAGGTTCTGTAATCTATATTATTATAATTGGCTTTTTATCTGGTAAAATAAAAATTCATAACGTAATTTGGGTTAATGTTATTATGGGCTTATCGTCAATACTTTTGGCAATGTATTTTATTCCTGACGACAGTTGGTTTAAGCCTTTTGGCAGAGATTTTGCAGTTATATTCGTTGCAGTTATTTTTTTTAAGGGCAAGTATTAGTAAGGTTTTTTTCAAAGCTTTTTTTCGAAAAAAAATAAACTACATTTCTAACATAGTTTATACCCCCTAAATTTAACAATAGAAAAAAACCATGCTTTCGATAAAAAAACATGGATTTTTTCTATTGTTTGATGGTCACATTTTATTTTTAAATCACTACATTTAACTGAAACCATATGCCATTTCAGAATGCCAATCAATTGGTAAATTGTGATCTAGCAGTTTCTGTTGAAATGAATATAGTTTACGTTTTTTGCAAGGAGTGAGAGTGATAAAAAATATAAAGAAATTTATTTATCTATGCTTGGGGTTTTTCTTTATCGGTTTGGGGATTATTGGGATTATTCTGCCGCTCGTCCCAACAACTCCCTTCTTACTATTAGCGTCGGCTTGTTTTGTAAGAGGATCTGAAAGGTTTGATCGCTGGTTTAAAGGCACCACACTATATAAAAAGCATTTAGAGGGATTTTTGAAAGAAAGAGCATTGACGCTGCAGCAAAAAATCACAATTAACGCATTTGCTGACTGTATGATTGCCATTCCGTTCATTCTATCGGAAAGCTTGATTGTAAAAACCATCTTAGTCATCATCGTCGGATATAAATATTATTACTTCATCTATAAAATAAAAACGATAAGAGGAACTGTGCAATAATACACGGTTTTAGTACAAATCACTAGATTAGCAGTTTTTTAAAGACCAAGCCCAAAAACCTTGTTATGAAAAAATAACAAGGTTTACCGTGTAAACGAGCATCAAAGGTTGTTTACCAGAGGGCTGGCTTACCGACCATAAACCAAAGCATTGCCATTAATAAAACAATGTAAATCAAAATCGAACGCTTTAGTTTATCAGCAAGAGCGCTTCTGTCCTGACCTTTTTCATGGAATTTTCTAATGGTTGGAGAAAATGCACGGGCCAGAAAAAATAATGAACAAAATAGGATAATCAGCGTCAAGACAATCCACGGCGTCCCCCAAGTCCATGGACCGAGCATCACAAGCAGTATCCCTGTTGCCACTAGCACATGACCTGAATGCTTCGCGATTCTGACCGCAAAACGAAAGGTATCTAGATATGCATTTATTTCTCCTTCGTTTGCCATTCGTAGTTTTTTGACTACAGGCAATAGGAGAAAGAAAGGTCCAATTGATGCGATGGCGCTAAGAACATGAGTATAGAGTAAGAGTCGATACCAAACATCCATTTGTCTGTTATCCGTTTACTGGGCTGAATTCATGCACCCAAACTCTCATTTGCGGGAGCCATGGCATTCCAGGATGATAGGACAAGATTGCTTCCTTATATTCCTCTACCGTATTAAAGCCTTCTTGGCGAGCGTGTTCATCGGTTAACTCACCAAGAGCTTGTGAATAAACGCGTTCAACTACGAACTTTTTGTCTTTTAATACCATGATTTCTCCAATATCTGCATATCTTCCATTACGACGTGTGGCTGTTTTCTTACCTTCAATTACTTTGTTCACATCATCCGGCTTCGTTACAAGCCGATCAATTGTACATGTTTTTGGTGGAAGTGCATGGTTTGCTTCTTGATTTGTCATGAATAAAGCTCCCTTCAATTCTTAAATCCTTATTAATGTATCATAGATCGAACAAGACGAATACCTATGACGTGAGAGATGTTTTGCTTCAAAGAAGAATCCCCTTAATTTGAGCTCTCTTCCCTTGCTCTGCTCTCTTTTGTTCGATACGATAGAGGAAACATTTTCTAGGAGGCGATCGCCAATGACGACTGTGCATGATTTCTCTGCTGTCACCTTAGAAGGAAAAGAACAACCCCTAAATGAATACAAGGGGAAGGTACTGCTTATTGTCAATACAGCGAGCAAATGTGGCCTAACGCCACAATACAAAGACTTGCAGAAGCTCTATGAAACCTTTGCTGATGAGCCATTTGAAGTGCTCGGCTTTCCGTGCAATCAATTCGCAGAGCAGGAGCCGGGAACGAATGAGGAAATTGCATCCTTTTGCCAAAAGAATTATGGCGTTACGTTCCCCATGTTCGAAAAAGTAGACGTAAATGGCGAGAACGCTCATCCACTTTTTAATTATTTAACGGAAGAAACAAAAGAAACGTATGGTCAAAAAGATGTAAAATGGAATTTTGAAAAGTTTTTGATTACAAAAGATGGTACGGTTGCAAAGCGGTTTTCCTCGCAAACGGAGCCGAGCGAATTAAAAGCCGAGATTGAACGTCTTTTGTAGTCAATGTCTGAAGAGGAGGGAGTCACAAATGGGTGATACCCACCTTGATTTGCGAATAGAGGAGAGCCTATAGTCCAGTGACCTTTCCAAACAAAGGCTTTTGCAGATTTTATGAGGGATCAGCATTAAATGAGGATGATTTTTTTAATTATTTTCCATTAAATAGGTGGAGAATGAGACAAATGGTAAAAATAATTTAAAAGCTTTCGAGAGTTGGTTATAGTTTCGATACAAAAAAGAGGGGCAGGGAAAGGTGGCTTAGTGATTTTGTTACCGCTTACTCAGAAGTTCGACCCGATTTCAATGGTATTTTTGATCTGTATCCTGATGTGTTAAGCTATCCTATGGATTTTACTGAAATCGAGTCAGCAGAATTTGCGTTGCCTGAAGAAGCATATGAAAGGGAACAAATTGAATAAGGAGCTTGTTAGAAAGGAAGAGTACAACCATGAAGCCTGCTCTTAATAAAAGGGGAAGGCTTCTTTTTTGTGGAGAAAAAGCGTACAGGTATGACAAATGTCATACCTGTTACTTGACGTTCATGACTTCTAACGTTTGAAAATCTTATTTATTATAGAATCAGTCAAATGGTTTTCCAAAAATAAAATGTAACACATACACGTAAGGAGGAAAGATGTGAGTACACAAAAACTAGCACAGCTTAAGAAGAATGTCGCACCTTTTGAAAAATCAGACGCTAAGTCGAGTATACGACAGATGCTCAATACCTTTCTCCCATTTATTTTGCTTTGGTTCCTTGCGTACCAAAGTTTATCCATATCGTTTTGGTTAACGCTTGCATTGGCAGTTGTGGCAGCAGGATTTGTGGTTCGGATCTTTATTATTTTTCATGATTGCTGTCATGGCTCGTTTTTTAAAAGCAAGAAAGCCAATGATATTCTCGGGACCATTACGGGCATCATTACGATGTTCCCTTATGAAAAATGGAAGCGAGACCATGCAATCCACCATGCTACAAGCAGCAACCTAGACAAGCGTGGGACAGGGGATGTATGGATCATGACAGTGGATGAATATGTGGCAGCATCCTTCAAAGAAAGACTGGCATACCGTCTTTACCGGAACCCATTCATTATGTTTGGATTAGGTCCGCTCTACCTTTTCTTAATAACGAACCGCTTGAACCGTAAAGGAGCAAAACGAAAAGAACGAATCAATATGTATGTCATCAATACTTCGATTGTTGCTGTCTATGCACTCATGATTTGGGCGATTGGTTGGCAGGCATTCCTTATCATTCAAGGGCCGGTTTTATTTGTGGCTGGGCTACTTGGTATTTGGTTGTTCTATGTGCAGCATCAATTTGAAGATTCTTATTTTGAAGATGAGACCGAGTGGGATTATGTGAAAGCGGCTGTCGATGGAAGCTCTTATTACAAGCTCCCTAAAGTATTGCAATGGGTGACAGGGAACATTGGCTATCATCACGTGCACCATTTAAGCCCAAGAGTACCGAACTATCATTTAGAAAAAGTACATGAAACGACACCTCCATTGCAGAAAGCAACAACCATTACGATCGGCTCTAGCTTAAAATCGATTCGTTTCCGTCTTTATGATGAAAAAAGAAAGACGTTTGTTAGCTTTAAAGAAGTTAAGCACCTTCTGACTCAAGCAAAGCAAGAGGTAAAAATCGATAACCGAGGGGCAAGCCTTCAAGGAAAATAAATGGCAAGATGTAAAAAGCCTTCAACTTTGTATTGAAGGTTTTTTCGTACGTTAGGAAAGCATAAAATTTTTTACAACGGAGTATCGAAGTCGTTAAAATTTAACGGTCTAAGTATAACTGCAATTAAGGCTGTCGCGATGGTGGATTTGGCGAAAAGACAAGTTTTGTTTATTACGGTTAATATGTAAGAATCATGAGGCATGGCAATGATAATCAGTGTAAGATAAGAAGAGAAGAACTGTGGCGTTGATCGTATTTATTCAGAATGAACGGTTTGGCATGAAGGAGGCCTCTATGCAAAGTTGGTATAACATTTTCCCAAAAAACACGGGGCTAAGTGTCTATGTATGGATTGTTTTTTGCATTTTGCCCTTCTATTTTATTTTTCGTTCTTCATCAGGGATTGAAATTACGTTCGGTATCTTGATGATCGTGTTATTTTTCATTGCATACCGCCTATCTTTTATTTCGAAGGGCTGGCTTGTCTATGTATGGGTCGGGATAGAAATAGCGATAAGTATTGTTATGACTCTGTTTTTTGGCTACGTATATTTTGCGCTGTTTTTAGCATTCTTTATCGGGAACATTCAAAATAAAATTGGGTTTTTCACGTTGTATGTTGTTCTGCTTTTTAGCACGATTGCTGCGGTTAACGTCAGCTTTTTTACCCAAAATGAATTATTTTTCTCTCAGTTTCCATTTATTGTGATTTGTGTGATTGGTGTGATCTTATTGCCATTTAACACCTACAACCGGAACAAGCGTGAAAAGCTTGAGGGTCAATTAGAAGATGCGAACCTTAGGATTTCTCAACTTATGGTCATTGAAGAGCGTGAGCGTATTGCACGTGATTTACATGATACGCTGGGACAAAAGCTGTCTCTCATTGGATTAAAAAGTGATTTGGCTGGAAAATTAATGGACGCAAATCCTGATGCAGCCAAAAGTGAAATCAGTGATATTCAACAGACGGCAAGAACGGCACTAAAAGAAGTACGCGAGATGGTGACAGATATGAGAGAAGCCAACCTTGAAGAGGAAATCATTCGCATTCAGCAAATGTTAAATGCTGCGCAAAAGAAATTTACGATTGAAGGAAATCCAAAATTGATCAATATACCATTGTTGGTGGAAAATGTTGTAAGTATGTGCTTAAAAGAAGCAGTAACGAATGTTGTTAAGCATAGTCAAGCTTCGTACTGTCACATTTTGATAAAGCAGTCTCCGGACGAATTGCTTATAAGAGTCCAAGATAACGGAATGGGTACTCCAGAAAGCATTGATTTCACGAAAGGCAATGGACTGCGGGGAATGAAGGAGCGTCTTGAATTTGTGAATGGAAGCCTAGAGATAAGACCATTAAATGGGACCACGTTAAACATTCGAGTACCAAATGTCATTCAACAAACGAAACAGGAGGGATTGGTGTGATTCGAATTGTGATTGCTGAAGATCAGCGAATGTTATTAGGGGCATTAGGGGCGCTGCTTGATTTGGAAGAAGATATGGAAGTTGTTGGCAAAGCAAAAAATGGCGAAGAAGCGTTGAATCTTGTTCAACAGCTTCAGCCAGACATATGTATCATGGATATTGAAATGCCATTAAAAAGCGGACTTGATACAGCGGAAGAATTGAAGGAGTATCCTTGCAAAGTGATTATATTGACGACATTTGCTAGAGCAGGGTATTTCGAGCGTGCGCGAAAAGCTGAGGTAAGTGGCTATTTGTTAAAAGATAGTCCAAGTGAGGAGTTAGCTAACTCGATTCGCACGATTATGGACGGGCGACGTGTTTATGCTCCAGAATTAGTTGATTTAGCATATGAAAATGAAAATCCACTTACGAAGCGTGAAAAACAGGTAATTGAACTGATCGCTGATGGAAAGAACACAAAGGAAATTGCCAGTGAGCTCTATATTACGAATGGTACTGTGCGTAATTACATTTCCGTCATTCTTGATAAATTAGAAGTAAGTAACCGGATTGAAGCGATTGCTCGGTTTAAAGAAAAGGGCTGGTTTAAATAAAGACGACACTTGCACACAATAAAATTTTAAAAAATATTATATAAATGGATTTTTTCACCATTAATTAATTAAGGAAAGAAAAAAGGTGCTTATGTTTCACTTACTCAAACACAAGCACCTTTTTAAATTTTAGAATATTTCTTATATCACGCCTTGTACCATCATTGCATCGGCCACTTTTAAGAAACCTGCGATATTGGCACCAACAACAAGATTATCAGGATGACCATATTCTGCTGCAGCATTCACACTGTTGCGGTAAATATTCGTCATAATTTCTTGTAATTTTGCATCAACTTCTTCAAATGTCCAAGAAAGTCTCATGCTGTTTTGAGCCATTTCAAGTGCAGAAACTGCGACTCCTCCAGCATTCACCGCTTTGGCAGGGCCAAAGAGAACGTTGTTTTCATGGAAGATATCAATCGCTTCTAGTGTAGAGGGCATATTAGCACCTTCACCAACAGCTTTTACTCCATTATTAACGAGGACTTTTGCTGATGCTTCATCGATTTCATTTTGAGTAGCACATGGTAGAGCAATATCACAAGGAATCAACCAAATTCCTGCACAGCCTTCATGGTATTCTGCCTCAGGGTGTTCAGCCACATATTCGGAAATTCTTTTACGTTCAACTTCTTTTAATCGTTTTACCGTTTCAAGGTTAATTCCATTTTTGTCATAAATATAACCGTTTGAATCACTACATGCGACAACTTTGGCACCTAATTGGGTCGCTTTTTCAATCGCGTAAATCGAGACATTGCCAGAGCCAGACACAACAACTGTACTTCCATCGAAGCTAAGACCTTTGTCTTTCAACATTTCCTCAACAAAATAAACAGTCCCATAGCCAGTAGCTTCTGTGCGCGTCAAGCTTCCGCCGTACCCAACACCTTTGCCTGTTAAAATTCCAGCTTCATAGCCGCCGCGAAGTCTTTTATATTGTCCGAACATGTATCCAATTTCTCTTGCACCAACGCCGATATCACCAGCTGGTACGTCCACATCAGGTCCGATATGTTTAGCGAGCTCAGTCATAAAGCTTTGCGTAAAGCGCATCACTTCACCATCAGACTTTCCTTTAGGATCAAAATCGGAACCGCCTTTACCTCCACCAATTGGTTGGCCAGTAAGAGAGTTTTTAAAGATTTGCTCAAAGCCTAAAAATTTAATAATACTAGCATTCACGGAAGGGTGGAATCGTAAGCCACCTTTATAAGGGCCAATATTGCTGTTGAACTGAACGCGGAAGCCGCGGTTTACTTGCACTTTTCCTTGATCATCGACCCAAGGCACTCTAAAAGTAATCATTCGTTCTGGTTCTGAAATGCGCTCAAGAATTCCGTTCTCCATGTATTTAGGGTGCTTCTCAAAAACAGGTACAAGTGAATCAAAGATTTCTTTAACGGCTTGGTGAAATTCACTTTCATTAGGGTTACGTTTGATGACAGCTTCATACACTCTGTTTACATAGTCTTTTGCAATTTGTGTGTCTGTCTGTTTTGTTTCTACGATAGTCGGCATACTCTTTTCTGAACCTCCATGCTTCACAATTTAAGGATTTTGCATAAATATTCTATCAGCATCGTTAAATCTAATGTTATGGAGTATTTTATAATTTTTAAGCAATTTGAACCAATATAAAGAATAGATGAGATTAATGCTATAATGAGATGATTAATAGAAAAAGAGAGTGTAGCTGGAGACAAAGAATAGTAATTATTTATAGAAAATTATGCATATTGATGTAAGAGAAGGGATTAGAAAGTGCATGATTTCTACCTTGTTATTTTGAAACGGTGAGTTTTTTGAAGGGGGTTAAGGAAGGTGAGTCATCCGATGAACCTGCTTTATGGAGCGGTGGAAACCGATTGCTATGCTGATTACAAGCATGATAGAAGCTAAAGCTAAAGAAAGAGAGGTCGATTTTCAACGAAACAAATTCATCGGTTTTCGTTATAAGAAGAGAAGGGAAAACGCTCTTGTATAGCTGGAATTATCCGACTAACAAAGGATTCAAGAATTTCTCATTATCTGGAATCACTTAAAATAATTAACAAAAAATGATTATTTATTTGTTATTACAGAATAATAATTAGGGTTATATTTTCGATTTACTTCCTCCATTTTTTTCTTTAATTTTTCCTCTAATAACTCAGGCTTTACATACTCTTCATGTAACACTTGCTTTTGCCAATCTTTCCAGTCAGTATTCGTCAATGTTGTTCACCTACTAAAAAAGTTATAATTTTTTCTTTATATAATTGGTATGTTGTACAGGCTATTTTGAGTCGTTCAATATAAATTTCAATATTAGGAATCTTCAATTATCTTAAAAGGTGAATGTGCAAACAAAGCTACTTTCTCCCTTATTATTATGAGTTTTTTAAAAAACATTAAATTTAAAGATGACCCGAATCATTATTTGAATGATACGTGTGTGAGCGATTGTAATTCTCACTTTAAATAATGATTCATGTCAAAGGAATAAATTTGAACAATTCATTTGGTCAATGTTCAAGTTGAAAGTGCAGATTATGTGCCACCCATAGGTTAGCTTCAAATTTTTTTGTTTTTTCACAAAAAAGGAATGCCCTTTAATTTTCTTCAGCTGAGAAATATATACTGCAAATTAGTAATGGTGAAATAATAAATAAATATTATATTATGATTGTTAATTTTTCTATTTAGGTGTATTTTATATTGTAGGTATAATCTGATCAATACAAAAAGAAGATAATATCAATATCATTTTTAGATGATTGAAGGAGAGAAAGACTGTGGAATTAAGGCAGTTGAAGTATTTTATGGAAGTTGCCAAACGTGAGCATATGACAGAGGCTGCTGAGGCTTTACATGTGGCACAATCTGCAGTAAGCCGACAAATTTTTAATCTTGAATCAGAACTAGGTGTTGATTTGTTTGTCAGACAAGGGCGAAGAGTTCGATTGACACCAATTGGTCGAATGTTTTTAGAAAGCACGACACAAGCAATGAAAATGCTCGATAATGCAACGCGTGAAGTGAAAGAACACTTAGATCCAGAGCGAGGCACAATCCGTATTGCTTTTCCAATTAGTATGGCAGCACATACACTACCGACGGCGATTTCAGCTTTCAGGGAACGATACCCAAAAGCTAGATTTCAATTAAAACAAAACATTTACAATCATTTGGTAGATGAAGTTGTAAATGGTGAATACAATATGGCTTTACTTGGTCCTGTGCCAATGGATGAAGAAAAGCTAGAAGGGCATATTTTGTTTACTGAAAATATTGTTGCGCTTTTACCTAGTAATCATCACTTAGCGAACGAACCGATATTGAAGTTAAGTCAATTAAAAGATGAGCCTTTCATCCTATTACCTGAAGGAATGTATTTTCGTGATATGGTGATGAATGCGTGTGCAGATGCGGGGTTCGAACCAAAGGTATCCTTTGAGGGAGATGATGTGGATGCTTTAAAAGGACTGGTGTCGGCAAGCCTTGGAATCACGCTTTTGCCAGAAATAACCGTAATGGATACTTTGCCACGCGCTACGGTAAAAATACCGATTATTGAACCGAGTGTGACTCGAACAGTTGGTCTTATCATTCCTAAAGAACGTCAATTGCTGCCAACTGAAACGCTTTTTTTTGAGTTTCTTAAAGAGTTTTTTAGTAAGCAGAATGGCTAAAACAATAAAGGGAGTGTAATCATGGCAAAGCTTTTCATTCATTACGGAAAAGCTTTGCCATTTAAGAAATCGAGGACTAAGAGTAAATGGGAAGATGTATTTATTCCATTTCCTGTTCTTTGACTTTTAGTGCATTTTTAATAAAGCCTGTATTTTTAATCTCTGCATTAACATTTACCTTAACGTCAATCGTTGGAAATGCTTTTCTCCAATTTAATTGTTTCCATTGCTCATAGGATAAACTGTTTTTCACAAAGATACCGATTCCGATACTATCCACTTCATTGTCTTGCATTGTACGGATTAACCTCAAAGCCACCTCTTTGATATGATTTTCAATCATTGATTCAAGTTTTCTCATGTCTTTTTCGTCTGTTAAGTTTAATGAACCAGTGTATTCTAAGATTGAGCCTCGAACATTAATGTCGATCTCAGCTTGTATATTTCCGCCATCTGCATCATTGCTCACATTTATTTTTCGTCTGTTTTTAATCCCTTCATACAGCAGCTGTGCTTTCTTTTTTGTTGCTGGATCTTCCATATCAAAATGAAGCGTTCCTTCTGAAGATCCCCCTTTTAAAAAGAAAAACACTCTTGCATCGTTCGGGTCGATTTTTGTTATGTATTGATCGTTTTTGAAAAGGGCAATTCCATCAGCGACAATCTCATCATTTGCGTGTTTTAAAAGGGGAGCTACTGGGTCGATTCCTTCTTCATATAAATCCCTTGTAAATTGGTATAATCTAGATTCTGGGACCATCATATTCCGGATTTCTTTATCTAATAATTTGTCAATATATTTGCTAGAACGAGGATGCGCTGGGTATTCGTTTTCTAGTAATTCACTTGCATGTCCGTTAATAATACTTATTTTTAATCGTGAACCAAAAATAGGATCACGGTTCAAGGCTTCAATTTGATCCTGTAAACCATTTTTTGCTAAGTTGACTCCATATAAAACATTTCGAATTTGTCCCGTAACAAGATCTCGTTCCGATTGACGAGAGACGTTTAATATTGCTTCTTTATTACTTCGAGCGATGGTTGTTAACACTTCGCTATCTTTTTCGGCTTCCGGTTCTATTTGTGGAATAGCAACTGTGAATTGGAGTGCCCCGTCCTCTTCGAACTCCTCGATTTTATGAATATCTAATGCCAATGCGTGAATAAAACCAACGTCTTCAAGGAGCTTTTTGTCAGAGCAACCACAACAAATTAGAGCAACAACAAATACGATTATAATCGTTTTCATTATGTTTGATTCCTCAACTTTTTTTTATTTTTAATATGATGATCAAGATGAGAGGCAACAAAAACGCAAGCCCCATTTGAATAAAGCCAAATTGAGTTAACCACTTGTCTGCCTCGGTTGATGTGTTCGCATTCATTGTGATCAAGCACCCTAATAGCAAAAGGATAGGTAGTATTATTTTTTTACTTATATGTGAGAAGATTTGCTCCATCGCTGTTAGTGCAGTCCAAAAAAAGAATGTCACTGTGACAATGATCTTGAAATAAAAAGTACTAAACACAATATTTTCAATGCGAATGAGAAAAGGGAACTCAATGTTACTATAGATTTGAAGTGTAGGGTACATGATATCTAGGATGAGATTAAATCCGAAAAAGCCAATACATATTATGGTTACATAAATGTAAATGAAGCTAGTGAACGCATGGCCGATATACATCGCTCTAAAAGGCTTTTTCTTTTCATCTAAATAGGGGAACAAGAACAAAAAAAATTCATATCCTGTGAAACCAACATATATTTCAAGCATTGATTGTAAATCAGCATCTCCTCCCCTTAACAAATGCGTTGAGTATCGAGATAATTCGATCTCTTTCATAAAGAACCCAGTTAAAAAAACCATCCATATTCCTAAATAAAAAAATAACGTTGCTCCTTTTACAATGTTATACATGCTGTTTAAAGTGAATAGTACAGCTGGAAGTAAAATGACAATTAACAAATAATAGGTAGGAGTAGTGGGAAATGAAAGGGTTTGGATAATAAACGTATATTTTTTTGCAAGTATGATTCCTAAGCATACCCAAAATAGAGATACAAGAAAATAAATCGGATTCCTTATCAATTTTGGTGAAATACGATTAATCAGTAAAAAGACGTCTTCTCCTTTGCTCAAACGATACACTAAAGAAATTAACCAAATGTTAAATGAAACAATAAGAAAATAAATTGGTAGTACTAACCATCCGTTCGTTCCATAGGTTTCAGACACTAAACGAGGAATGCTGAATAATATAACCCCTGATTGAAGCATGTACATTAAAAGTATAATTTGATATGAAGGTAATTTTTCCGTAATCATCTCATCACTTCTCTACTTTTTCATTCTGTGTTTGCGAACATTCTGAGAAACAGATTGGGCGGGTCGTTTCGTAATCTCAGAAAAAGGTGCCCGAATAAAAGCCGATTTCCAGTCTCTAAAGTAATTTGGTGCTACTGGAAGAAGGTAGGAGCTATCTAAATTCGTTAATTTTGATAAATGGATGACTAAAAAAGCAATCCCAATGGTTAAGCCTAAGTTGCCTAATACCCCAGCTAACACAATTAAACCAAAGCGAGCGACTCTTAATGCGGCACTAAGAAGATAATTGGGCATAACAAACGACGAAATGGCTGAAATGGCAACTGCAATGATCAAGGTATTGCTAACAAGTCCTGCATCGACTGCAGCCTGACCAATCACAATTCCACCTACAATTCCGATCGTTTGACCAATTTTAGCTGGTAGCCTTGCTCCGGCCTCTCGAAGTAATTCAATTGTAAATTCCATGATAAATGCTTCAATTAAAGGTGGAAAAGGGACCCGGTTTCTTGATTCTGCCAAAGATATTAACAGTGTTTCTGGAATCATTTCATAATGGAAGGTTGTAACGGCTACATATAAAGCAGTAAATGTTAAGGTGATAAAAAATGCGATATAACGTAAAATCTTTGTTGCCGTACCGAGTCCCCAACGCTGACTGATATCATCAGGTGACTGAAAAAATTCAAAAAAATTCGTTGGTGCAATAAAAGTGGACGGACTTCCTTCAACTAAACCGATGACCTTTCCTAGTGCGAGCTTCGACGTTGCTAGCTCTGGTCGTTCGGTTGTTAAAAACTGTGGAAACAGGGAGTAAGGGTTGTCATCGATTAATTGCACAAACATGTTTGAATCAAGGACATAATCTGTATTTACAGACTTAATACGTTCTGTTAATTTTTCAACAAAAACCTTATTCGCGATATTTTCAAGATATAAAATGAGAACATCTGTTTTTGTTATCTCACCTGCGGATAACTTCAGAACTTTTAAATCTGAGCTTTTTAATCGTCTCCTGATGAGGGATAAATTCGTAACATTTGATTCGTTAAAAGCTTCTAGAGAACCTACAATTGTCGTTTCTCTCTCTGATTTTTCGATCGCCCGCGTTTGAGGACCGAATACGTCAGTAAGATAGAGTGTATCTTCAAAAAATATCGCAACATGACCCTCTAAGATTTTTCTTACAGCTTCCTTTAGGTCAGAGCATGGTACATAAATTGAGCGTTTTAATATGTCGCTTAATGCTTCTTTGTTTGAATGATGATCAAAGAAAGGTCTTGTTATTTTTTGCTCGAAACTGAAATCATCTGTTAAATAAGCGAAAAATAGTAAGTGAAGATTTAGATCAGAAACAAATTCATGCTCTAAGTCTTCACAGTCTTTAAATTGTTCAAGAATACTATTCACAGTAACAGTGCTGTTTTTTTTTCTGAATAAGCTCAATTTCTCAGTTCCTCACTTCCTCACTTTTTAGGTAAACATTGATTTTTGATATAATTTCCCCAATTATTTTCGTTTCATGTACTGAATTCATAGGTATTGCAAGAATAGCATTTATGCTGCCTAGTCTCGTTTGTAAATAATAATCACAATTGGTGGTTAACATATTTTATGTACAGAATTATAACGACTAGGAGGAATCGAAATGTTAACTAAAGCAGCTGTTACATTGGGTAAGGGGGAGCCCTTTCAAATAACCGATATTATGGTTGATGATCCACAGCCAGGCGAGGTTTTAGTTCGACTTGTCGCGACAGGAATTTGCCATACTGATATTCTGGCCCAAAACCAAGCGTACCCTGTGCCTCTTCCTGCAGTGCTAGGACATGAAGGATCTGGCGTTATAGAGAAAGTGGGTATGGGTGTAACGAACATTGAGCCTGGTGATCATGTTGTGTTGTCATATAGTTCTTGTGGTGGGTGCCCCAATTGCTTAGCTGGTAAACCTTATGCATGTGAGCAATTTTATAGCTTAAACTTTGAAGGCAAAATGGGGGATGGTACGTGTCGATTGCACAAGGGGGATCAAGACCTATCGAACTTTTTTGGTCAATCAAGCTTTTCACATTATTCTGTTGCAAATGCTCGTAACGTCATCAAAGTACCGAAAGATGTTCCTATTGAAATGCTTGGACCACTTGGTTGTGGGATTCAAACAGGAAGTGGAGCAGTATTAAATAGGCTGAAACCACCTCCTGGTTCTAGCCTCGCAGTTTTTGGCATTGGTGCAGTCGGTTTAAGTGCGTTGATGGGAGCGGCTGTTTCTCATTGTGCGACGATCATCGCGGTTGATATTCAGGATAGCCGTCTTGAATTATCAAAGGAATTAGGAGCTACGCATACGATCAATGCAAAGGAACAAGATGTTGTGGAGACGATCATGGACATTACAGGAAACAAGGGCATTGATTATGCGGTTGAAGCAAGTGGACGTCCAGAAAACACACGTTTTGCCGTGGACTCTCTAGCAGTATTAGGAACAGTCGTACAAGTAGGAGCACCTGCACTGGGAACAGAAGTAACCTTAGATATGAATACGCTGTTATTTGAGAGGAAACTCACTGGATTCTTGATGGGTGGGAGTGTTCCTCAACTGTATATTCCGATGCTCATTGAATTATACAAACAAGGAAAATTCCCATTTGATAAATTAATAAAGTATTATACACTTGATGAAATAAATCAGGCGATTGAGGACTCAAAAGAAGGAACAACCATTAAACCAATTATTAAGCTTGCTTAATCGTACAAGCTTAATAAACTAGTCGTTGCCGTCTTATGTTTCCTTTTAGATTTGAATACGAAAAACCCGTTCAATCATCATTTTGAACGGGTTTTTTTCAAAAAATAAGAAAGGATAACCTTTTAAAGCTGTATAGCTACAGGGGCAAGCGGATCGAGGTCGATTTTCTTATCTTCATTATGCGTTATTTTTCGTTGATTTGAATTTGATATCCGATGTTAATTCTTCCGTTTTTTTATCACCTCTGCGTATAACCCGATACTACCAGCATTGTTTTTCACAATTGACTTTAAGACATTCGAATCTTTTGGGAGATCACCTTAAGCAAGGGTTGTCATCACACATCGTGGGGTTGGTTGTGAAATTTTGAGTTGGACATTGTCACCGATAGTTATAGTATACGACAAGAAATAGGAACTTCCTTCATAAAAAACCTATCGTTTAACAGTTTGACAGACTAATGAAAATACATGTCACAGGTAGGCGTTAAATTTCTACAGGAAACCAAGCTGTGTTTAGAGAATATGACCATATGGTTGAAGCAAGGAATTATTCTTTTGATGGGTAGCGGAATGGAGGAATCGTGCAATGAACTTACAGCTAGCTGGGAAAAAAGCACTTATTACAGGAGGAAGTCGCGGGATCGGAAAAGCGATTGCTCGCCAATTAGCTCTTGAGGGTGTGGAATGTACCATTTGTTCGAGAACAGAAAGCACCTTGCGAGAAACAGCGGAACACTTATCCAAAGAAACGGGAGGTAAAATTCATCCGATTGTCGCTGATTTGACAAAGGCAGACTCCATTGAAGCTTTAGTGGAGAAAGCAGCCGCTGCAATGGGCGGAATTGATATATTAGTAAACAATGGGGCGAGGGTAAGTGGCGGAGAACCTGAGGATTTTCACAATGTAAAGGATGAGTTAATTCTTAAGGATTTTGAAGAAAAATATCTAGGCTATTTTCGCTGCATGCGCAGTGTCGTACCGCACATGAAGAAAAATAATTGGGGCCGTATTATCAATATGAGTGGAATGGCGGCAAGAACAGCCAGCAGTGTGAGTGCAGGGGCACGGAATGCATCCGTGGTTCATTTAACAAAAGCAGCAGCACAGGAGCTCGGCAAGTTTGGCATTAATGTAAATGCGATTTACCCAACAACGACCTATACAGAAACCGTAGCCGAGAGAATCTCTTCAAAGGAAAAACGAGACGTAGAAGGAAAGAAAAATGCAATTGGTCGATTAGTAACGGCAGATGAAATTGCTTATGTTGCAATCTTTTTAGCTTCACCTTTGTCTGTGTCGATAACTGGGGATGTTATTTCTGCAACAGGAGGCAAAGGAGATGCGGTCTACTATTAATGAAATAGGAATCAGCGAATGGGCATTCACCCTCATAAGAAATTCTTCATATGTTAGGTAGAAAGGGTGGAAAGGGTGATTTAATGAACGGTAAGGTTCGCAATTATTATGCTGGAGGCAACACGGCTAAAGGGTTTTATAGTTTGTATAATTCTGCCTTAGAAGGATTGGAGCGTTTGTTTATTTTAAAAGGCGGTCCAGGTACGGGAAAATCTTCATTAATGAAAGCAGTCGGCGAAAGGATGGTAAGGAAAGGGCTGGATATTGAGTATTTACACTGCTCGTCTGATAACGATTCCATCGATGGTGTTATCATACCACAATTTCAAGTAGGAATCGTTGATGGAACGCCCCCCCATGTGATTGAACCACAAGCACCTGGGGTGATTGATGAGTATGTAAATTTGGGTGTTGCCTGGGATTCAAAAAAGCTCTCTGTTCACAAAGAAACCATTCTTGCGCTCAATGAATCTATACGTAAGTTGTTTCAAAAAGCCTATGACACCTTTGCTGCTTCTTTGAAAGCGCATGATGAGATTGAAAAAATATATATAGCAAATATGGATTTCTCAGCAGCCGATCAATTAACGGATGAAGTGATTGCGGAGTTTTTTGGTGATGAGATAAAAGAGAAGCAAGCAAAGGTAAAGCACCGCTTTTTAGGTGCTGCAACGCCAAATGGAGCCGTTGACTTTATTCAAAATTTAACGGAGGATATTGAGAAACGCTATTTTATCAAGGGTAGAGCGGGTTCAGGGAAGTCAACAATGCTCAAGAAAATTGCATCAGCAGGAGAGGCGAGAGGGTTTGACGTTGAAGTCTATCATTGTGGTTTCGATCCAAATAGCTTGGATATGGTCATTTTAAGAGAAAAAGGCATTGCCATTTTTGATAGCACTGCTCCTCATGAATATTTTCCTGATCGGGAAAATGATGAGATGATTGATATGTACATTCGCTGTATTGCCCCTGGAACGGATGAGAAATTTTCAAATGATATTGAAAGAACTACAAAGGCGTACAAAGACTATATGAAGGAAGCCATTTCCTATTTAGCCGAAGCAAAACGTCTCCGTGATGAACTAGAAGCTTATTATATAGACGCAATGGACTTCTTGAAGGTTGAAGAAATCCAGGAAAGCATAATTGGTCAAATTGAAGACTTCATTCAACGTTAATCAAGTAATATAGCGGAAAGGACGAAACGCTAGCGGCGGATCGTCCTTTTTTTAGTCTAACATGATTAACTAGAGGTCTTTTTAATATTACGATCAAAAAGTTGAGTAAATACAGGTGCAAATGTATCTGTCATTTTGTTTGGCCTAACTATGCGAAGTCTAGATTTTTCAGTCGCTTGAATGCTCACCATATTTTTTGTTACAAGCTGTCACAAAATCTGTTATTGACAAACCAAATCTATTTAACTATGATAAAGTCTATAAAACATACCGTTTTGGTATGAATTGGTGGTGGTAAGAGTGCACATCGAAATTAAAAATGTCAATAAGTCGTTTTCTCATAAACAAAAAGGTACGTTGAAAGTACTAGATAATATAAGTGTAAACATTGAACAAGGAGAATTTGTTTCGATTCTTGGTCCATCAGGGTGCGGGAAAACAACAATGTTAAACTTAATCGCTGGTTTAGAGAAAGAAGACGAAGGCGAAGTGCTGGTACGTGGAAAAAAAATAAAAGGACCAGGAACCGATCGAATTGTCGTTTTCCAAGAATCTGGATTATTTCCATGGCTTTCTGTGCTTGATAATGTAATGTACGGTCTAAAAATTAAAAAAATGTCAAAAAAAGAAGCGGAAGAAAAAGCGTTAAATGTTTTGAAAATGGTTCATCTAAGCAGATACAAAGATGCGTATCCCCATGAATTATCAGGAGGAATGAAGCAACGGGTTGCGATTGCTCGAGCGCTTGTAATGGAGCCGGACATTTTATTAATGGATGAGCCTTTTGCAGCTCTTGATGAACAGACAAGAATGACGCTTCATAAAGAGCTTATTGACATTTGGCGTAAAACGAAGCTTACGGTCGTTTTTATCACCCATAACATTCGCGAGGCAGTCAAGCTATCGCAACGAATTGTCGTTATGGGTACTCGACCAGGATATATTAAAAAAGAATTTACGGTGAATACAATGCAAAGTGGAATTATGACTGACAACGTGATGTTCGATCTTGAGCAACGAATATTAGCTGTTCTGCAAGAAGAGATAGAAAAGGTGTTAAAGGAGGAGATGGGGGATGATTACAGTTTGGGCGAGGAGAATCCTGTTCATCGCGACTCTAGCGGTGATATGGGAAGTCACATCTAGGACTGGTATATATCCGTCATTTATGTTTCCTTCGTTGACACAGGTGTTTCAAACATTATTCAACGGACTGGTAGACGGCCAGATTTTAGTCGCAATCTATAAAAGTTTAGGAAGACTAGTAATAGGGTTCATGATCGCAATTACCCTTGGGATTTTTCTTGGGTACCTTATTTGGCGCTATAAGCTTGTCGATGATACATTAGGCTTTCTAATTACAGCGCTTCAATCGATTCCGAGTATTGTTTGGTTTCCATTAGCGATTGTTTGGTTTGGACTTAACAATACGGCGATCTTGTTTATTGTTACGATTGGTGCCACATGGACCATGACAGTCAGTGCAAGCACCGGCTTTAAAAATGTCCCTAATTTGTATCAACGAGTTGGAAAGACATTAGGTTCAAGTGGTTTTCACTTTGTTCGTACCGTCATTTTCCCAGCATCGATCCCGCATATTATTACAGGTCTTCGCATTGCATGGGCATTTGCGTGGCGAGCGTTAATGGCTGGGGAGCTACTCGGAGCCGGTGAAGGACTTGGTCATTTGCTTGAAATGGGTCGGGCACTTGGTCGAATGGACCTCGTCATTTCTGTCATGATTGTCATTGCGATTGTGGGTACAATTATGGATAATGCTGTATTCTTACGTTTAGAACGCCGTGTACAAGAAAAATGGGGCGTAAAACGTATTTAATATTTGTTAAATTGAATTAAAAGGAGAAGATTATGTTGAAAAAAAGAACAATTTTAACATTTATTAGCTTGCTTACCTTACTAGGTGTCGTGCTAGCAGGTTGCGGATCAAGTGGTAATGGTGGAGAAGGAGATTCTGCAAGTGAGGAAAAAACAGAAGTGAAGATTGGTTATTTTCCAAACTTGACACATATTGCGACAATTGTTGCACTTGAAAAAGGATTTTTTGCCGAAGCGTTTGGTGAGGATGTAGAGATTCAAACACAAACGTTTAATAACGGTGGCTTGTTCATGGAAGGTATGGCAACAGATGCAATTGAAATTGGAACGGTTGGACCTGGTCCTGCTATGAACTTCTATTTACGCGATCCTTCTTATCACATTGTATCTGGTGCTGTAAATGGTGGAGCGGTTCTTGTTGTTCGCGGTGATAGTGACATTGAGACAGTTGCTGATTTAGATGGAAAACGTATTGCGATCCCAGTAATCGGAAGCACGCAAGACATTATGTTAAGAAAAGCACTTCAAGAAGTAGGTTTAAAACCAACATCAAGTGGCGGTACTGTAGAAATGATGGCTGCAGCTCCAGCTGATACATCAACATTGTTTTTACAAGAGGATGTAGACGGTGCAGCTACACAAGAGCCATGGGGACAAGTGTTAGAAACACAAGCAGGCGGCCGTACGCTTCTTGACTGGGATGAGTTTGCATGGGGCGAAGAATCAACAAATACGGTTGTCGTTGCAAGTGACTCACTTTTAGAATCACACCCTGAAATGGTTGAAAAGTATTTAGAGGCTCATCTCAGAGCAGTTCAATTTATCCAAGATGAGCCGGCTGAAAGCCAGCAGCTTGTTGTTGACCATTTAAAAGAACTAACAGGTCAGGAGCTTAATATCGATGAACTTGCAGCTGCGATGGAACGATTGACTGTAACCTATGAAGTAAATGAAGAAGTGATTCAAGAAATGGCGACGATTGGGATGGAAGCTGGATACACAGATTCAGATGATCTAGAAGGATTTATTGATTTGAGCCACCTTGAAAATGTTTTAGAATAAAAAAGAATCGTTGAAAAACAAAACCATATCGAGCAAAAGAGCTTCGATATGGTTTTGTTGAAATCGAAGCAACAGGAGCTGATGAAAAGCATCTGTTGCGTTTTTATGATCATTTAATTTAGATTATCTAAAAGCCATCTTCCGTAGCTGTAAATGGAATATTTAGTCTGTTTTCTACGGATCGTAGTCTTTGGTTCAACCGATTGAGGCGCCGAGTATGACGTTCATCATTTCGATTTAGTCGAATGATTTCCTGGTTAATTCGGTTAATTTCTCGGTTTATCCGTCCGATTTCCTGGTTTTGCCGAGTTAGCTCCTGAACTTGTCGTTCATTTTGTCTTTCAAGCTCTCTAACGCGTCTTTCGATATTCTGAGGTGGTTGTCTCTCGAATTCTCCATGCTCATGCTCGAGTTGTTGCATGTAAGGATTGTATTGATTGTAATGATAGTCAAGATAGTCCATTTGCTGAGGAGCATATCCAGAATAAAAGTGATACGGATTCATATGGGGAGCTCTCCTTTACAATTTTTTAGTCGGGATACATACCTACCTTATAACCTATGTAATGAGAGGTGGAGTGACAGGGCGGCAGCCTAAAGACAGCCGACAAAAATAAAGAAAGGTTTAATAGGCAATTATGGTAGTAAGGAAAGGTAAGAGAAAATTCAAGTGATAGAACGAGAAAAGGCAATATGGGCAAAATTTGAGACAGAATGACAGAAATATAGATAAAGAGAGGGGGCATTCGTGAAGTTATGAAAAACATCGTTTTATTACTGTCAATTACAAGAGAGACACTTACTTAGCCGAGAAATCACAAGCCTTACTTGTTGTAGCAGGTAGCTAATAGCGATCAAAATGTAGATGTTGTACGCAATGCTAGGAAAGGTTCTCATACAGGAGGCGCTTGTCATAAATAAAGGAAAGTAAAAAATCCCCTGATAGAACCTCGCAGGGATTTTTTAGACTTTGACTGTCCACAGCTTATTCACTCAGATATTGAGAGTTACTTTGAAGCAATTTCATTTGTCGACGAGTTTCAGTTATCATTCCATTAAGTCCTGCAACTCGAAGGTCTAGGGTCATTAATTGAAAGGGGTCCGAACTAGCCTGATTGGTAATTTCGGTCCGAATTTCGTTCAATTTCTGAACTTGACTTTCCATACTAGCTAGATTCTGTTCCAAAATCAATAAAGCCTTGTTATTATCTAGATGATTTGCAAAAAACACACGTATAAGGAATTCATCTTTAGCGAAGCTAGAGTCTGTAGGAGATAATAGCCATTCTTCAAGAAAATTACGACCTTTGGACGTAATTCGATACACTTTTTTATTTGGCTTTGTATGCTGTACGATCAGATCTGATTCGACTAAGCCATTTTTATCGAGTGATCTTAAGGCCGTGTAAATTTGCGTTCTACTTGAACTCCAGTTATAAGAGATAGAACTTTCAAACGTTTTATTCAATTCGTATCCGGTCATGTTCTGCAGCGAAAGAAGTCCCAGGATACATGCTTTGAGACTCATGTTGACTTCCTCCTATTAACTAAACGTAGCGTGTACACTTATTTTAAATTTAAAATTCCAAAATTAACTATTCGTAGTTCAGTATAGTACTATTTTTTTTCTTTTGTCAATCATCAACTCAAATAACAGCAATATACAATGTAGAGACACTATATTAATAAAGGAATAATAGGATCGAAAAAGCCCTGGGACTAATCGTCCCAAGGCTTTGTTTCATTTCGTTATAGTATGAAGGAGTAGTAATGAAGCTTATTTACAAATAAATGGAAGGGTGTTTTATGCAATGTTTTCCTTTCTATCTTCTGTTATTTCCTCTTTATGTTTGCGGAAATCATCACGATCAAGCAATATGGATACGATAAATCCTACCAATAGAGCCCAGAATGCGGCACCTACTGAAAGTAACGTTATATTAGAAACAGCGATAAGAAAAGCTACCATTGCACCATTTTTAAATTTTCCGGAAAATGCTCCAGCAAAAGTACTTATAAACACTGCAAATATTGCAAGACCACCAAGCACGGAGAGTAGTTGACCAGGAACGACAGTTGAGATAGCTATAACTATTCCTGCTACTAAACCAAAACAAATCCAAAGAAGTCCATCAAAAGCAGAAGCTACATAGCGCAAGTTTTTATCTTTACCTGATGCTTCACTAGACACCATGGCAGTACTAGGACCAGCTATCACAGTAGGATGTCCTCCAAATATTGAGTTAATTAATGTGCCGATACCAGGAACAGTAAACATAGCATTAATTGGAGGCTTATACCCTGTAGCTAAAAGAACGCCAACAGCCTGCATATTCTGCACACCAATAACGAGTATAATTAAAGGCAAAGAGAGCTCTAAAATCGCTTGAATACTAAATGCAGGCATTATAAGGGCAGGCTGAGCAAGCGAAGGCTGTATCGCTCCCCAGTTCGTTTGACCAAGTGCTGTAGCAATGATCCCACCTACAATGATAGCACCTAAAATCGGTGGGAATTTCTGAGAAAATTTTTTCATAGCTAACAACAGAAAAAATACGATAAAAGCACTACCTGCAACAGCTGGAGCCTCAACAGCAGCTTGAACTGCTTTAATCCCAAAAGAGAGAAGCACACCAGCAATCATCCCTAACATGACTGGAAGAGGTATATGTTCAATAACCTTCTTAATTAGTCCTGATAGACCTAGAATCGTCACGACTACTCCAACCACAATGAAAGCACCGATGGCCTCATTAAAAGGGATGTGTTGTAATGCGCTACCTACTAGAACTGCGCCAGGTATACTATAAGCGACAACAATTGGTTGACGATAACGAAATGACAAAATAATCGTAAAAATACCACCAGTTATATAGATAATAGATAACCAAGAAACAGCCTGATCCATCGGAAGATTTCCTTCATTAGCTGCATTCATTACAATTATACCTGGTCCCATAATGCTGAATAGTGCAGCTACAAGTCCAGTTCCAAGTGCAGCAGGAGTTAAATTACTAAAAAAATCTTTAATATTTTCCCTAACATTCGTGCCTCTTTCAATACTCATTGTATGAACCCCCTTTTTAATTTTTAATTAGAAGATTGACATTATTCCATTTAAGATACGTATAATTTTGTGCTATTTAAATGTGTAGTGGTTAGAAGGATATGGACCTTTTTAAATTCATTTTGTCTAAGGAGCAGACACAGATAGTATGCTCCTCTGTAGTAAGTAGATAAAGAGATTGACAAATTTTAATGTATGCGCTTTCTTTTTATTCTACTTTAGACTAGGGCTTCAACTTATACCATTTTATCAATACAACTGGTCAATTGAGACAAAATCTGTGCTTGCTCAGTAATCACCTTCCCATAAAAACTAATCTAAAGAAATACGTCTCTACACAAAAAACCCCCCTATCAATAGTGTGTATACGTCATATGATATATACGTTATATTTTGTAACTATACTATACTTTTTCTGAAATGCAATACTAGAATTTTCAAATTATTTAAAACGAGAAAATTAGTAAGTTGTTCTTTAAAATAATTGGGTTTTTTGTTGTGTTTTATGTTTTTTAGTAAGTAGTGAATGAGTAGAATTGTATACCATCTCAATGCTTTTATGGCACTAAATGATGAAACGAAAGAGAGGCTATAGTTTATAAGTTGAACCTATCAGACTCTAGGAGTGTGAATGTTTAATATTTGCTTTTTTTTTGTTTAACATAATGATTTTTTGTTTTAAATCCCCTTTTAGCTCTCATTTCGCAACATTATATCTAGAATATTCTGTTGTTGATAAGTAATTTTATCGTTCTAAGTAATTCGAAAAGTAAGTTTGAGTCGTTTGTAAATAGCAAAAGCAAAGGGCTCTTCTTTCTTTACTCACTGCGATTAGTGATATTAGGGAGGGAAAATTCACTTGGGGATAGTTGACTTAGGAAGATTGTTTACGGATTCAAAGAAATTACTTATATCCTTAAAAATCATAATATTTAAACAATAAAAATAAAATACTTAAAATCTCTCTAGGAAAAATGTAATAAGCTATTAATCTATGAAGGAGAGGGTAGGATTTATTAGCAAGCGAACATGGTCTAGGTTTGCTGGTGTCCAATGAAACAAGTTTGGTAGAATCTACATTTCACTGCCAATATTATTTTTACTCTTACGTTTTTTGAAAAACATGGAAGAAACGTTAACATGGTAATTTCACATACACTTATCATGACAACAAATAAATAACAAAGAGAGGGATTAAAAAGTGAATATTTCAACGATGTTTGATTTTGCAGTCAGGCGTTATCCAAATCGTATCGCTGTGGTTGAGGGAGAAAAAAGGTATACCTATGAGCAATTAGACAATGAAATAACAAAAGTGGCTTCATCTTTTCAAAGAATAGGGATCAAGCAACACGATCGCGTCATTGTCTTAATGAAAAACAGAATTGAAAACGTTATCATTTACTGGGCAATACAAAAAATTGGGGCTGTTTATACGCCAATTAACTATCGCTTATCTTCGAAAGAGGTTGAGTACTGTGTGAATGATGCAAAATCAAAAGCGGTCGTTTATGAGAGCGTGAGTCAAACTGCAGTACTACAAGCAGCCTTCGAAGAAAAGCCAGTATTAATAGGGTTAGAGGGAGCAGAAGGGGCAGATATTTACTACCAAGAGTTAGTAGTAAGAAGTCCTGGTTATTACAAAAAACCAATTATTTCAGATAATGATATTGCTTTGATGTTATATACATCAGGTACGACAGGTAAGCCAAAAGGGGTACCGAGAAGTCACAAAAATGAGTATTCAGCAGCGATGGCTCATATTGTGCAAAACTACTATCAGGACGGAGAAAGTACATTAGGTACAATGCCTCTATATCATACAATGGGCATGAGATCATTATTGTCAATCGCGTTCTTGAATGGGAAATATGCTGTATTACCAGACTTTGATGCCAAAGATGCACTTGAGATATTAAGTAACGAAGAAATATCCTGTGTTTATTTAGTTCCTACACTCTATCATGAGATTTTAAATCATCAAGATTTCTCTAATTATAATCTAGCAAAACTTAAAAAAATTGGATACGCGGGAGCTTCAATGACGACTGCGCTTACTGAAAAATGTGTAGAACTATTAAATCCAGAGGTGTTTGTGAATCATTATGGTAGTACGGAAGTGTATACATTTACAATTTGCTCAAATGTACTACAAAAACCAGGGTGCGCAGGTAAACCTGGACTGCATCAAGATATTCGGATTGTTAAAGCAGATGCAGAGGGGACGTCACTGCCTGACGATCTTGTGCCACAAGGTGAGGCTGGTGAGATTATCGCAAACCTTGATTCAATTGAAGCATTTAAGGGTTATTGGAATAGACCTGACGCAACAAAAAAAGCGATTCGGGATGGCTGGTATTTTACTGGAGATTTAGGAATGATGGATGAAGATGGAGATTTATATGTCGTAGGTAGAGTTGATGACATGGTCATTTCTGGTGGAGAGAATATTCATCCGTTAGAGGTTGAGGATGTTTTGTCGAAGCATCCAAAGGTGTCTGAGATTGCGGTTATTGGTGAAGATGATGATAAGTGGGGGCAAATCGTTGCTGCATATATCGTACCGAAAGATCTATCAATCACTGCTCACGAACTAGATGAATTTTGCAAAAGTAATCCAACCTTATCAAACTTTAAAAGACCAAGAAACTACGTATTTATTAAACAAATACCGAAAAGTCCAGTAGGGAAAATTCTTCGTCGAAAGCTTAGAGAAGGAGACTATGAATTAGTAAAAAAAGAAAATGAAATAGGAGGATAGCAGAGATAGGGAATAGAAACTAATATTTGTTTCTTTGGAAGGGCTGTTTTATACAGTCTTCTATTTTTTTAGTGACCAATTCTTCATAAGAACTGATTGTTATGATTTTTACTAAAAGATTCATTTTAATCCAAGGAGGGGTGTGAGTGTGAATGATAAAAATGTTCGGTCGAACTTGAGGGATTTACCTAGTCATTTGAATTTGAAAACAGTTAGCGCAGGAACGATCGCAGCAATTTTCGGTTGCACCGGACCAGCACTTATTGTCATAGGTGGAGCAGCTAGTGGGGGGTTAACTCATGGTCAAGCAATTTCTTGGATATTTTCTATTTATTTCTTCGGGGGTGTTTTAGGCCTATACTTAGCTTTGCGATATCGACAACCTATAGCCGGTGCTTTTTCAATCCCAGGTGCAGTTTTAGTAGCAGGTACTCTCAGTCAATTTTCATTAAATGAAGCAGCAGGTGCCTATTTACTTGCGGGGGTTTTTGTCTTGTTTTTAGGTGTAACAGGATTAATTGGAAAAATCATGCATTGGATCCCCATACCGATTGTTATGGCGATGATCGTGGGAGCAATGATTCGATTCGGAACGGATATGATAGTAGCCATAGAAGTAGCTCCTATCATCGCAGGAACAGCTATATTCGTTTTTTTGTTGTCTTCAAGGTTTTTTACGAGCATTCCTCCTGTTGTGTCAGCCTTTACAGTTTCAGCGTTTTTAGCAATAGTCTTAAATCAATTTCAAGTGGGGGAAATGCAAAGTAGTTTTATCCTACCTCAATTGGTTGCTCCTACATTTAGTCTTGATGCCATTGTTTCTATTGCGATACCTCTTGCACTACTAGTTATTGGAGCTGAAAATGCTCAGGCCATAGGCGTTTTAATGGAACAAAAGTATAAACCTCCAGTAAATAGTATGACAATATGGAGCGGCATTGGTGGGATTGTTACGTCCTTTTTTGGAGGGCACAACGCAAACATTGCAGGATCAATGACTGCCATTTGTGCTTCTGATGAGGCAGGAGAGAAAAAAGAAGGTCGCTACGCTGCTGTTATCGTGAATGGTCTTATTTTTATCACATTTGGACTGCTAGCAGGCGTTGTTGTTCCATTTGTTACAGCGATGCCAGGTGTTTTAATTGCTACTGTAGCTGGTCTTGCTATGATAGGTGTTTTGTTAAGCTCATTACAAACAGCGTTTTCAGAACGTAAATTTCAGAAAGGTGCATTTTTTGCATTAATCATCGCTATGTCAGGTATTAGCTTTTTTAATATCAGCTCTCCATTTTGGGCGATTATTGGTGGGGTTGTCGTTTCTCTCATCCTTGAAAAGGAGCATTTTCAGTCTAATACAACAGACGACGATGAATTAACAAAACCAAATGTTGAAGGTGAAACGGCTTAATGGAATAAATCCACTAGTATAAACACGTTTATTTGATTTTTTCTATAAGAGTTGGTATTTGGATTGTAGAATATCAACTCTTTTCTATGATCACTTTACAAGGCTCTTTCAACTCTTGTGGAAAGTGTGATGAAAAATGAAGATTTTTAGAGAAATACCGCGATTTTTGCAAAAAAAATGATTTTTCTTATGCAATGTTTTCCGATATAAAAAAATCAAAATAAAGAAAATAAGATTTTAAAACAGTATATATTCACAACTGTTTATGATAAAAAATGAAACGAAAAAGTCATCCTTAAAGTGATTTTTTTGTAAGCGTTATCAAGATAATCAATAATAATAAGGAGGGGACTATTTGTTAACAAAAGCTGCATTTACACATGGAAAAGGCGAACCGTTTCAAATCGACACATTACAGGTTGACGATCCTAAGCCAGGTGAAGTACTCGTTCGAATTGTTGCTGCTGGGATTTGTCACACTGATTTAATTGTACGTGATCAGTATTATCCTGTTCCATTGCCAGCTGTGCTCGGACATGAGGGATCAGGTATTGTTGAAAAGGTTGGCGATGGTGTGACAAGTGTGACACCTGGCGATCATGTTGTTCTTTCTTTTGCGTCGTGTGGCCATTGTAAAAGTTGTATGACTGGAAGACCGTATGCGTGCCAAACGTTCTATGAATTAAATTTTACAGGAACAATGCATGATGGTACGTGCCGACTTCATAAAGAAGATGGGACAGATGTGGCCAATTTCTTCGGTCAGTCAAGCTTTTCTGGATACGCGGTTGTATCAGAGCGAAATGTTGTAAATGTACCTAAGGATGTACCACTTGAATTGTTAGGTCCTCTCGGTTGCGGTATTCAAACAGGTAGTGGTGCGGTTTTGAACAAGTTAAAACCAGAAATCGGGTCAAGTATGGTTATCTTTGGAGCCGGATCCGTAGGACTAAGTGCTTTAATGGCTTCAAAAGTGGCACATTGTGGAACGATTGTTACGGTTGATGTTCAAGATAGCAGACTTGAGTTTGCGAAGGAATTGGGAGCAACACATACGATTAATCCTAAAAATGTTGATAACGTTGTGGAAGAAATTCACAAAATCACTGAAGGAGGAGCCGATTATTCAATTGAAACGACAAGTCGTCCAGAAGTGTTGCGTCAAGCCGTTGATAGTCTTGCAACGCTTGGAACGACCGTCATCATTGGTGCACCTGCCTTAGGAACAGAAGTAAGTCTTGATGTGAACACGATTCTTTTTGAAAAGAAAGTCACGGGCTTATTGCTAGGCTCAAGTATTCCGCAAATCTTTATTCCACAATTAATTGAATTATATAAGCAAGGAAAATTTCCTTTCGATAAGCTAGTGAAATATTACGATCTTGAGGATATTAATCAGGCTGCGGAGGATTCAGAAACAGGTGTCACAATTAAACCGATTGTAAAAATTAGCTAATTAAGGAGTGGGCGATAATGGCAAAAGTTTCAGCTGTAAAATACCCTTCATGGAGTAAGTTACCGATTGGTGGAGTATGGAAAGAAGGTTCAAGTGACCGGTATGAAACAGTGAAAAATCCTTATAATGGTGAGGCTCTTGCTGAAATTAAGCTTGCAAACAAACAAGATATTGATGAAGCCTACAAAAAAGCAAAAGAAGCACAAGCAAAGTGGGCAAAGGTATCTGCTTATGAAAAAGCGGCTCTATTAGAAAAAGTTGCTGAAATTATTAATGAGCGCCGTGAAGAGATCGTAACATTATTAGTGGAAGAAAGCGGAAGCTCACAAGTGAAGGCAAATGTAGAGGTGGATGCTTCAATTGGAGACGCAAGAGAAGCAGCGAAATATCCATTCCAAATGGAAGGCACCATTCATCCTTCGATTATTCCTGGAAAGGAAAATCGAATTTACCGGAATCCTATCGGTGTTATCGGAGCGATTACACCTTGGAACTGGCCATTTTATTTAACAATTCGTGTCCTAGCTCCTGCAATTGCAACAGGAAATGCAATCGTGCTAAAGGCTGATTCTCAAACGCCGATTACTGGTGGGTTGCTGCTAGCTAAGATTTTTGAAGATGCAGGCTTACCTGAAGGATTAATCAATGTGATTGTTGCTGATATTGCAGAAATCGGTGATGCGATGGTTGAGCACCCAATCCCGCGCGTTATCTCTTTTACTGGTTCAACAGCTGCAGGACAGAAAATTGGGGCCCTTGCTGGTCAGCACCTGAAAAAAGCAGCTTTAGAGCTTGGTGGAAACAATGTCTTTATTGTGCTTGATGATGCAGACGTTGATCAAGCAGTTTCAGCAGCAGTATTCGGTAAGTTTTTCCATCAAGGGCAAATTTGTATTTCAGCAAACCGAATCTTGGTCGATCGGAAAGTCTATCCTCAATTTGTTGAAAAATTCAAAGAGGCTACAGCTAAGGTTAAAGTCGGAAACCCTGCTGAAGATGGAAATAATATTGGACCTTTAATTAATGAGCGACAAGTTGAAAGAATCGTTAAGCTTATTGAACAGAGTATTAGTGAAGGGGCAAAAGTAGAAATTAAAGGGGAAGTAAATGGACAATTAATGAGTCCATTTGTCCTTTCAGAGGTTACAAATGATATGGCTGTTGCACAAAATGAAATTTTTGGTCCAGTTGCTGCAATTATTCCTGTTGATAGTGAGCAGGAAGCGATTGAAATTGCGAATTCAAGTAATTTTGGATTAAGTGGTGCGGTGTTCTCAGGTTCGCTTGAGCGTGGTATTGAAGTGGCTCATGCCATTGAAACAGGTATGATTCACGTAAATGACCAAACGGTGAACGTTGAACCAACAATGCCATTTGGAGGAGAAAAGCTATCAGGCTTAGGTAGATATTGTGGGGAGGCTGCTCTTGAAGAATTTACAACCGTGAAATGGATGTCTATCCAAAGAGAGCCACGTCAATTCCCGTTCTCTTAATTTAAAACAATATACAAATATATAAAAAGAGTGTCTTTCTGTTATGGGGTCAATTTTGGCTCCATTTTTTTGTGTTTCAAATAGTCTGGAAAATATTTCATCCTTAAAAAGTAAAATTCCGATATTGTCAAGAGGAACTTGCCATTCATAGATTCGTTATTAATCATTAACACACGCCATTGTATTAGGATGGACGGGACTTACGTTAAAGCAGATTGAGGAAGAACAGGTACAAAGACGAGAGCTCTATGATGAATTGTTAGTCGCTTATCGACCTTTAAAAGAGGGCGCCCACTTCTTGTACGGGTAGATATAACGTTGAGCCAATCATAAGTTGACGTGCATCGAGATTTCCGCCAAATGTACCAGGGGAACATAGGTTGGGAAATGGTGGGTCTTCGCCATAAATCAACTCTTCTTTTTACGATCGTGATAAAATCTAAATTTATGATAATCAGAATTTATCAACAGGTAAAATGTGAGCAATTGAAAGGGTCGCTCATAGATAAAAAGTCGGTAATAAAAAAGCTTTTCTCTATTCTGGAAAAATATCTATAGGTTTACAGTCTTCTTTAATTGGGAATGATCCTAATTGGAAGAAGGAGGACAAAAATGAATCAGCACAAAGAGGATAAAGAGAAGCAGCGAGATACATTGATTCAAAAAGTCATTGACCTTGGGGTTTATAAAGTAAACGATCGTCATTTATTCGAATTGACGTTATCTGAAATAGAGCGAATCTATCTTTCTTTGAAGCAAAGTCAAAACACATAAAGAGAAAAGGGTGTCTGAAAAAGGCGCCTTTTTTGCTATTTGTAGAAAAAAAATAGTCATATGTAGGTTTAAAAAAAGAGGTTACACAAAATAGTCAAAATGATGTTAAAATTATGATTATTAATTCTTTCGATTATCTAAATGGTAAGTACATAACCATTGTCAAAAATGTTTTTTAACGTGCATAAATGTACCAGGAGGCGTCCATGACGAATGTGTTTTCTTTTTTAAAGCCTTATAAGGTTCCAATGGTAATCGCTTTGGCTCTTATGCTTATCGAGCTTGCGGTAGAGCTCGTCCATCCATTATTGTTAGCACGAATCATTGATGACGGAATTATGCAAGGAGACATAGCTGTTGTGATGCAATGGGGCAGCATCATGCTCGCTTTGTCGTTTCTTGCGTTATTGGCCGGTATTCTCAACTCTTTTTATGCAGCACATGTGAGCCAAAGCGCAGGGTTTGATATACGAAGCAGTATCTATCAGAAGGTTCAAACCTTTTCCTTTACGACCTTTCATCGTTTTTCCACCTCCTCGCTTATCACGAGGCTTACAAATGATGTAACGCAAATTCAAAATACGATCTTCATGAGCTTGCGTATTATGATGCGTGCACCTTTAATCGTCATCGGTGGGATGACGATGGCATTCATTGTCAATGCCCGTCTTGCGCTTATTTTACTATGTACTGTCCCTCTATTAACTATTTTTTTAATTTGGATGATGAGAAAAGGAACAATCCTTTTTTCGCAAGTTCAGAAAAAGCTAGACCGTGTAAATCAGGTAACACGTGAAAATTTAATGGGAATGCGACTCATAAAGGCTTTTTTGCGAAGAAACCATGAAGGCATTCGTTTTACAGCAGCAAATGAGGAATTAAAGGAAAAAACAGTCAGAGCTCTTCGCTGGATGGAAGTGACGATGCCACTTTTATTATTGCTCATGAATGTAAGCATTATGGCTGTTCTTTGGTTTGGAAGCTTCGAAGTCCAAGCTGGCGGTGCTCATGTGGGTGAGGTGGTAGCGATTGTTAACTACGCGACAAGAACGACCTCTGCATTGACTGTATTTTCCATGATTATTATTGTCTTTTCGCGAGCAAGAGCCTCCTCTGAGCGGATTACAGAGGTATTAAATACAGAGATTGATCTTGTAGATGAAGAAGGTGCAGCTGAGGCTGTAAACATACAAGAAGGAGCGATTGAGTTTGAACGCGTTTCTTTCAAGTATCCAAAGATGGAGACATATGTACTGGAGGACATTTCGTTTGTTGTTCATCCAAAAGAAACGGTTGCAATATTAGGAGCTACCGGCTCGGGAAAATCCACTTTATTTCAATTAATTCCCCGTCTGTATGATCCAGTAGCTGGCCGAATTTTGATTGATGGGAACGACATTCGTAAGCTGGAACAAAAAAGCTTACGAGATAAAATTGGCTATGTTCCTCAAGAGTCGTTGCTTTTTTCAGGAACAATTAAAGAGAACATTGCCTGGGGAAAAAGTGATGCAACGATGGAGGAAATCATCAAAGCAGCAAAAGATGCGCAAATTCATGAAACGGTTGAGAAGCTTCCACATCAATACGAGACAAAAGTTGGTCAAAAAGGAGTCAACATGTCAGGAGGACAAAAGCAGCGCCTTTCCATTGCAAGGGCCTTGGTTCGTCAACCAAAAATTTTGCTCCTTGACGACAGTACAAGTGCCCTTGACTTAAAAACAGAAGCACGATTAATCGAGGCTTTGTCTACCTATTCGTGTACAACGATTGTCATTACACAAAAATTAGAGACCGCAATGCAGGCGGATACCATTATCTTTTTAGAGGAAGGGCGTGTCATTGGGCAAGGCAGCCATGAACACTTATTAAGAAATTCACGTTTGTACCAAGAGGTCTATCGCTCCCAATTTGGCAAGGAGGCATTTTCCCATGTCCAATCCACTCACTAAACCCTTTTTGTATAAGCGAATTCCCATTAACCCTCAACAAGAAAGTCGGAAGAAAAAACCAAGAGCGAAAGATTGGCTTCGTACGATAAAACGAATTTGGATGTATCTTGCAGCATATAAAGGACAGTTATCCTTTGTATTCTTATTGGTAGTTCTTAGTTCCTTTCTAAGCTTGCTTGGTCCCTTTTTAATTGGAACAGCCATCGATGAGTACCTAGTCAAAGCAGATCCACGCGGACTTTTCCGTTTGTTAATAGGGTTGCTACTGATTTATTTGTTTTACTCGGCATCTGTTTGGCTACAAAATTTTTGGATGGTTGGTGTTGCTCAAAAAACGATTTTCACGATTCGTACACAGCTTTTTGCCCATTTGCACAAGCTTCCGATTCCATATTTTGATAAACGACAGCATGGGGAGCTGATGAGTCGTGTAACTAATGACATTGAGAATATCGGTACGACGTTAAATAACTCGGTTATTCAAATTTTTTCAAGTGTTCTTACGTTAATTGGCATGACAGCTGTCATGCTGTGGCTAAGTCCCCTTTTAACAATGATTACATTATCTGTTGTACCATTAATGGTCTTTGGCATGAAGTGGATCACAAGGCGTACAAGTACGTTTTTTAAAGAACAGCAGCGCCATTTAGGGGACTTAAATGGCTATATCGAAGAGACGATCACTGGTCAACCAATTGTCAAAACGTATTCACGTGAAGAACAGGTCGTTTCTGATTTTCTTGAAAAAAGCGAACGCTTAAAAGGGGCAGGATTTTGGGCACAAACATATTCTGGTTTTATCCCAAAGCTAATGAATTTATTGAACAATTTAAGCTTTGCAGTCATCGCAGGAATCGGTGGAATCTTGGCAGTAAATGAAGTGGTGACAATTGGGATGATCGTTATTTTTGCTGAATATTCAAGGCAGTTCACTCGCCCGCTCAATGATTTAGCCAATCAATTTAATACACTCCTTTCAGCGGTTGCAGGAGCTGAAAGAGTCTTTGAAGTATTAGATGAAAAAGAAGAAACGGATCAAAGCAGTGCAAAGGAAGTGTCTTCAATAAAAGGAACGGTCGTTTTTCAAGATGTTTCATTTTCATATGGGGAGGAAAGCAAAACGGTTTCCAATTTGAGCTTTCATGCTTCACCTGGAGAGACCGTAGCTCTTGTTGGACCAACAGGTGCAGGAAAAACAACGATCATCAATCTCTTGTCTCGGTTTTATGATGTAGATAGTGGACAAATACAAATTGATGGGGTTGATGTGAAGGACATTCAGCGTGAGAGCCTGCGCTCTCATATGGCGTTCGTCCTACAGGATTCGTTTTTATTTGAAGGGACGATTCGAGAAAATATTCGATACGGCCGATTAAATGCCACAGATCAAGAGGTGGAGTACGCAGCAATGCTAGCGAATGCTGATTCGTTTATACAAAGGCTTCCTCGCAGATATGATACAATGCTCAAACAGGACGGCAGTGGCATTAGCCAAGGGCAAAAACAATTGCTTTCAATTGCCCGGGCAATCCTTGCGAACCCATCGCTTTTAGTTTTAGACGAAGCGACAAGTAGTATAGATACGGTGACGGAAATGAAAATTCAAGAGGCGTTGCAGCGATTAATGAAAGGACGAACAAGCTTTGTGATTGCTCATCGCTTAAATACAATTCAACAAGCAGATCAAATTTTGGTTCTTAAAGAGGGACAAATCATTGAACGAGGAACGCATGAGCAGTTATTGAAGGACAAAGGGCTTTATTATGGTCTACGTAATCGGAAAGGGGGGGAAAGAACGCTTGGAGAGAGTATGGTTTAAATGGTCGATTAATGGCTATGTAAGTAGGGAAAACTTTTTATGTGTAAAAGTCTAAGCAAATGATTTCAAAATAAACAAAATTTTTTATATGATGGAGATGAATCATATAAAATAATTGAAAAGAAAGGGTGCAATGAAGATGTATGAGGTTGCAATTATTGGTGCTGGACCAGCGGGAGCAAGCGCTGCGTTATTGACAGCAAAAGCAGGGAAGAAAACGGTATTTTTTGATCATGGAAAGAGCATGACAGCAAGAGCATGGGTTGAAAATCATTATGGCGTTGAAGGAATTGAAGGTCCAGCATTACTAGAAATCGGACAAAATCAAGCGACAAAGTTTGGTGCTGAATTAAAGAAGGAAGATGTTACGGATATACAAGCTAACGGTGAAGGGTATACGGTGTATACAGAAGAAGGTACATACGAAGCTAAGCATATTATCTTAGCGACAGGTGCCCTAACACAGCTGGCAGAAAAAGTTGAGGTTGAAACGACAGATGGAAGTGAACCAAGAATTAATAAGGTTGTGAAGGTTGATGCTGCCGGTAAAACGAACAAAAAAAATATTTGGGCGGCAGGTACGGTTGCAGGTGTAAGTGTTCATACCATCATTACAGCTGGTGATGGGGCACGTGTGGCAATCAATGTGATTAGTGAGATTAACGGCGAACGCTATGTAGACCACGATGTCTTACAAAAATAATAATGAAGCTAATTAGCGGAGAGAGATCCTTTTCCTTGGGCTTCTTTACTTTCTAGTCAATTAGTTTAGTCACCCAAAAAACCCTTTCGTTTCATCGAGAAAGGGTTTTTTGGAGTGCTCAAATAAAGTTAGTCATTCTCTTATAAAACCGCTCGAAACACGCGGTAACCAAGCTGTTTTTTGTTCTTCTGAATGATTTCCTGATGGTGTTGAAAGCTAGTGAATAGGTGTGGATCGATATAAATAGAAGGGGAGAACTCTGACTCTTCTTCATCAAGATTGGGTGTTGGGGGTTCTACCCCGCCCTTTTCGGTAACTGTAACCTTGGAAAACCCTCCGCTTCTAAATGCTTGTAGCCATTCTTCTTCTGTTGGGATACGTTTGATGTTGTAAACACTGCTTATTTCTTTTTGTACAGCTTTCGAAAGAGTAGGCTCTGCCGTTATTTCAAGGGCTAATAACACCCCATTCTTTTTTAACACTCGTGCATATTCTGGAATTGCTTGAGACATATCTGTAAAAAGTGTGATCGATTCAGCTACAACAAAATCAAAGGTTTCTGTTTGGTAAGGAAGCTGTTCTGCGTTTCCTTTTGTAACTGGTATATTCAGTTTTTCCTTAAGAAATCGTTCTTTTGCTTTTTTGATCATGACTGGATGGATGTCAACTCCTTCTACTTTGCAGCCATAAATCGTTGTTAAAAAAGACGCTGTTTTCCCTGTTCCACAGCCTACATCGAGTACTGTTGAACCTGGTTGAATCTGCTCATTTTTCAAAATTCTTTTCGTTAAGGAAAAGCCACCAGGATGTGCACTTCCAACACCGAGCTTTGCTAATAACTCAAGATAAGACAAACGAAATCTCCCCCCTACTGTGAGATAAAATAGTATATGAAGCTTTTTTTAATTCGAGCTTGCATATAAAACGAAAGAGGGAATCAGGCGTAAAAATACATTTTTCAAATAATCTCCGAACTTGTCTCATAGAAATAGAAAAGAATGATGAAGAGAAGGGGAGACTACATGAATACCTTTGTAAAAGGAGCGACTTTGTTAATTGTTGTAGCTTTTATCGGAGAATGCTTAGAGTTTCTAGTAAACATGGTACTTGCAAGGGAATTGGGAGAAGAAGGACTAGGTCTATATATGGCCATATTGCCGACAATTGTATTCCTTGTTGTGATTGCGAGTATGGAGCTGCCGATTTCTGTATCGAAGTTTATCGCTGAAAGAGAAAAGATCTATCATAGAAGCATGCTACAACACACTGTTCGATTAACAGCCGCTTTTACGGTTGCGTGTATTCTGGTCGCCCTGATTATTTTGCCCATCTTACCTGTGTTTGACGATTACCACCCTATGATTCGTTGGGGCCTTCTCTTGCTTATTCCGATTATCTCTTTTTCTTCCATTGCAAGAGGATACTTTATGGGAGCACGACACATGGGTAAAATCGCAATTGCGAACTTTTTGCGCAGAGCTGTTCAATTGATTTTACTCATTATGGTTTATCAATTTTTTAGTTTTGAGACAGAGCTTGCCATTTTTATTGCCCTGTGTACGTTGATCGCAACAGAGCTAGTTGTGTTATTATATTTGCTTGCAAACTTTTTCGTAGCAGCAAAGAAATTGAAGAGCCAGCCTTATACTCCGATAAGTGGAAAGACAGTTCGTCAAACATTGTTAGCCGTTTCTTTACCAACTACAGGATTGCGAATCTTTCATGCAGCTTCCTTTGCGATTAAGCCTTTTTTGATTAAAGAGGCTCTCGTTCGTGCGGGAATGATTGAACAAATGGCGATGATTCAGTATGGTAAGCTTGCTGGGGTCGCATTTACGATTGGTTTTTTTCCAGCATTTATTGCTCATTCCCTTCTAATTATTCTGATTCCCACCGTTTCGGAATCCTATTCGAAAAAAGATATAGATGGGCTTTGGCGACTGCTACAAAAAATTATGCTCATTACCTTTATATATGCAGTTCCGTCTATTGCCGTGTTTTACTTCTTTTCAGATTCATTAACAAACCTCTTTTTTGAAGCATCGCCAGCTGCTGTCTATTTAAAGCTGCTCGTCCCTTACTTTTTTTTTCATTTCTTTGTCATCCCAATGCAAGCATTTCTAATTGGACTCGGGATGGTAAAGGATGCGTTTTTTCACTCTGTCTGGGCAACAACCATTTCCTTTATTCTCATGTTTGTGCTAGGGTCAATGCCAAGGCTTCAGATGGATGGTATCATTATTGGTATGAATACAGGGGCTGTGTTGCTCACTCTCATGCATTATTTAACGATCCGTCATAAAATGAGTGAACCTTTAAGCTGGAGACTTTCGGACGTGCGCTAAAAAATTACTTTGCTGTAGGTGGCATTGAAAAATAATCAAAACTGAGAAGGAATTGTACGAACGAAGAACCCAGCGCGGAAAGTGGAATCAATTAACAGGTGATGAGAAAAAACAACGGAGGAAGCTAACAGATGTGTGGTTAAATAGTTAATTATCCCCTTTTTATGAAATATTCACTTCCTTTTTACTGTTATTTCGAGAAAATGAAAGAGTTATTTCAAATTGATTGGCAGCTTTCAAGCACGAGAGTAAGAAAAAGTGATAAGCTTAGGGAGCAGAAATAAAATGGACACAACCGAATGATAGTTAGGTGAAAGCATGAAAACATTACAATCATCTATTTTTTGGAAGATATATGCGGTTAGTTTAGTCGTAATGCTTGCGCTCATCAGTCTTATCCTTTTCAAAGCTGAAAACACCCTTCCAGAAATCGCAAAAGACAAATATAAACAAATTACCGATGAAACGGTGTTAAGATTAAAAGCTCAGCTTGAAAACATTTTGACCGATATTGAAGTTCTTGGAACCCATATTCAAAACCGACAATTTTTCCAAGAAGAAGATACAGCCACGTTAACAAAGGAACTTGAAGATATTGTAAAGCTATCAACTTTTATTGATAGCGGCACTGTTATAAGCCGAGAAGGGAATGTTATTGGTTATTATCCTGAGGACTTATCTAGCATTCAACATTATAATTTAGGTAATCGCCAATATTTTCAAGAGGCCGTTCGAATGAAAGAAATTTATATCAGTGATGTTCTCCAGGCGGGCAGTAACCGCTACATTATTGCGATTGCTATTCCGATTTTGGATGAGTTTGAGGAAGTGGTGCGCGTCGTCAATCTTGCCTTGCGAATCGAGGAGAATTCTGTTTTAAGTTCGATTATTCAAAGCATTGAATTAGGGGATGGATATGCCTATATTGTTGATCGCTACGGTCAGATCATTTCTCACCCTGATAAAAATCGCATAGGAGATGTGGCTCGTTCGAATGAGGTTGTACGAAAAGCGTTAGCACACCAAACAGGCTATGAAATGGTTGTTAATACAGAAGGTGTAGAGATGTACGCCTCTTATACGCATGTTCCTGTATTAAATTGGGTCATTGTGGCTCAAGTACCAGCTTCTTATACGTATGTGTACTTTGAGTCGTTTCAACAATCTTTATTAATTTTCTCAATGGTATCCTTTTTGTTTTTATCAATTTTTACGGCTCTTTATGCGAAACAAATCATTAAGCCATTGCAAAAGCTTTCAAAAGCAGTTGAACAAGTAGCGAAAGGGAATTTTCACTATCGCATTGCTGAAACGGACAAAACGGAGGTTGGACAAATTTCCAAGCGATTTAATGTGATGACTGCCTATATGGAGGAAGCACAAAATTCTCTTGAAGAAAAAGAGCAGCTTTTATTGGAACAACGGGAATTTTTACGAAATGTTGTAAACCTTAGCCCGAATTTTATTTATGCGAAGGATCGAGAAGGACGGTATACCTTTGTCAATCATTCAATGTCATCCTTTTATGGTCTTTCTGTTGAAGACTTTTTAAATCAGACAGAAAAGATGGTTAATCCGGATATTGAGCAAGTTAAAAAGCATGAAGACGAAGAGCAAGAGGTCTTTCGCTCTCAAAAAGAGCTGTTTAACCACGAGGAATGGTTTAAGAATCATAATGGAGATATACGCTGGATGCAAACAACGAAAATCCCACTCATTAATTCAAAAGGGAGCGTTGAGCAAGTTCTGTGTGTAGCTAATGATCTGACTGAACGTAAGCTAGCGGAAGATGTCATTCGAAAAACGGATAAACAATCAGTCGCTGGGGAGCTAGCAGCTGGTGTCGCCCATGAAATTCGCAATCCATTAACAAGCATTCAAGGGTTTTTGCAATTTATTGAACCGAACCATGATGAAAAGCATTTCTTTGAAATTATGCTGTCAGAACTGGAGCGGATTAATGTAATTGTTAGCGAACTGTTATTTCTAGCAAAGCCCCAGGTTGAACACCGAGAGCGTAAGGATTTACGAAAGATTTTCCAACGAATGGTCGATTTATTTGAAACACAGGCCAATTTGAAAAACATTCAAATCGAAACACATTCCCCAAATCAAGTCCTACCTGTCATGTGTGAAGAAAATCAGTTGAAACAGGTTTTTGTGAATCTCTTAAAAAATGCCACGGAGGCTATGCCTAATGGAGGGAAGATCACGGTTCAACTTTATGAGGATGAAAAAGGTTCGGTCGTTGTGAAGATCGAGGATGAGGGGCAAGGAATCGAAAAAGAACGAATTAGCCGCTTAGGTGAGCCGTTCTATTCCACGAAAGAAAAAGGGACTGGACTTGGCCTCATGGTAAGCTTTCGAATCATCGAAAAGCATCAAGGCAGCATTTACTTTGAAAGTGAAGTTGGAAAAGGAACAACCGTGTATATTGAGCTCCCAAAAGATGAAGCGTAGGAAACCACGCATATCACCCTCTCCATCGAAAAGGATGGAAGGGTGTTTTTGTACGTTCTTTCAACCTGAGTTTATCGACATCTACGTATAACTGCAACGAAGGCTTTCCCTATGGAGGACTTAGCGAAAAGCTAAGTTTTTCTAATCTTTTAGGGAATTGAGAGTTTGTCGCCTTTCAAGCGGACACAGGTTCCTTTATATGTGAAAAAAAGGTGAATGTTGATTAAATTTTTCCCTCCTGTGTACAATTCAAAACGATGACAAGTCGGAAAGTATTCAAGCATAAGTTTTTTTCCAATGCCCACTCTCTGATAATTTGGATGAACCATTAATCGTTCTACATAGCATGTATCGTTTTCTTCATATCCTCTTACCGAGCCAACGGTCCTGCCATATGGAAATATCATTCACATTTTAAAGCCCATTGTCATTACTGACGGACAGCTTGAAGAAGCCCTTTTCGTCATGGACGATGTGATTGCTCTGTTCAATAACATTAGAAATGAAAATGGAAATAAAAAGTGAAAGAATCGAGGAGAGAGGCTGGGACAAAAGAGTTTTTATTGATGAGAACTCCGAACGTCATGATCGTTGCTGCATAGCAATTGCTTCGGAACTATCCTTCGCTATCAGCGGGCGGCTGGTGAGCCTCCTCGTGCTTTTCGCACTGTGGGGTCCCACTCTTGCCTTTGATCCCGCAGGAGTCTACGTCTATATCCTCCGCTAAGGCTGTGCATCGTTCGCATTTTCAATCATACACGTTCGTTATGTGACAGCCCCTTTCCTCTAACTAAAGCTTTAACTATTTTTCAAATTGATAAAAATAGAAATATAGAGAGAAACATAGGAGGCTATAATGACAATCTATCAACCAATTGATTCTTCATTATCACCACGCTTTATAGGGTAACCTATAAATATGCTACAATATGCAAATGGAATAAAAGATCATTATGGTAAAGGAAACTGTTTTTTAATTAGTGGAGCTATTTTCATTATTTAAGAGAGCTTGTCCAAACAAGGTTACTAATTCTTCGTCCGCTGTCTGATTTTTTGCCTCTTCAAGTAATTCATTTAACGATTCGATGTATTGTTGCATGGTCATATTTAACACTCCCTTTTATTTATTTACTAGCTTGGTAGAAGAGTACCCTGTCATGACAAAAACTATACCGAAATCTATAAAAATAGTCTTAATTTACTAAAAATTAATGAATAGAGTGCTGGCTAGTAGGAGCAAAGTGATAGTAATAAAAGGAAACGATGAATTCGCTTTTTTCGACCATTCTAGAGTAAAATAGAAACATTCAAAAGTAAGCATAACCTGAAAAAGGATGAGTAGGATTGAGCATTTTACAAGTTGAAAATCTATTTAAAACATACGGTGAGAAAGTGTTGTTCGACCATCTCTCATTTACAATTGCTGAAAAGCAAAAGATTGGTCTTATTGGAATCAATGGAACAGGAAAATCAACTTTATTGAAGGTGCTTGCCGGAATGGAAGGAATGGAGCAAGGTAAGCTTATTCATGCCAATCAGTTTCAAATTGAATACCTTCCTCAGCAGTCAAACCTAAATGAAGAGTTAACCGTACTCGAACAGATTTATTATGGTGATGCGACCATTATGAAAGTCATGCGCGGATATGAGCAAGCTCTTTTTCAATTAGAAGCTGAACCAGAGAATGTACGGTTTCAGGAAAACCTATTAAAAATGCAACAAAAAATGGATGAAGCAGAAGCATGGGAAGCGAAAACTGTTGCAAAAACAGTGCTCACACGGCTTGGTATTACTGATTTTTCTCAAAAAGTAGGAATTCTTTCAGGTGGACAACAGAAGCGAGTGGCTATTGCCAAAGCGCTTATCCAACCCGCCGATTTACTCCTTTTAGATGAACCGACCAACCATTTAGATCATGACACCATTGAGTGGCTTGAAGGGTTTCTTGCCCAGTATAACCGAGCTTTTATCGTCATCACTCACGATCGTTACTTTCTAAACCGTGTGACGAATCATATTTATGAACTTGATGGTGGAAAGCTCTATGAATATGCAGGGAATTATGAGATGTTTCTTGCACAAAAAGCAAATCGGGAAATTCAGGCACAACAAAGTGAAGAAAAACGGCAGAACCTCCTCCGACGTGAGCTCGCTTGGCTGCAACGAGGTGCAAAAGCACGAACAACCAAGCAGAAGGCAAGAATTCAGCGAGTAGAGGCACTTCAAGACCAGAGCGCTCCAACAGTCCGCGGTGATGTTGATTTTGCAATTGGTTCAACTCGACTTGGTAAAAAAGTGATTGAGTTAAAGCAAATCTCT
Organism: Halalkalibacterium ligniniphilum; assembly: GCF_000334155.1. GTDB lineage: Bacteria > Bacillota > Bacilli > Bacillales > Bacillaceae_D > Halalkalibacterium > Halalkalibacterium ligniniphilum. The sequence continues at coordinate 47,560 of NZ_ANNK01000144.1, read as the reverse complement.
AAGAAGTTTGGAGGAAAGAATCTTTTTGAGGATTTAAATTATCTAATCGTCCCAGGGGAACGACTTGGGATCATAGGTCCAAATGGGAGTGGAAAAACAACCCTGCTATCGATTCTTTCTGGACGAGCAAAGCCGGATTACGGCGAGGTTGAAATCGGGGAAACGGTGAAAATTGGCTACTATACTCAAGGTGACCAAGAGATGGACGAGAACGCAAAGGTGATTGATTACATTAAGGAAGTCGCTGAGATTGTCCATACCTCAAAAGGTGAAACGATTACAGCTGAACAGATGCTAGAGCGATTTTTATTCCCTCGTTCGATGCAATGGACGTATATCCGTCGTCTTTCAGGAGGGGAGCGACGTAGGCTCTATCTGCTACGAGTATTGATGGGAGAGCCGAATGTATTATTTCTTGATGAACCAACAAATGATCTTGATACGCAAACCTTGGCAGTTCTTGAGGACTATTTAGATCAATTTCCAGGTGTTGTTTTAACCGTCTCCCATGATCGTTACTTTCTTGACCGAGTGGTGGACCATTTGCTTGTTTTTGAAGGAAATGGACGTATTACCCGCTTTCAAGGAAGCTATAGCGAGTATATGGAGCACAAGCAGCAACAACAGGCAGAGCAAGCTTTCGCTACAAAGGAAAAGGAAACAGAGCAGCCACGTAAAAAGGAAAAGAAAAAGAAGCTCTCCTATCGAGAGCAGCAAGAATGGAATGAAATTGAAGGTAAAATAACAGCCTTAGAAGAGAAAAAAGACGAGTTAGAAAAAGAGATTCATGAAGCTGGTAGTGACTTTGGCCGTATTCAAATGCTTTATGCAGAGCAAGAGACTGTCGAGAAGAAACTTGAGGAAGCGATTGAACGCTGGACGGAGCTTTCGCTATTAATGGAAGACGCGGCAAACGATAGTAAGAAGCTTGATTAAGGCCTTGAAAAAAGCTCAGGGTCTTTTTTGCGCGTTTTTTAACACGGGTGTTGTTCGATAAAGTTACGAATCTGAAGGTCCCGGTATTACAGTAACGAAGGTTTGGGCTATGAGGGAGTGGCGAAAAGACAAATGATTGTTTAATCAATGTGGATGCTATGTTTTCTAAAAAGAGAATCATATATAAATGCGAAAACAATTATGAAGGGGATGATTCATTTTGGATGTTTTTGATTATTAATAATTAATTTTGATTGATTTTGATTGAAAAAACACTTATACTTTTAGTAAGAGATTGAAGAGGGTGTGGATGATGCTAACAGTTGAACGCCAAGAACTCATTTTATCGATGGTAAAAGCACGAAAAGTTGTGACCATTCATGAGCTTGTTGAAGAAACAGGAGCGTCTGAATCGACAATCCGTCGTGATTTGACTGAACTTGAAAGCGCAAACAAATTGAAGCGAATTCATGGTGGTGCGTCTGCATTGCAACGCCGTTCAGAAGAGCCGACCGTTGCAGAGAAAACAGTCAAAAACAATTATGAAAAGCAGCTTATCGCCAAACAAGCAGCCGACATCTTGGAAGAAGGAGACTGTATTTTTCTAGATGCTGGTACAACGACCTTTGAAATGATCCCTTTTTTAACGAACAAAAAAGTGGTGGTGGTAACAAACGGCTTAGATAGCTTATCCGCCCTTATAGAGCATGATATTGAAACATATGTGCTAGGCGGGGCAGTAAAGAGAGGTACGAGAGCGTTTGTCGGAAGGCATGCGGTTCAAATGCTGCAAACATTTCGTTTTGATAAAGCGTTTATTGGAACAAATGGAATCGGATTGGAAGACGGCTTTACAACTCCTGACCCCCAGGAAGCGTTTGTGAAGGAAACGGCCATTTCGCTAGCGAGAGAGAGCTTCGTACTTGCTGACCATACAAAATTCGGAGAAACAGCGTTCTCCCATTTTGCATCGCTAGATAAAGCAACCATTATTACTAGTGCAGAAACTGATCAATCTCATCTAGAAAAATACAAACAAAGGACAACAGTAAAGGTGGTGACAGCATGATTTACACCGTGACATTCAACCCATCCATTGACTATATCATTCAAACAGATTCTTTAAAGCTCGGTCATGTCAATCGTTCCACACAAGATCGAAAGGTACCAGGTGGGAAAGGAATTAATGTTTCCCGGGTATTAAAAGAGCTAGGGTATTCCAGTCAAGCGCTTGGTTTTATTGGAGGCTTTACAGGAGCCTTTGTAAAAAAAATGCTTGAAAAAGAAGGAATTGGAACTTCATTTATTGAGGTAAACGAGGATACAAGAATTAATGTGAAAGTAAAAGGAGAAGAGGAAACAGAGATTAACGGAATGGCACCAACCATTGAACCTCAACATGTAGAGGCACTTCTTGAGCAATTAACTGATTTACAGAAAGAGGATGTGCTCGTACTAGCAGGGAGCGTGCCTTCGAGTCTACCAAGCTCGATCTATCAGGCGCTCATCCAACAAGGAAAACAGCAGGGAGCTCAGGTTGTTGTAGATACGAGTGGAGAAGCGTTAAAGAAAGCCATTCATGCGAAGCCAACGTTCATCAAGCCAAATCACCATGAGCTTGAAGAATTAGTAGGTAAGTCGATTGCAAGCATAGAAGAAGCAGTTCCTCATGTGAAAGAGCTTTTAGCATTAGGTGTTGAAAATGTTCTCGTATCCTTTGCAGGAGACGGGTCATTATTTGGGACAAAGGACGGTCTTTATGTTGCAAATGTACCAAAAGGAACGGTGCGAAACTCTGTGGGTGCAGGAGACTCAACCGTAGCAGGCTATATCGCTGCTAGACTTGCAGCGCTTTCTGTTCCCGAAGCTTTTCAATACGCTATTGCAGCTGGAAGTGCTACAGCCTTTTCTGATGGATTTTGTACGAGGTCAAAAATCGAGAGTCTACTAGGTCAAACGAAAATAACGATGCTAGGGGAAGGGTGAGGAAAATGAAAATTTCTGAGTTATTAAAGAAGGATACAATGATTCTTGATTTACGCGCAGCGTCAAAGGAAGATGTCATTGATGAATTGGTTCTGAAGCTAGACGAAGCCGGTAGATTAAACGATCGTCATCAATACAAAGAGGCCATTTTAGCAAGGGAAGCCCAAAGTACAACGGGAGTAGGGGAAGGGATTGCGATCCCTCACGCTAAGACAGCAGCTGTAAAAACACCAGCAATTGCCTTTGGACGCTCAAAAGAGGGGATTGATTACGAATCTCTTGACGGGCGACCGAGCCACTTGTTTTTCATGATTGCTGCAAGCGAAGGGGCGAACAATGAGCATTTAGAAACACTTTCACGTCTATCCACTTTTTTGATGGATGAAGCGTTTCGCAAAACATTGCTGGAAGCTACTTCTTTGGAAGAAATTTTGGCTGCCATCGATCACAAAGAAGCAGAGCAACAGGAAGATAACGAAGAAGAGACAACGGTTACTGCTTCAAGCGGAAAAGTGTTAGCTGTTACAGGCTGTCCAACAGGAATTGCCCATACGTATATGGCTGCAGATGCTTTAAAGGAGAAAGCAAAAGAGCTAGGTGTATCAATTAAGGTTGAAACCAACGGATCAGGTGGTGTGAAAAACCGTTTAACAGCTCAAGAAATTGAAGAAGCGGATGCAATTATTGTTGCCGCCGATACGAAAATCGAGATGGATCGTTTCGCGGGTAAAAAGGTGCTTCAAGTTGGTGTGACAGACGGGATTCGTCGACCAAAAGAGCTTATTGAGCAAGCGTTGTCTGGAGAGGTCTCGATTTATAAAGCTGGGCAAGGTAAGGGAAACGGAAGTATTGAATCGGAGAGAACAGAGAAACCTCGGGTTGGCTTTTATAAGCATTTGATGAATGGTGTCTCAAACATGCTTCCTTTCGTTGTCGGGGGCGGTATTTTAATCGCGATTTCCTTTATGTTTGGAATTGAATCGGCGAATCCAGACTCTCCAGATTATAATGCCTTTGCGGCGATGCTCATGGAGATCGGTGGAGGGAATGCATTCGGGTTAATGATACCTGTTCTTGCAGCCTTTATTGCTATGAGTATTGCTGATCGACCAGGCTTTGCTGCAGGGATGATTGGTGGTTTAATTGCTGCAACAGGTGAAGCGGGCTTTCTTGGTGGCTTAATCGCAGGCTTTTTAGCAGGTTATCTGGCTCTTGGTGTAAAAAAACTGCTTGAGAATTTACCACAAACGTTAGATGGAATCAAAACGATTTTGTTTTACCCTGTGCTTAATATTTTTGCGACAGGTATGATTATGCTATGGCTTGTTGGCCCGTTATCAACCTTTAATACTGGACTTGAGAATTGGCTTGGCGGTATGGGGACAACGAATATGCTGATTCTTGGAATTATCCTTGGTGGTATGATGGCGGTAGATATGGGTGGTCCGATTAATAAAGCGGCTTTTACGTTTGGAATCGCTATGATCGATGCTGGAAACTATGGTCCTCATGCTGCTGTTATGGCAGGCGGGATGGTTCCACCGCTTGGGATTGCCCTTGCGACGACGTTCTTTAAAAAGAAATTTACGAAGCAGGAACAAGACGCTGGGAAGACGAACTATGTTCTCGGGCTTTCTTTCATTACAGAAGGTGCCATTCCGTTTGCTGCCGCTGATCCTGGTCGTGTCATTCCGTCCATTATTGTCGGTTCTGCTGTAGCTGGCGGACTAACGGCACTGTTTAATGTTGGCTTACCTGCACCTCATGGCGGACTCTTCGTCATTCCAATTGTTTACGGAAGTGCCTGGCTTTATATCCTAGCCATATTAATTGGTGCAATCATTACGGCTCTTATGTTAGGCTTCTTGAAAAAAGATGCCCAACAATAATTGAGGAAAGCGGTAGGAGGATCCCATCCTATTTAGTTTTACAAAAAGGGAAAAGTCTGGCTCAGAGTATTTGAGCCAGACTTTTGATTATATGGGTTTAAAACCACGTGTTCTACACGTGTGAAAATAAAACTTCTAGAGTGGTAAAGTGACAGAAAAAATCTCCAATCGTTATAATAGAAGATGGCCGTCAAACCAACTTCTAAAAAACGAAAGGAGATCTACTCATGTCGAGTGACAATAGTTTATCACACACAAGATGGAATTGTAAGTATCACATCGTATTCATACCAAAGTACAGAAGAAAAGTCATTTATGGAAAACTGAGAAAAGATATAGGTGCTATTCTCAGAAGGTTATGTGAAATGAAAGATGTCGAAATCATTGAAGCACATGCGATGAAGGATCATATTCATATGTTAGTGAAAATCCCACCTAAATTGTCTGTGTCACATTTTATGGGCTATTTAAAAGGAAAAAGTTCGTTAATGATCCACGACCGGCATGCCAATTTAAAGTATAACCATGGGAATCGTACGTTTTGGGCAAAAGGATATTATGTGAGTACTGTAGGATTGAATCAAAAAACGATAGAGAATTATATACGTAATCAGGAAGCGGAGGATCGATTACGCGACCAAATGACGAAGAGAGAGTACGTCGATCCATTTAAAGATAAGTAATAGAAGTGAACGGTTGACGGTCAATTTCGAGTCCCCTTTAGGGGGTTGTCGGTAAAGTGCCCTTATAGGGCGAAATTAAACCCGCCGGTTCTACCGGCGGATATTTACTATTCACCAACAGTCAGTTCCCCTCCGTACAGATAATCTAGTTGACCAGCCTTTGTGGCATAGGCAAAAACGTGGTATTGGCCAGATGCCAGAGGTTTACCATTCAATGTTAGGTCCCACGTGAAATCATAAAAGCCTTGAGGTGTATTTTTTGTAACAGCAGCCTCACCTACAAATTCAAATGTTTCAACGGAATAAATCCATAAACCAAATCGTTCGGCTCCATTTGGTAGGTATGCGCTACCGGTAAATGTCCTATCCTGATTATTGACATCAAATCCAAAGCTAGTTATGCGAGGATAATCTGGTTCAGAAACAAATAGAATGGTGGGCACTTCAATCGTTTCTATGCCATCGCCGATAGTTATGGTGCCTTCATAATAACCTGGTTCTACCTTGCTTGTGTCAACTTGAACATTAAAGTTTACTTTTTGTGTACGATTCGGTTGAACGCGAAGATTATTGCTTGTATTGACTTTAATACCTTCTGGGTTTCCAACAAACGTTACATCAAACGAGTACGCTTTCCGTTCATTTGAAAGGTTACGAATCGTAAAGTATTGTCGTTCGGTTTGACGTCCGTGTTTCTTTGTGAACGTTCCGAAAGAATGGCTGCCAGGTGTTATGAGCGTTTTTGTATTGATTGCTTCTGGAACCCGAATACTTCCAGAACCTTGCGTGTTATGAGCATAGCGCTCACCATTTGGGCTTGTTAGCGTCTCAGACGTATTCATCAAAGCCGCCTTCACCTCATCCACACCCCAACGTGGATGCGCTTCAAGTAGAAGAGCGGCAGCTCCAGCTACATGAGGGGAGGCCATACTTGTCCCTTGAAGGGCAGCATATCCGTGAGGTTCTTCTGATTGGTGGGTTGGAACCGTGCTTGTAATGTTTACACCTGGTGCAACCACGTCAGGTTTTATCATCCATGTTCCCATAACAGGTCCACGAGATGAAAAGTTTGCAACCGTTTCCCCAACCCGTTGAGCAAAGCTAAAGGTGAATGTCACTGTGTTATTACCTGCTTCTAGCTCGGCTAACATTTTCTCTCCGTCTTCACGTGTCAGCATTACCGTTGGGAGTTTCATGCCAGGAATTGTTGGCTGGACACCAGCAACATTGTTAAAAAGAATAACACCGACTGCCCCAGCTTTGGCTGCATTAATCGCTTTTTCTGTAAATGGAATTTCCCCACGCTGGATAAGGGCGATTTTTCCTTCAAAATCAATTCCTTCAAAATCTTCCGGGTAACCGAGTCCTGTATAGACAATGTCGTACTCATTGCCGCTTAAGGCAAGTAAATCATCAGCTGAACTGTACCCCATTACTTCTGCGCTCGGATAATTTACGCCTTCTGAAGTAAAAATACTTGCATGATATACATCAAAAGGAAGTTGGGTTGCACCAACAGAGATGGCACTACGAGATGTTCCTGGGGAGCCCACCGTCCAGTTGTTCGGCCCGCTATTGCCGTTAGACGTAACGGCAACAACTCCTTCCGCCATCGCCCAATCTAGGGCAATACTCGTAGCAAAATCGGGGTTATTTAATGAGTTTCCTAGTGATAGATTCATAATATCAGCACCATCTTGAACTGCACGCTCAATTCCTGCTACGACATTAGCTGTTGTCCCGCTTCCGCCAGGGCCAAGGACACGATATGCAAGGAGGTTCGCCTCAGGTGCGACGCCTTTAATTAATCCGTTTGCTGCTACCGTACCGGCAACATGGGTACCATGATTGGTTTGTCGACCTCGAGGATCACCAACAGGCGTTTCCTGAGGGTCGTTATCATTATCGACAAAATCCCATCCTTTGTAGTCGCCAAAAGCATGGCGAAGATCTGGGTGTGTATAGTCAACACCTGTGTCGATAATAGCTACGGTCACGCCACGGCCAGTAAATCCTGCCTCCCATGCTGTATTAGAACCGATGAAAGAAGCACTTTCGAGCATATTTGGATTGAAAGCATCCGCTTCAATTAGTTTTCCTTCATCAACAGCAGTGGTTTGATACGTAACGTCAGGGTAGACGGCCTTAACCCCTTCAACTGTGAGTAAGCTAGGAATTTCATTCGCAGGGAGGGCAACAGAAAATCCAGAGAAAACATAGTCATACTCCTGACCAACCTCACTGGTAGTAGTCAAGGCTTGAACGTTTTCAATTACTTGCCTTCTTTCCTGTTTGAGTTTTTCTTTCGTTTGATTTTTTCCTCTGTGCTTAGCTTCAATTAATGATTCTTCTTTTAGCTCAACAATTACGGTTTTTTCAAGAAAATTTGACGTATCAATTTCTCCATACAATGGAGCAAGCTCAGGTGGTCCACTTGTTGTATTAGCAGCCGCTGAAGTAAACCCTGAAAACGAGAGTAGGAAAATAAGAGAAAACAAGACAACCTTATGTAGATATGCATACTTCATTGCTTTCAATCACTCCTTTTTTTTACGTAAGGCTTCCATTCCATGTGGAAAAATCGAACAACTCATGACTGCTGTGCGTCAAGAAACAGCATTTCTCACAGAAACCTCCTTTTTATGCCAAAATTTTAGAACAGCTGAAGAAAATATTCTCTATGTATCAGAGGAATCCTTTTAACAAAGGAAAAAAAGGGAATTACTATCTTTTTTATACATGATAAGTTGGTGCAAGTCTGTCAAGGATGATAAAAGTTTTTTTAAATTGTAAAGTTGTGAAATTTGAATCAGCGATAGATTTCGAGCATTGTTGTCCATTTATAGTCATCGTTCTAAAGTTATGATTAATGTTTAAGGTTTTAAAATTTTATGCTCAAATTTTGAAACGCATTTGTGGGAACGTTCGTAATAATAAATAACGAGATTGAAGCAAACCTTAATCCTGCCATTTCGTCAGCTGTGATACGTGCAAACTTTATTAAAAAGTAGGAGTTGAACAAACGATGATGCTTCCTTTTTTACTATTTATGACAACAGCCTTTCCTTTTGGGCTAGTCAAAGGATTGGTTACTACTAACTATACAAGCGGCATCTTTTTTGGAGCCGTGTTCGGTCTTTTCATGACGTTTCTCATTATGTGGACCTATGAAAAATATTTAATTAGACGAGGTTTGACAACCGAAGTGGGAGAAGCAGTTTTGACGCTCGACCTGAATGCAAAAGAAGCCCTCGTAGCGACAAAACAAGCTTTGCAAAAGGTCGATGCGATCGTCGTTATGAGTAATGAACATACGGGTGAAGTGCTGGCGAAAACAAAAGCTAGCTGGAAAACATGGGGGGAACGCATCGCTATTCTTATTCGTGAAACAGAAACGGGTGAGACCGAAATTCATTTAAAAAGCGAACCGTTCGTACAAAAGGAGATTCTATCAAATAAAAGTGTAGAAACGGTTAAAGCGTTAGTAGCGGCGATAAATGGTTATCGACCGATTTTATAAATGAGTGTGTTACCAATTATGAATGAAGAGGGTAAGAAAATGAATATGTGGTGATATGATAGAAATAAGGTATATTTGTAAAGAGGTGAAGACTAGTGAGAGATAAGGGAATCATTCGAGAATCTGTATGGGCAGATATGACTGAAAACAAAGTAGGGAGATTTCCCTTCCCTCTCAAAGGGCGAATCCCTAATTTCAAAGGTGCGGAGCAAGCGGTGAAGCATATTATAACGTTGGATGCATACAAAGAAGCATCTGTCGTAAAAGTAAACCCAGATGCTCCCCAGCTCCCACTTCGCATGCAAGTGCTGCTTGATGGGAAGACGTTGCTTGTGCCAACACCACGTTTAAAAGCAGGATTTATTAAAATAAAGCCAGAATGGGTCCCAAGTGGGGAAGAACGAAAGGCAGCAAGCTTAACGCATATGAAGGCATATGGAAAAGAAATTGCTCTTGTAGAGATGCCAGAAATCGATCTGATTGTAATGGGATCTGTTGCTGTTGATAAAAAAGGACGTCGTCTTGGAAAAGGAGAAGGGTATGCGGACCGAGAATATGCGATTATTAGCGAGCTAGGGAATCGCCCAGTGCCTGTGGTAACAACGGTACATAGTAGGCAGCTTGTAGAGGAAGAGCTACCGAGAGACGCTTACGATGTCACGGTTGATTGGATTGCAACTGAAAAAGGCCTTCTCAAAACAGAGGGAGAGTATGAGAAGCCTAAAGGCATTGTTTGGTCAGAGGTTTCAGAAGAAGAGATGGAAGAAATGCCGGTATTAAAAGAGATTTGGGAGTTGACAAAAACGAAGAAAAAGCGTGATTGAATGAGGATGCTTTTTCTTTTTTCTACACATTTGGCTGGGCAAGCTTCATTTTTTCTTTATTTTAGTGCTTGTCGTTTTGTTTTCGTAAAATGACATATTTTAAACATTGAATTACTCATGAATGCTTGTGAGATTCGATGGTTACTCGTATGGTTCTACTTGGACAGCCGTCCCATAGACGAGTACTTCAGAAGCGCCTTCTGTAATTGAGCTTGTTGAGTAACGAATATTAATAATGGCATTTGCGTTCAATTTTTCTGCCTCATGAATCATATCCTTTTCAGCTGCTGTTCGTGATTCTACGAACATTTCCTCGTATTCTTTCATCCGTCCACCGACCAAATTTCGAAGCCCGCCAATAATATCCTTTCCGATATGCTTGGCTTGAACGCGGTTGCCTTTTACAACGCCTAAAGTTCGAGTGATTTTTAATCCTGGGATTGTTTCAGTGTTCACAACAAGCATGGGGAATGCCTCCTTTATTCTATTCCTATTATTAATACGATTGATATAAGGAAAACGTTTCATGTTTCGGTGTTTTTTTTTTCAAAGGGGAATGATTTAAAAATTATGTGGGATGGTAGTCAACGATGAAGTTACGAAAGCTGTCGCACACGAAGCAAAATTGAAGAAAAGCCCATTTTGACTTATTTCCTCATTCTCCAGTCAACTTTAGTCGGGTGGGAGGATATTATTGTTCGTTGGTCCGAAGCAGATCCCGTCGCTACGATTGCTGATTCAAGAAATGGAGCGTTTACTGAACAAAGAATTAGATTTAGTAGAGTACTATTTTAGTCGAAGGAGAAGTAAGAAGGAGTAATAGTGGATATAGCAAAAGTTCGGACAAAAGAGTTTTTATTGATAAAAAAAATTCCAAACTTCCTGATCGTTGCTGCATAGCAACCGCTTCGGAAATAGACGTCGCTTTCCGCAGGAGTCTACGTCTATTTCCTCTGCTAAGGTTGTGCATTGTTCGCATGTTCAATCAAACACGTTCGTTATGTCCCAGCCTCACTTAAATTACACAGATGCCTTTTGAAGTTTGGCGATCATTTTAAGGGAACGACCTGTACCAATTGCCACAGATTCAAGCGGGTTTGGGGCAAGATGAACGGGAACAACAATTTCGTCACTTAACCAATCCTGCATGCCATTAAGAAGGGAACCCCCTCCTGTTAAAATCACACCACGGTCAACAATATCACCACTTAGCTCTGGAGGACAATCCTCTAAAGTTGCACGAACCGCTTCTAATACTTGAAGAAGTGATTCATTCATTGCATGCTGAATTTCAGTTGAGCGGAGCACAATTGTTTTCGGCAATCCTGTTACGAGATCACGTCCACGTACATCCATTGTCAGTTCTTGATGTTCAACGGGTGCATAGCCGATGTCAATTTTTATTTGCTCGGCTGTTCGCTCACCAATCAGGACGTTGTAGGCTTTTCGAACGTATTGAATAATGTCTTCATCAAGCTTATCTCCACCAATGCGAACGGAATTACTTGAAACAACACCTCCGAATGAGATAATGGCAACTTCGGTCGTACCACCACCAATATCAACCACCACATTTGCAACAGGTTCATCAACAGGCAAGTCCGCTCCAATTGCAGCAGCAACAGGCTCTTCAATGATCTCTACATTTTTAGCACCACAGCTGCGAATGGCATCTAAAATGGCTCGTCGCTCTACGGATGTTGAGCCGGAAGGGGCACATACGACAACACTTGGCTTTCTGAGAGACAGGCCTAATTTTTTACTAGCTTTTTTCATGACATGCTTTAACATGGCGGTCGTCACATCAAAATCTGCGATAACTCCATCCTTTAAGGGACGAACGGCAACAATATTTCCTGGCGTTTTACCTACCATGCTCTTTGCTTCAGTCCCAACGGCCAGAACGTCTTTCGTTTCTACATTCAATGCTACGACTGAAGGCTCATTTAAAATAATTCCTTTATCTTTACTATATACAAGAAGATTTGCGGTTCCTAAATCGATTCCAAGCTCTGCATTTGAAAACATACATTCACCAACTTTATAGATTGTTTGACTGTTTGCTATTTTAACAAGAGAAAAGCGATGGGAAAAGGTTCAGATTGCATAACTTCTGTGTAATTTCATGTGAGAATTTTAGCTTTATGATTGAAAAATAGGAGATGATACACATAGTTGATGAAAATTGTACCACTTAAAAGCCATACGTGGTGAATCTCACCCGTTTCATAAGTCTTAGGGTCAGAAGAGTGATATTTGTGGAAAAGAGTGGAGATAAGGTGTAGTATGAGCAATCAGTCTCCATACAAAATGAGAGACACCCAAGCGGGTGCCTCTCAAGATGGGGGAAAGGGGTGTTTAAATGATGCTTATGCCATAACGAGAAAATAACAAGTATATGGCTCCTTGCATCCTTTAATATGTATATACCCCTTTGAAACATGTTAAAAACATTTTGCTTTTTAACATGTGTGAATGTGCACTTGTAGACCAGATGTCGATTTTGATAAATGGATAATGGGCGATCTAACTATTTTTAGGGGATGAAAATGATGTGTATAATGGAAATGTGTCAGTAAAGGAGGGCTTGCCATGGAATCAAAACAAAAGGGCATTGTTTTATTTGATGGGGGATGCAATTTTTGTGACTATTGGGTGCAATTCATTTTAAAGCATGATACCAAACAGTGCTTCCAATTTGCCTCTTTACAGTCTGACGCTGGGATGGAATTAAGACATCAATATTCAATAAAAGATGGGGTAGACTCAGTCATTTTGATTGATGGAGAAAATGTCTATATGTATTCAGATGCAGCCTTGAAGATTGCTGCGAAACTAAATGGCTCATGGAAGTGGCTTAAGATATTCAAGAGCATTCCCCGCCCGTTAAGAGATATCGTCTACAAATTTGTGGCTACTAATCGCTATCGTTTTTTTGGCAAAAAAGAAGCGTGCCGCTTACTAACGCCTGATGAGAGGAAACGATTCTTATAAATTCGATGTTTTTTATAAAAACTCGAAAAAGGCAGCCTAGGTAAGAGTGTTTAATAATAAAACCACTTTCGTTGGTGAAAAATTGACAAAACTTTCTCGAAGTGAAAGGATTCAGAAATTAAGCGATTCGTGCTATGATAAGAGAATACAAATTTGCCAGCATGAGCATGTCAATAGGAGGGAGAATGAGATGACAAGTAACAACTCAATGGAAGCGTATTTTAAAGAAAAACTCCACGTCGCGAAAAGTCAGTTTGAACGAACCATTGACTGTAAGCATACGGAATTTGATGACTTGTATCCATATATGACAGAGCAGCCACAATTTTTCTGGTACAAACGTTATGTTGCTTGGCAAGAACTGTTAACCGTTGTCTCCATCGCCACAGATTTAGATGTTGATTGGACGTCAGACTTTCTTGAAAAGCAAGTTGCTTTTATCAATTCGAAAGTTCTAGATGCCAAAGTGCTCGATGATTGGTATGAAGTACAAGAAGAAGAGGTTGAGACAGAGCAACCATCAAAGAATGAATAAATGAAAAACGAACAGTAAAAACCTAATATCCTCAGATAAAGTAGTATTCTGAGGATGTTAGGTCTTTTTTAATGACGCTCAAAAAATTCTTCCTTTTGAAGGGTGCCAGCTTCAAACTTTTCGAGAAGTGATTGGCAGTACAAACGTTTAGAAGTTAAACCAAGCTCATTAAATATAAAGATAGCTTTTTTGAAATAAGTTTTAAAAAGTTGATGATCAGATATAAGATAATGATTTGCACCTTTTTGATAATATAGTTGACCAAGTAAGTACATACTTTCGTTTACTTTACATTGTATAATTCCTTCCTCGCATGCTTCTAAAGATTTTTTATAATTGTGATGTATTTGGAGCATTTTGGCATAATTATAATAAAAACGAACAAGAAGTCGATAATTAGGTTGGTTCGGTATACTTTTTAAAATGTTGTGAATATTATCGTATACGGAAAGCGCTTCGTGAAAATAAAGTTCTTCACTATAGAGAATTGCCATACTTATCTTTATTTCAATGTCTATTTCTGAGATTGTTTGAGATTGGATTCCTGTAGTTAAAGCTTCATTCAAATGAGAAATAGCTTTGGTAAAGTCATTTTCTAAATAGTAATAACAGATTCCCTCATTCCAAATTAAAAACTTAAGGTTTTGAGTGGACCGAAATAAAGGGTGCTTTTTTTCACGTTTAATGACGCGAAGTGCAGCTTGATAATTTTGAGTACGTACATAATCTATAATTGATTTTTTAACTTCTTTTACGTGACTTTCTTTTGGAAATTCTTCTTCATTAAAAAAATAGTTAATATCTACACTCAGCTTTTGTGAGAGTTCAAAAAGAATTCTTGCTGTTGGCTCTGAAGTCCCATTTTCGATTTGTGATATTAAAGGTTGGGTACAAATATTTTCAGCTAATTTTCTTTGAGAAATGTTATAGTACTCCCTAAGGTCACGAAGTTTATTGCCAATAAAGTAGTTCATTTATAAAATTCCCCCTATATAAATATGTTTATCTAACATCATATAAAAAGTCAATATTCTAAGAAATCTTAATCTTTTATAACAATTTGCTCTAATATTGCAAAAAGCAAAGATAAATTACTTTTGTCATAATGCTATTAAGTAAAGTAATCAAAAGGAGGATTCAGATGAAAAAATTACTAGTTTTAGGTCTTGTGGTGGTTGGAGGATTAATATTGGCAGACGTTAATGCTTCATCATTGTTAACTGATAGTTTTTTACAAGTATTACCTTATGAGCATCATGGATCTCCAAATGAGTACTTATAATTAACTTGGATTAATAATTATTTAGATTTACCGTATGAACCAGCTTAAATTTTAATCTTCATCATTCACTTAATTTTACCCACATTATTGTCCTTTTCCTTAGAGCTATCGAATGAGATAGCTCTCTTTTTTTAAAATTAATGAATAGATAAATATGTTTATCGAAGTATATAGCCTACTTTAAAACATTGAGGATGTTTGTGTCTTGCAAAAAGATTTCCTTTTTAATAAGAAATACGTCTTTTAAGCGGTCCTGCTAGATTTGCTGTAAGGGCTTATCTAATCTTACTCAAAGAAAGAGGAGGTTCGAAGATGAGACATAGTTTTAAGGTGATGGTGTCATTTATTATCGTCTTTCTTCTTATGGTCGGAACGGCAGCAGCTGGTGGTGCTGAGAAGGGTGAATACTTAATAGGGTTTAAAAACAAAGGGGATGCTCAAAAGTTCGAAGGTGAAGTCCAGCATGAATTTGATAATTTCCCAGTCCTTTTCGTAGAGTTACCGAAAAATGCAGTGGAAGGTCTTGAGAGAAACCCGAACATTGAATTTATCGAAAAAAATGAAGAGGTAGAGCTATTATCTCAAACAGTACCTTGGGGCATTCCTTTTATTTACGCTCCTGAGGTGCATAACGAAGGCTTTTTTGGTCAAGGAGTAAAGGTTGCAGTCTTAGATACAGGTATTGCCCCTCATCCAGATTTATCAATTAGAGGAGGAGCAAGCTTTGTCTTAACAGAAAGAAATTACACTGATTATAACGGACATGGCACACACGTAGCAGGGACAATTGCAGCGCTTGATAATTCAATTGGAGTGTTGGGTGTGGCACCTGCGGCAGAACTGTATGCAGTAAAAGTGCTCAATGCTATTGGGAGTGGGACGCTCTCTTCTATTGCCAGGGGAATTGATTGGTCAATTTCAAATGATATGGATATTATAAACATGAGCTTAGGAGGGACGTCCGGTTCTGATACGCTGCAAGAAGCTGCAGAGAGCGCGTACAATAGTGGGATTTTACTTGTAGCAGCAGCAGGCAATTCAGGTGAGTCAGGTGGAACAAATAATATGGGCTTCCCTGCAAGATACTCTACTGTGATGGCAGTTGGTGCAGTAGATTCCGATAGTAACCGTGCAAGTTTTTCAAGCTATGGTGAAGAACTAGAAATTATGGCACCAGGCGTTAATATTCATAGTACCTACTTACTAAATGGCTATGCGACGTTAAGTGGAACTTCTATGGCTTCTCCACATGTTGCTGGTGTTGCTGCCCTAATAAAAAACAAGCACCCAGATTTATCAAATACGCAAATCCGTCAGCGAATAAATTCAACTGCAACCTATTTAGGAGATTCTAATTATTACGGAAACGGTTTAGTGAACGCTGAAAAAGCAGCCCAATAACTATAGATAAATTCGTCAGCGTTACTCTACCGAGATGGAGAGAAAGCAAATTTGTAAGGTCTGTCTGAATAACATTTACTTGGTCACCTAGTAAGATCCTCACTTTTCTTTAACAAGCTCATACTACGAGTTTGTTTTTTTTAGTTATTTTTCTATATGGGTATGATGAAGATTTAATAGCATTTTTAAGAGAAGATTATTCGTGAATCAGCGCTGGATTGTCGAGAATGAAGCACTGTTTCTGGAGCTTTCCTACGACCCCTAATTCCCCCATTAATGCCTCAATTTTATATTGGTTTTCAAGAACTTCTTGTACAACACCTTCAGGATCACTCGTCCCTTCAAGCGCTTTGTCCAGTAACAGATAAAGGTCGATGCTCTGTTCCATGATTTTCAATTTGAAATGGGGAGAGCCATTTATAGAGCATGATTGTAAAAGATAAGACTTACAAGAAATGATTGATTTTCTTACCAACAGTCTCTAGAATGATAATAATATTGCAACAATTACATTTATCGTTAGGGGATGGAAAGTTTGGCAATCATTCAATCATTTAGTCAGTTTGCTAGCAAGTACTTTGCTATTATTGTTGTTTTCATAAGCATCATTGCATTTTATCAGCCAGATATGTTTGTTTGGATAGCTCCCTACATAATGATTTTACTAGGGATTATTATGTTTGGAATGGGGCTTACCTTACGACTACAAGATTTTGTGCTTGTGGCGAAAAAACCGATACCAGTAATCGTTGGCGTTGCAGCTCAATATGTAGTTATGCCACTTGGTGCGTTTGGACTTGCTATTCTTTTTGATTTACCTCCAGAACTAGCTGCAGGTCTAGTACTGGTTGGAGCATGTCCTGGAGGGACAGCTTCCAATGTGATGGTGTATTTAGCAAAAGGTAATTTGCCATTATCCGTTGCGATGACGTCGATTTCAACGTTACTTGCACCAATTATGACTCCTTTAATTTTGTTAATTCTTGCGGGACAGTGGCTTCCAGTAGATCCAGCTACAATGTTTATGTCAATTGTACAAGTAATCATTATTCCAATAGCTTTAGGCATTTTCATTCGAAAACTATTACCAAAAACAGTTGAAAAGACGACTGAAGCGCTTCCGCTAGTTTCAATTGTTGCAATTATAGCCATAGTTGCTGCAGTTGTTGGAGTAAACCAGGAGAACCTTGCTTCATCAGGATTAATATTATTTGCAGCTGTCATGCTACACAATCTACTTGGTCTGTTAATGGGCTATCTCATTGCAAAAGCTGTTGGATTAGATGAATCGAAAAGAAGAGCCATATCAATTGAAGTTGGAATGCAAAATTCTGGGCTTGGCGCTTCATTAGCAATGGCACACTTTTCACCAATAGCAGCATTACCAAGTGCGATTTTCTCCGTATGGCATAATATTTCAGGGCCATTTCTTGCGAGCTTTTGGTCTCGACGTCCAACCAAAGGGGGACAGGATGTGTTGTAAAGGCCTAATTCGAAATGAAAGTATCGCTGATAGAGTAAGGACGATGAGCTTGATCACCCATCGTCCTTTGTTTAGTTAAGCATCATTATGGTAATTTAACAACCGATCTTCCTTTTGCTCCGCCTTTTAAAATCTCGTCCAGCTGCTGAGGTAGCTCATCTAATTGAATTTCTCGGCTGCTGTGTTCTAATGCTGATTCAGGGCGTAGATCCGTTGCCATACGTTCCCATAAAAGTTTGCGCACATCCATTGGACAGTACACGGAATCAATACCAAGTAGATTCACTCCCCGAAGAATGAATGGGAATACGGTCGTAGGAACCTTAGTCCCCCCAGTTAATCCGCTTACTGCAACAGAGCCTCCATACAAAATGCCACTAAGTACGAACGCTAATGTTTCACCACCAACTGGATCGACTGCAGCAGCCCATTGTTGTTTGCCAAGAGGGGGGATTTTTTCAGGTGTTAGCTCTTGCCGGGGGATAATCGACGTTGCACCTAAAGAGAGCAAATACTCATGTTCTGATTCTTTTCCAGTACTTGCGATAATCTCATAGCCGCGCTTAGAAAGCATAGAAATGGCCATACTACCAACGCCACCTGTAGCGCCTGTTACCAGTACGGGACCCTTCTCTGGTGTGAGACCGTTCTCTTCCAATCTTTGCACGGAAAGGGCAGCCGTAAAGCCTGCAGTTCCAACAGTCATCGCTTCTTTCAAGGATAATCCCTCAGGTAGTGGTACGAGCCAATCTCCAGGAACACGTGCGTACTCACTGTACCCCCCTTTATGACTGACGCCAAAATCATAGCCTGTCACTAACACTTGGTCTCCTTCTTGAAAGCGTGGATCACTAGAATTGACTACAATACCCGCTGCATCAATCCCTGGTATAAAGGGATATTGTTTGACAATATTTCCGTTTGGAATGCTTGCAAGGCCATCTTTAAAATTAACACTAGAATAGGCGACCTTAAAAGTAACATTTCCTTCAGGCAAGTCATTAATGGTTTGCTTTAGGATTTCTCTTGTAAAATTGTCTCCTTCTTTATTCACGACAAAAGCTTGAAACGATTCGTTCACCTAAATCCCTCCTCTTCCGATCTACTGTTATTGTACTAAAGGTTGGAAGAAGATGAAAACGCTTTTACTTGGATTAAATCATAGCCACGTTGCTTGTCTTTTAGAAAAACAAAAAGGGGACGAAGATAGACGTTCATTTTAAAAATAAATCTAACTTTAAACAAGTTAATATTCGTAAAAATAAGTCAATTTAAGAAGATTTTGTGAAAATACGTTGAATCATGTATAATAAGCTTGATTTGATTAAGAACCTTCATAATATTTATCGTTTGATTCAATGACCTCATAACTTTTAAAATATACCACATGAACGACATTCCTCCCACATAAACGATAAAATTCAAAAGTTATATTTATTGCTTTATATAAAAGGGAAGCTTCTCTGAATAAAGGTGAGAGTTTACGTATGGATATAATGACGTTTCGCAATGTAGCCCACGATATCTTAACACTGCTTTATGAAACACTTGAAGCAAAGAAAATTTATATATCAGAACGAGATGGAAGTGTTTTTCATTTTCTTTATGGTATTCATCAATCAAACCTTATTGAATACTCCTCTACAGCAGAATTGGTTGAAAATAAAAATTTGGATCGTTTGTTAGCTTGGGACGGTCGGGAGGAGCTTGAAGAACGCAGCCTTGAAATTATTAACAATGGACAACGTCATGTTTGTAAACCGTTATATGGAACTGGAAAAGAATTATTTGGTACTTTAACTGTTGAGTTTGCTGGGGATAAACCATTACATTCTTCTCATTCTCTTCTTCTGATGACGATGGCTAAATTCCTAAACTACACCCTGGAATTAAGGGCTCTTACGATTCGAGACACGTTAACAGGATTGTATAACCGTTATTTTTTAGAAAGCTACTTGCATAAAATGAAAAACCTTCTACAGACTGGGTATTCGCTTATCTATTTTGATTTAGATGATTTTAAATATATTAACGACAGTCTTGGTCATTCGATGGGCGACAAACTTTTAAAACAAGTTAGTGCAGATCTTAAAGAAGTATTTTCCGATTATTTTGTTTGTCGAATGGGTGGCGATGAATTTTTAATTTTTCTTCCATGGGTCACTGAACAAGAAGTGATTGAAAAAAATCTTGGGCGATTAAAAGAGATCTTTAAAACTCCTTACGTAATAAATGGATATGAAATCTTTCTTAAAGCAAGTGTTGGCATTGCTAGTTGTCCTTCAGATGGAGAGACGCTTGAAGAGATGATTCGCAATGCCGATACAGCGATGTATGTGGCGAAAAAACAAGGGAAAAGTCAAGCGGTTTATTACCATTTTACAATGAATGAAGGTACAATGAAGCGGTTTGAGCTAGAAAGCTATTTAAATAAAGCTCTTGATTATAAGGAATTTGAATTGTATTATCAGCCACAAATCGAGCTGAAAACTGGGAAGATTTTAGGTGCTGAGGCACTTATACGCTGGAATCATCCTAAGCTTGGAATTGTATCCCCAGACGTATTTCTCGAACTTGCTGAAGAGACGAATATGATTACTGACATTGGCGATTGGGTGCTTAAAACGGCATGTGCCACTTGCAAGGAATGGGTGAACCAAGGTTTTTCTGATTTGAAAATAGGTGTGAATTTATCAGCCAAACAATTTTTACAGCATGACTTGGTTGAAAAAATTTCAAATGTTTTAAAGGAGGTAGATCTATCTCCCCATTTGCTAGACATAGAAATCACTGAAAGCGTAAGTATGCATGACTCTAAGCTCGTTATCTCCATATTAGAGGATTTAAAAATGCTAGGGGTGAAGATATCCGTTGATGATTTTGGCACTGGATATTCATCACTCGCATATTTGAAAAACTTTCCTGTGGATGTCTTGAAAATTGACCGTACCTTTATTCGTGAGTTAAAGAAAGATGACCAGTTTGAAGCAATTGTAAATGCTACCATCTATCTTGCTCATGCATTAAGAATGCGAGTCATTGCAGAAGCGGTGGAAACAGAAGAACAGTTTCGGTATTTACAGGAACGAGATTGTGATGAAATTCAAGGGTACTTTGTGTCAAAACCATTGACGAAAGAGGAGATGTCTTTGTTCTTAGAGAAGCATCCAGCTGGAAAGGTATATATTGAACGTATAGCTAAAGCCTGATTTTTTTGGGCTTTTTTGTTTGGACGATTGGGCTATTTCAAGATTATGTAAGCTTGTAGAAAAAACGAGGCCGATTTGCATTTCTAAGAAGAAAACATGATATAATCGATAAGGCTTAATAGAGAGGGTTAATGTTATAAAGAGGGAGAGTATCGCCATGCAACCGACAAAGACGATAGCTGAGAAGCTGCGGCTTTTTATTGTCATTTTGACACCTATCTTAATTACACAGCTCAGCATGTATGCAATGAATTTCTTTGATACGATGATGTCAGGTCAAGCGGGTTCATTTGATTTAGCTGGTGTGGCGATTGGTTCAAGCTTATGGGTCCCAATTTACACAGGTTTAAGCGGCATCCTTCTTGCCTTAACACCTTTGATTGCTCAAAGCATAGGTGCAAAACAGCGTGAGGATGTTCCTTTCACTTTAATACAAGGTGTCTATTTATCGATAGCCGTTTCTGCAGCGATTGTAATCGTTGGTTTTTTTGTGTTAAATCCGATTTTGTCTCTTATGTCACTTGAGGGTGAAGTGGAGCGAATCGCTAGGGAATATCTAATTGGTCTTTCATTTGGGATTGTTCCTTTATTTATGTATACAGCTCTACGCTGCTTTATTGATTCTCTTGGACAAACGAGAGTGTCAATGGTCATTACACTCTTATCTCTTCCAGTGAATGTGTTTTTTAATTATGTATTAATTTTCGGTGCTTTTGGGTTCCCGCGCTTAGGCGGGGTGGGGGCTGGATATGCAACAGCCATTACGTATTGGTTTATTTTCTTTATCACAATCTATGTACTTCTACGTATTCCACGATTTGCAACTTATCATTTATTTGGTACATTTTATCGTGTTTCTTTTTCGAAATGGAAAGAAATTTTACGATTAGGCTTGCCAATTGGCTTTACGATTTTTTTCGAGACGAGCATTTTTGCTGCGGTGACACTTCTTATGAGCAGCTTTGATACAGCGACAATTGCAGCCCATCAAGCAGCGATTAATTTTGCGTCCTTTCTTTATATGCTTCCACTTAGTATTGCTTTTACACTAACGATTACAGTTGGCTATGAGGTTGGGGCACATCGGATTAAGGATGCCAAACAATACAGCTATCTTGGAATGGGTCTTGCCATCGCTATGGGGGTTTTTGCTGGCTTAGTCATCTATGCACTTCGGGGCTCTGTAGCTGTGCTTTACACAAATGATCCAGATGTTGCTTGGCTTATTCAACAGTTTCTCATTTACTCGATTTTCTTTCAGCTATCTGATGCGATCGCAACGCCTATTCAAGGGGTGCTACGAGGTCATAAAGATGTAAACATACCTTTTGTTATGGCGCTCATTTCTTTTTGGGTCATCGGCTTACCTACAGGTTTTATTTTAGCAAATTACACGAGTCTTGGTGCTTATGGTTACTGGATTGGACTGATAACAGGACTAGCTGTTTGTGCCCTTGGGCTGTTATGGCGTTTGCTGAATGTGCAGCGTCGGCTTGAAATGAATTTAGGGAAACAATAGAACCCTTTTGTCAGTCTCCTGCAAGGAATGGACAAAATCATGTGCCACCTTTAGTGAAATGGAGTAAGCCCTTCCTTTTCCACAAAATTACGCTGCTTTCTTTTCATGAAGGCAGCGTTTCATTTTTAGTGAGCGATTAGGGTATTCTAAAATATGATTAATTGAGGGTAATTTGCGAATCTGAATGTTCATAAATGCCAGTGATTTTCTCGCCAATGTCTTCTTCTAGCTCTTTGTTGGTAGGGAGGCAGTCATAGGATTGAATGACCGTAAAGTTTTTTAAGCTAATAAGATGATAGGGAAACCCTCGCTCGTCTTCATCAACAACAATTGCATAAAGCTTCTTTTTTTTGGTGCAAATTAAATCCCCAGCCTCTTTTACTGACCGCCTTCGCTTAATAATTACATCCATATGAGCAACTCCTTTCCTTCTTTTTTTAGTAAAAATGCTTCTATAGTCTATGACAATTTACTAGATTTTATACAAAAGGGAAAGTAAAATCCTCGCTTCCATTCTTTTTAGTGGAAAAGGGGACGGAACTCCAGTACAAGTTGAGGAATCAAAGAAGCGCTTCCGCTCACACCGCCTTCATTGGAAGGGTGACCAAAAGACTTGGCGATTCGTACATCCATGTGGGAGAGAGAGTAGCTCAAGTAGTTTTCTTATTGGCTTTGTTGGTTCCGTTATCAAGCATTTCACTTGCCACTTCATCATAAATATTGATTCTTTTGGTGTCTTGTTATTTGTTAAAGCTTTTCCTCTTTGTTGATTCCGTTTTGCCAAGAAGATTCCTCCCTCCATTGTCTGAAATAGATAACATTGTTACTATCTCTTTAGAAGCATTCTTTTATCCGAGATTTTTTGTACAACTTGCTTTATTTAACGTGGATCGATTACAGCATAAATGTTTCATATCAACTAAACGAGGTGACAAGATTGGCAAAAACAAAATATTATGTTGTATGGGAAGGGCGCAAGCCGGGTATTTATACAAGCTGGGCCGAGTGTGAGGCTCAAGTAAAAGGTTTTCCCGGGGCGAAATTTAAATCGTTTGCCACAGAAGGAGAAGCAAAGGCTGCTTTTTCAGGTAAAGAGATCGTGACAGGAAAGAAGCAGGAACGTCACGCAAGCAATCAAGAAAATGAAGAGGTCATTTGGGATAGCATTTCTGTTGATGTGGGGAGCCGGGGGAACCCCGGAATTGTGGAATATAAAGGTGTTGATACAAAAACAGGTGAAGTTCTTTTTGCTCATGAAGAGATTCCTGTTGGTACAAATAACATGGGGGAATTTCTGGCCATTGTTCACGGGCTTCGCTATTTACAAGAGCGTAACAGCAATAAGCCGATTTACTCCGATTCACAAACAGCAATGAAATGGGTACAGCAAAAAAAGGCCAAATCAACCCTTGTTCAAAACGAAGAGACGGCCTATATTTGGTCACTTGTTAAAGAAGCAGAGCAATGGCTTCATGAACATACTTACGAAAACCAAATTCTTAAATGGCGGACAGAAAAATGGGGCGAAATTAAAGCGGATTATGGACGGAAGAGCTAACCAAAAAAAGAGGCAAATTAATAAATCCTTTTATATCAGTTCATGACCTAATTTTGCCCTTTTCAAAATTTCACATGAAAATACGTATAGACATTGTGAATGTTGCACTTAAAATGATTAATGCAATCGCCAAAAAGGATGTGTACCCGATCCAACGGAATTCAGTATTTCAACAGTTTTCGTGGTCATCATCAAATTAAAAAAAATAAGAAGGACGAGGTTGATAGAGGTGCAAGTTCTTGCTATTCTGCTTTCGTGTTTTGCGTTGTCTGTTGCTCTAGTTGTTCAGTGGCGTCTTGAACGAGAAGTCAATAACCGAAAGCAGGCGTTCGTCCTTCACTTTGCAAATGTAATGTTCACTTTGATGGTCTATAGTACAGCATATGTTGCTTTTATCGGTATTGTCGGGGGACAGCTTCGTGCAAGGGGCTGGGGAGAGGTATTTATTAAGGCGTATGTGTATCCCTTTGTTGTACTCTTGCTTGTATACCCTATCATAGCTGTTGCCTTTCGAAGCTGGATTCGGCCCTATATACGGACGGCCCAACCGAATGTCGTCGTCATAAAAAAGAGATATTGGCAGAAAACAGAATTAAGGGAAAGGGAATAGTATTTTGCTTTTTTAAGAGAATAATTTTAAATTGAAATCATGATTAATAAAGGTCGACTTTTTCTAGTTTGCTGATAGTGAGCGTATTCCTGAACGTATAGTTCATGCTTGTGGTGCTAGTGCTCATGGTGTATTTAAAGTGAAAAACAGTTTAAAAAGGTACAAAAAAGCAGCACTCTTTCAGGGGGAAGGAAAGGAAACTCCAGTTTTTGTTCGTTTTTCAACGGTCATTCACAGCCAGCATTCACCGGAAACATTACGTGATCACGCGGGTTTTCAGTGAAATTTTATCCGGAAGAAGGGAACTGGGATTTTGTTGGTAACAACCTACCTTGAAGGTTGATGCTACTCTGTGCTTAGAGCACTTAAAAGAAAACGAATAAAACGAGGCTGGGACAAAAGAGTTTTTATTGATGAGAACTCCGAAGGTCATGATCGTTGATGGATAGCATTCGCTTCGGAAATATCCTCCGCTAAGGTTGTGCATTATTCGCATTTTCAATCATACACGTTCGTTATGTCCCAGCCTCGTTTTTCTTGAAAGAAAGATAAGAAAGGATACGATGTCAAAGCTGTCTAGCTCCAGCTGTTGAACAAGGTGCCTGCTCTTTTCTTTGTGGGAAGAACTTTATTTATCATCGGTTTTACGAATGATTTGAGAGGGCATTGTTCTCAAAGACTACTCGCTTTTGCTGAGTTAGTGATAGAAAGACTTCATAAAGATCTAGCATGACTTGTTTTATTTCTTGGTTTGAATGACTTAAGCAGCGAGCGTGAAAAATTCCACCTTCTAGCTCGGTCAAAGCAAAACGAGTTGTGTTTTCGTTAGGGGGATGAAGCTTTTGTTTCATTTGTTCAAAATCGATGGAGGGAGGGGGGGAAAACCAGGCTGAACCCAAATATGCATAGTCATCCAGCATCCCCATTTTGCTAATATCACTTTCTAGAGGCTCTAATTTTATGCGATCAAAAGCGATAAGCTGGCCATCAAGAAAAAGTTCAAAGCGATTATCTAGCATTTGATAAAGGAAGCGTTCGTCATGATGTGTTCTTCCAGGGGCAAGAATATCCCCGTAAAAAAAGGTAGAGGAGGCCGTGAGTGAGACGGTGACTCGTTGCTGAAACCTCGTATTGATAAATGGGATCAGTGTTTCTGGCTTCCAAAGAAGCGAACCGTAGTCCTTGATTTCCATTTTAATTACTTGTTTTGTTTTTTGTAAGGGGATCCGCACCGGATAGACCTTTGTTGCTGCTTGAGGAATAAGCTCAACCTGCGCATTTGGGTCAACGGTCACAGAAATGGAATGCTCGTCGCCACCGACCATTCCGCCAGACGTTTCCACAAGGTAGACGGTTGCCCTTTGAGGATGATCCGTATATAGCACACGACTTGCTTTCAAAGGAGGCTCCTGTAAGCACTCGGTCATTCTTGTTTTTCCTCTCCGATATTGAAATTGCAGATCGAGCTTGCCATTAAGCTGTTGGAGACGAGGAGAAGCCATCATGATAATGGCTCCTCAACGAAATCCTCTAGTAAGAGCTGGCTTCGAATCCAGTCGATAACGCTGTCAATGCCAACTCCCTTTTTTTGATTCGTGAACACGAAGGGTCTTGTTCCACGAGCTTGTTTCGTATCCAATTCCATTAATTTTAAATCCACGTCAACATAAGGAGCCAAGTCAATTTTGTTTATGACTAATAAGTCTGAGCGAGTGACACCTGGCCCGCCTTTCCGGGGAATATCCTGGCCTTCAGCGACATCAATGACATAAATAAAGCCGTCAACCAATTCAGGACTAAAAGTTGCGGATAAATTGTCGCCTCCGCTTTCGACGAAAATAATATCAAGGTTTGGAAAGCGCTGCTTTAGCTCATGGATCGCTTCAAAATTCATCGAAGCGTCCTCGCGAATAGCAGTATGAGGGCAACCACCTGTTTCAACACCAATAATACGTTCTTGAGGGAGGACCCCATGCTTTGTTAAAAATTGTGCGTCCTCCTTTGTGTAGATATCATTTGTAATAACGGCTAGCTCGTAGTCACGGTGCATAGCACGTGTTAGTTGTTCAACAAGGTGGGTTTTACCGGAACCAACAGGTCCGCCAATTCCAATACGTACGGGTTTCATTATAGTGTTGCTCCTTTCACTAAGAAATAAATAGACGGGAATAGAGATGTTCATGCTCCATTGAAGCAAGTTCAATTCCGAAGGCTTGATTTGAAACATCTTCTAAAGTTCGCTGCATAATGGTTTCCGCCAGGCTTTTGCAATCATGTAATAGCGCATGAATAACTTGAACTCCGGTTGTTTGCCCGAGCGGGATGGAGCGTACAGCGTTGTGAACGAGACTTGCAACCGATGAATAGAGAAAGCTCACAAGTGCAGCATCAATTGAATACCCACGACTAGCAGCGTAAGCCCCATAATTAATTGAGAAATGACCTTTTGCTTTCTTTTTTTGAACAAGGTCGATCCATGAAAGAACTAGTGTATGAGAAGAGAGGGGCTTTACCGTTTGTAGAAACTGTCTTCCTATTTTAAGACTACCTTCTCTCGATTCTTTTGCTAGTTTTTGGGCGTGAGCTAGCTGATCAAGAGTAAGCAGCATGCTCAAGTCTGGGTTTGCCATGCTTTCTTTCAACAAAATGCCATCGCCATAAGCGAGATTTCCATGTAAATATGTTCGACACCATGAAAGCAAAGATTTCTTATCATAAACTTGATTACGCTGAATATATGTCTCAAGCCCAAATGAATGCGTATATGTACCGATTGGAAAAGCTGAATCGTGGAGTTGCATTAGCTCTAAAAATTCAATCGGATCAAGTGTGATGGTGGTGATCGCTTTTGTATTTGAATGGTTGTTTGAATCGTTCCTCAGTCCGTTCATAATCCACCCCTATCTCTTTAAACAAAACCTCAAGCGTAGAATCGTAACGAACAATGATCCGGTTCTCCTCCACTACACAAGGTGTGTGTCGGTTTCCTAATTCAAATGCTACCTTTCCCATTTGTGTCATCGAGTCAGGTGTAATAACATAAGCAGGTTCTAACCGTGTTCGTACCGCAATCACCCTGCTAGACTCTTGATGTAAAATATCTCCGTAGCGTAAGCCTTGTTCGTCCATCACAATGGCGAGGTCACGGCCCTTGTCAGTTGTTTTTCGTAAGATACGTTTATTTAGTTCGTCCCAGTCTAATTCGACCCATTCGACAGTGTTTTCACAGGTATCAATTGATTCAATATTGCCAAGTACCTTTTGCACTCGCATTCTGTTTCCTCCTAAAATAAGAAATATCGCTGAGCCATCGCAACCTTATCAAATGGCTCGCATGTAATAATCGAGCCATTAACCTTCACTTCGTATGTTTCTGGGTGGATTTCGATGGATGGAGTGCCGTCATTGTATTTCATCGATTTTTTTCCAATCGTTCGGCAATTTTTTACGACCGCTATTCTCTTTTCTAACCCAAGTTTTTCATGTACACCCCTGTCGAATGCTGCTTTTGAAAGGAAGGTTAATGACGTCGAATTTTTTGCTTTGCCAAAGCTTGCAAACATTGGGCGCTGGAAAACGGGCTGTGGGGTAGGGATGGATGCATTTGGATCGCCCATTTGTGCGTGGGCAATCATCCCACCCTTTAAGACCAACTCAGGCTTTACACCAAAAAAACGGGGGTCCCAGAGAACAAGATCGGCTAATTTTCCAACTTCGATTGACCCGACCTCATGACTGATTCCGTGGGTAATGGCAGGGTTGATCGTATATTTTGCGATGTACCGCTTAATCCGAGTATTGTCATGTTCGAGTCCATGGTCCTCCAGTAAGGGACCTCGCTGCTGCTTCATTTTGTCAGCTGTTTGCCATGTGCGAATAATGACTTCTCCGACCCGACCCATTGCCTGGGAGTCAGAGGAAATAATACTGATCACACCTAAATCATGGAGAATATCTTCCGCTGCGATCGTTTCTGGGCGAATGCGTGAATCGGCAAAAGCCACATCCTCAGGAACACGAGGGTCGAGATGATGGCAAACCATCAGCATATCTAAATGTTCATCAATCGTATTAACCGTAAAGGGACGAGTTGGATTCGTAGAAGACGGGAGTACGTTTGGGAAGGCTGCAATTTTCATAATATCGGGAGCGTGTCCACCGCCAGCACCTTCCGTATGGTATGTGTGTATCACCCGATCACCAATAGCAGCAATCGTATCTTCGACAAATCCAGCTTCATTCAATGTGTCTGTATGAATCGCAACTTGTACGTCCATTTCATCAGCAACGGTTAAGCATGTGTCGATGGCAGCTGGCGTTGTCCCCCAATCTTCATGAAGCTTCAAGCCAATGGCACCTGCTTCAATTTGTTCACGCAATGGACCATGGGCAGAGCCATTCCCTTTTCCTAAAAAGCCAAGGTTCACGGGAAAAGAATCTGCTGCCTCTAGCATTCGTTCGATGTTCCATGATCCTGGTGTGCATGTCGTCGCATTGGTTCCTGTAGCCGGCCCAGTTCCACCACCGATCATTGTTGTAACGCCAGATGAGATCGCCGTGTCAATTTGCTGCGGGCTAATAAAATGGATATGGGCGTCAATTCCACCAGCTGTTACAATCAATCCTTCACCAGCAATGGCCTCTGTGCTCGCCCCTACAATCATGTGTTCATCAACGCCATCCATCATAGTTGGGTTGCCGCCTTTTCCGATTCCTACAATTCGACCATCTTTTATGCCGATATCTGCTTTGATAATTCCGGTATAATCAACAATCGTTGCGTTTGTTATGATAAGATCAAGGACACCTTGATCTCGCGTATGAACACCGCTTTGCCCCATTCCATCGCGTAAAACTTTTCCGCCGCCAAACTTGCATTCGTCTCCATACACCGTGAAATCCTTCTCAACCTCAAGGAACAACTCCGTGTCTGCTAGGCGAACTTTGTCACCGACTGTTGGCCCGTAAAGCGCCGCATATTGTGCACGAGATAACTTCATCACAATTTCTCTCCTTTAAACCCTGAAAATTGATAATTTTCAAGAAAGGCGTTCTTTTTTTCTTCAAGCAACCCTTCCGTTAGTGCATTTAATCCAAACACTTCCTTTGATCCAGCGATGGCTACAAGATCGACTTGCTTTTCTTCACCAGGCTCGAATCTCACTGCGGTTCCAGCTGCAATGTTTAAGCGCATGCCATATGCTTTTTCTCGGTTAAATGAAAGATCACGATTCACTTCTGCAAAATGAAAATGGGAACCGACTTGAATGGGGCGGTCTCCCGTATTGGCGACAAGGATTGACATTGTTGATCTGCCTTCATTCAATGTAATAAACCCTTGGGCTGTTTTGATTTCTCCAGGTATCATTTTGTTGCCTCCTTATTGAATCGGGTCATGGATCGTCACTAGTTTTGTACCGTCAGGAAAGGTCGCTTCTACTTGAATATGATCAAGCATTTCTGGAATGCCTTCCATGACTTCCTCAGCTCGTAGAACATGCTTGCCTTCTTTCATAAGCGTGGCAACCGATTTCCCTTCCCTTGCCCCTTCAAGAACAAAACAGCTCAGGATGGCAACAGCTTCTGGATAGTTTAGCTTTAAACCTTTTTCCTTCCGCTGTTTGGCTAGCTCCCCTGCCATAAATAAAAATAGCTTCTCTTTTTCGACTGGTGTTAGTTTCAAGTTAAGGCTCACCTCTTGCTTTCGACGCTCTGCTGCCATTCGCCGAATGATTTGAATTATTACACATCATATCGTCAAATAAAGTGACACCTCAATGAGTGTGTCAGATTATCTTACGGGAAAAATCCTGACAAGCCTCTTGGAAATGATTAATAGGGTTTACTCTCTACATGGAACGAATAACCTTGAACAGCAGCTTACGTTAGTTACTTTACGAACATTTAGAAAACTTGTTGGACTGACAAAAGAACATCAATTATAATGAAAAATATACATTTTGTTTGTGAATTAGCCGATTTTATTGTGAAATGAAAATAAAAAGATGATATTGATTTCGTTAGAGGAGGAAGGACCTATGACTGTAATGTATGATGCCTTATCTTATCCGTATCCATCACGTCGAAATGTCGTGTATGGACAAAAAGGGATGGTAGCTACATCCCAGCCGTTAGCAGCACAGGCTGGATTGCAAATGTTGAAGGAAGGCGGGAACGCTATAGATGCAGCGATTGCTACCGCTGCATGTCTAACGGTTGTTGAACCAACATCAAATGGGATTGGCTCCGATGCATTTGCTCTTGTTTGGACAGGTGACACCCTACGCGGTCTTAATTCGAGCGGACAGGCACCACAAGCGTTAAGCATTGAAGCAGTGAGGAAGGCAGGCTATGAAAAAGAGCTTCCCGCTTTCGGTGTGATCCCCGTTACAGTGCCGGGAGCGCCTGGTGCATGGGCGGAGTTATCAAAAAAATTTGGCAAGCTTCCCTTAACAAAAGTGTTAGCACCAGCGATTGCATATGCTGAAGAAGGCTATCCATTATCCCCTACCCTTGCGACGTTTTGGCAGGCTGCCTTCAAAAAATATCAAGACATTTTTAAGGATGAAGTGTTCCAGCCGTGGTTCGAGATATTTGCTCCAAATGGGCGAGCACCAAAGGCAGGGGAGATCTGGAAATCACCAGCACATGCGGCGACTCTTCGTTCAATTGCTGAAACAAATGGGGAGTCTTTCTACCGGGGCGAATTAGCTAACAAAATTGACACGTATTTTCTGAAGTATGGGGGCTTTTTAACAAAGGAAGATTTATCCGCCTTCCATCCTGAATGGGTTGAGCCAATCAAAGTCAATTATCGTGGTTATGATGTGTGGGAAATCCCTCCGAATGGACAAGGACTTGTGGCTCTTGAAGCATTAAATCTATTAAAAGGATTTGAGTTTAAGAGTAAAGAGTGTGTGGATACATACCATAAACAAATTGAAGCGCTCAAGATCGCATATGTGGACGGAATGAAATACATTACCGATAGAACAGCGATGTCTGTCTCGGTTGAGGAGCTTCTTTCAGATGAATATGCCCAAGAGCGTCGCAGCTTAATCGGGGATGAGGCGCTAACACCAGAGCCTGGTGCACCACCTCGTGGAGGTACGGTGTATTTGGCCACAGCAGATGGAGACGGGAATATGGTTTCCTTTATTCAAAGTAATTACATGGGCTTCGGTTCTGGGATTGTTATTCCAGGAACCGGAATTTCGATGCAAAACCGTGGCCATAATTTTTCTCTTGATCCAAACCATGACAATGCCTTAAAGCCTGGGAAGAAAACCTATCACACGATCATTCCAGGGTTTCTCTCAAAAGGAGATCAGCCAATTGGCCCGTTTGGTGTCATGGGAGGCTTTATGCAGCCACAAGGGCATGTGCAGGTCGTAATGAACACGGTCGATTTTGCTTTAAATCCTCAAGCAGCTTTAGATGCACCACGTTGGCAGTGGTTGAATGATAAAAAGGTTTTAGTAGAGCCGACGTTTCCGAATGACATTGCCCAGCAGCTTGCTCGAAAAGGCCATCAAATTGAAGTAGCGTTAGATGGAGGCAGTTTTGGTAGAGGTCAGATCATTTGGCGTGATCCAGAAACTGGAGTCCTTGCAGGTGGAACCGAGCCACGGACAGACG
Organism: Halalkalibacterium ligniniphilum; assembly: GCF_000334155.1. GTDB lineage: Bacteria > Bacillota > Bacilli > Bacillales > Bacillaceae_D > Halalkalibacterium > Halalkalibacterium ligniniphilum. The sequence goes on along the minus strand of NZ_ANNK01000144.1, from coordinate 15,493 downwards.
GGGAAGTCGCAGCTTGGTAAAATAAAACAGAGCGCAAGCGGACTTGTGCTCTGTTTTTTATCCTATCGAATCGAAACACCTATGCTTGCAGCGTAAAAACGTCTCATTTATAACTCCACTGCAATTCAGACCTATCACAGAAGAGGCTGGGACATAACGAACATGTATGATCGAAAATGCGAACAATGCACAACCTTAGCGAAGTATATTTCCGAAGCGAATGCTATGCATCAATATCTATAAAAACTCTTTTGTCCCAGCCCCCACCATTCAATTAAAGATTTAAACCACTTCGACTTTTAAACCGTCGTAACAAAATATGGCTCTCAACTCGGGTAATCCCTTGTAAGGCATATAGCTCTTCATTAATAAAATGCTCAAGCTCATCAAAATCCTCAACAAGGACATGCATATGCAATGTGCTTGGGCCCGTCATTTGATAGCAGCTCGCAACCTTGGGATTCTCTACAAGTGTTTCAGCCACTTTTACAAGGGATGTTGGCTCACAATCAACCTCAAAAAAAGCCGATACTTTTTTTCCAACCTTATCTGAATTAATGACGACACTAAACTTTTCAATGACGCCTTCTTCCATCAACTGGTTAATTCGTTCTCTTATTGCGACACGAGATAAGCCAAGCTCTTTTGCAATATCTACATAAGACATACGACCGTTTTCGGTCAACAACTTCAAGATTTTTCGATCTGTTGCATCAATTTTCATCTGCCTCACCACTTACCCTATAGACTATGTTTATTATATAAGAAGAAAAGAACCGATGTCATGTGACGGTTTGTGAAAGAAGTCATGTCTAATTTGCGGATTATATATAGAATTCTATTGCAACTGAACGAAAGGAAGTTTCTCCGTTCTTTTTCGGACATTTGTAAGGTTTATTCTACTATTTTGTTTCCGAAAATGATAAGATGTAAGTGATTATAAGACAAATTGAAAAGGGGGTGGGAAGATGGACTGGAAACTACACAAAGATATTTTTATAGCGTTTTTTCGCTCTGGAATGCTGGGTTATGGTGGTGGCCCATCAACAATTCCCCTTGTACATAAAGAAGTGGTTGAGCACTTCAAATGGATGACAGACGAAGAATTCGCAGACGTGCTTGCGCTTGCAAACACACTCCCTGGCCCGATTAATACAAAAATGTCTGGCTATATTGGTTATCGAGTCGGTGGTTGGAGTGGATTATTGAATGGGGTTCTGGCTACAGTTATGCCGACGGTTATTTTGATGATTGGACTGATCGGGATTTTATCAACATTTCGTGACTCCCGGGTTGTAGCAGGAATGACACAGGCCGTTGCACCTGTAGTTGGTGTTATGCTTTTTTCGCTGGCATACGGTTTTATGAAGCAATCAAAAAAGGGGATCGGTTGGCTTCAGACGGTCATTCTAGCGATCGTTAGCCTTGTTGCTTATCAATTTTTAATGATCCACCCTGCTATCATCATTGGGATTTTGCTATTATATGGAATGTTGAGCCGAAACCCCAAAAAGTTGAAGAAACGCTCAACGTAGGAGGACCAGATGATCTATTGGGACATTTTTTTAGCTTTTTTTATACCAGGTATCGTTGGATATGGAGGGGGACCTGCCACCATTCCTCTTATTCAGGAAGAGGTTGTGAACCGTTATGGCTGGTATAGTGTTTCAGAATTTGGTGAGCTGCTCGCAATTGGGAATGCCCTTCCAGGTCCGATTGCTACAAAAATGGCAGGCTATATTGGCTATGAGATTGGAGGTTTTTTTGGCGCTTTTGTTGCTTTGTTTGCCACGGTTGCTCCCTCATTAATTGCGATGGTTTTTCTTTTAGGGCTTCTTTATAGGTTTAAAGATTCCCCGAAAGTAAAGAAAATGACCGCTCTTATTCGGCCGACGATTGGAATTTTATTAGGCGTGCTAGCGCTACAATTTTTTGTTACATCATGGGAAGCAGCAGGTTGGCTACAAACGACATTTCTAATTATAATTAGCTTCCTTCTTCTTGAAAAATGGAAAACCCACCCTGCCTTTGTTATTGCTGGAGCGTTACTCTATGGTGCAATTTTTCTTGGTCAAACACCAATCGGTTGACCGAAAGAAGCGTAATCTATTTTGGGGCAAGGGCTCTCTGTTGTTCATCAATATAACAGAAACCTGCATGAGCGGATCGCTCCTTTTACTTGGATGGAAACGAGTTCGTCAAAGTATCACTGAGCAACCTTTCAATGAAGAGGTGTGAGCGGAAGCGCTAGATTGTTTCATTAACTTGAACTGAAGCTCCGCCCTCTTTTCCACACAAAAAACGAGTATTTAAGGCGAACTTTAGGCAAAAAATTTAAAACGTTTAAAGTATATTTTTAAACAAAACGTGCTCAGTTAGTAGATAAATTAAAAGTATAAAAAGAACAAGATAAGGATTTCAATGACATTTCTGATCTTAGTGCTTACCTCTGAGATATACAAATGTAAGCGTTATCAATCTTGTTTCCATTTTCTTGTTTCCATTTTAATGCTTATTAAAATAATTTTTTTTAAAAAACAAAGTAATTGTACTGATTAGAGGAGGAAGTTGTGTATGAGTATTCATCCTAGAGTAGAAGCGCTAGCACAAGGAGATGTGTGGAAGCTATTAGGTGTTAACGTTCTTAAAGGAAACGAAGGAGAGTGCGAGCTTGAGCTTAACGTAAAAAAAGAGTTCACACAATCTTTTGGAACTGTACATGGGGGGATTATTGCGACCCTTCTTGATATGGGGATGGCTGCTGCTATTTCTTCTACATTAGATCAAGATAAATATAGTAATACGATCGATCTTCATATTAACTACCTTCGTCCAATGCTTGGGGAGACGATGAGTGTAAAAGCAAGCATTGTAAAAAGAGGAAGACGGATTACAGTCGCTAGTGCAGGAGCATATAATGAGGAAGGTAAACAAATTGCATCAGCAACAGGAAATTTTATGATCCTTGATAAAAATTAAATAATATTGCTCAAAATTTTGATGTAGGATTGGGGTTTCTATTTACCAATAAAAGTAAAAAAGATAAAAATTATAAAATATTTAAAAAAATAAAATGACTTTTTAAAACAATTGAGAGTTAAATACTTATATTCTAAAGGTAGAGATTGAAAACGCATCTTCCCATTCTTGAAATCGCTTACTTAAAATAGGTGAATGAAGATTGAGCGAATGAATGCAATGACATAGGAGGTAAGGCAGATGGAAGGTAAAGGAGATTTGAAATTACCAGCAAATGTAGAAACTTCATGGGACGTTTTACAAGACCCTGAGGTATTAAAAAGATGTATTATGGGTTGCAAAAGCATCGAGCTAATCGGCGAAAATAAATATCAAGCTGAATTATCAATGGGTGTTGCAGCGGTTAAAGGCGACTATTCCTCTACCATCGAATTATCAGACATTCAAAAACCATATCACTATAAGATGACAGTAAAAGGCGAGGGTGGACCTGGTAGTGTTGAAGCGGTAGCAGCTATTAATCTCGAAGAAATTGATGAAAACACGACAAAGCTTTCTTACACCTATGAAGCAGAAGTAGGTGGCAAAGTGGCGATGGTTGGTCAACGAATGCTAGGCGGTGTAGCAAAATTGATCATTAAAGATTTCTTCAAGAAATTTGCTAAAGAAGTAAAGCAAGCTGAAGCCCAAGCATAGCCATTTTTCTAAACCTGGAAGAGAGGAGTATTTAACATGAAACTAGGCACATTGCTCGATTTTTCGGTTGAGCGCTACCCAAATCAGGTAGCGCTTGTCCAAGGAGACAAAACTTATACCTATAATCAGTTAGCAAAGGAAGTAGAAAAAGTAGCGGCTTCTTTGCAACGATTAGGGATCCAAAAGCAAGACCGAGTTGTGGTCATTTTAAAAAATAGATTTGAAAATATTATGATTTACTGGGCACTACAAAAATTAGGGGCTATTTATACACCAATTAATCATCGGTTATCAACAAAAGAAGTGGAATACTGTGTAAATGATGCAGAGGCAAAGGCGATTGTGTTTGAATCCTCTAGCCACAATGCTGTATTATCAGCAACCTATGCGAAAAAACCAATTTTAATTGGTGTGGAAAATAGTGATGGCGTTGATATCTCTTACAATGAGCTTGTGGAGCGTGCACCAAACGGATATGAAGAACCAGAATTAGATGAAAATGATATTTCCCTCATGCTCTATACATCAGGTACGACAGGGAAGCCGAAAGGGGTTCCAAGAACGCACCGAAATGAATATGCATCAGCGATGGCACACATTATTCAAAATCAATATCAATTATGGGAAAGCACGCTAGGTGTCATGCCGCTCTATCATACAATGGGCATACGTTCAATGCTTTCAATGACCTTTTTAAATGGAAAACTAGCTCTTCTTCCAGATTTTGATGCAGAAGAAGCGTTAAAAATATTAGACCAAGAAAAAATTACATCTGTTTATTTAGTCCCGACGCTTTACCATGATATTTTGTCCCATGAGAATTTCGAAAAGTATGATTTATCTTCTCTAAAAAAGATCGGCTATGCAGGTGCGGCGATGACGACTTCTTTAGTCAATAAATGCATGAATTTGCTAAAGCCAAATGTGTTTGTGAATCATTATGGGAGTACGGAGGTCTATACGTTTACGATTTGTCCGCATGTTCCTGATAAACCAGGAAGTGCCGGAAAAGCTGGCCTCCATCAAAATATTCGTCTAGTAACACCAGATCCTGATGGAAATTCTTTGCCGGAAGATGTTGTAAACAAAGGTGAAGTAGGAGAAATTATTGTGAATTTAGATTCGATTGAAGCGTTTAAAGGTTATTGGAATCGGCCTGATGCAACGGCAAAGGCGATTCGAAATGGCTGGTACTTCACAGGTGACCTAGGCATGATTGATGAGGATGGAGATCTATTCGTTGTTGGACGAGTTGACGATATGATTATTTCAGGTGGGGAAAACATTCACCCGCTTGAAGTTGAAGATTGCTTGACGCAGCATCCAAAAGTGAAAGAAGCAACCGTGGTCGGAGAGCTTGATGAACGATGGGGTCAAATCGTTTCTGCTTATATCGTGGCAGCGGATGATTCAGTCACAGCACAAGAGCTAGATGAATTTTGCAAAAATTATGCGAAGATTTCTAATTTTAAAAGACCACGCAAATATACCTTTGTTAAAGAAATTCCGAAAAGCCCAGTTGGAAAAATACTTCGTAGAAAGTTGCGGGACGGGGAGTTTGAAACGAGTCGTGGACAAAGTGAGCCTATAAGTTAAACCGAAAGAAAACCTATTTGAGAGACAAAGGAGAATCATACATGTCAGTGACAGAAAAACAATACGATCATATACGAGTAGAGAAAGATGTAGAAAAGAAGACGGGAACCATTATCCTCGATCGGCCGGAGAAGATGAATTACATCAGCATGCTTGGCCGGGAACAGCTTGCTGAAATTTTCGATGAGTTAAACCAAGATGACGACGTACGAGTGATCATCATTAAAGGTGCAGGGGATGTGTGCTTTACAGCAGGAGGAAGCATTCCAGAGTTCATGACGACGCATCAAGAGAAGCTTTCTCATTTGGCAGAAAACGTTGCGGCACCAGAACGTTCGCCAAAGCCTGTGATCGCCCAGCTTCAAGGGTACACCTTTGGCGTAGGTCTAGAGCTAGCGATGGCGTGTGATTTCCGGATTGCGGCAGAAGATACATTGATGGCGCTACCAGAAATGAACCTTGGAATGATTCCGGGAAGCGGTGGAACGCAGCGGATTGCGAAAATCGTCGGTCTGACAAGAGCGAAGGATATGATCATGCGTGCAAGAAGAATTCCAGCAGATGAGGCGTATCAATGGGGCCTGTTGACGAAGGTTGTGGCAAAAGAAGAGCTCGAAGCAACCGTAGACGCTCTAGTGACAGAGCTAGTCGGCTTCTCGCCAATTGCTCAGCGAGTGGCGAAGGAAGTGCTGAATGCGTCAGAGGAAAGCCCGCTCAGCTCAGGACTTAAGCTTGAAGGAAAAGCATATGGCTTGTTACGGACAACTGAAGACTTTAAAGAAGGCGTCGATGCATTCATTGAGAAGCGCAAGCCTGTTTTTAAAGGGAAATAATCAAGTATCCCATCGGCTAAGCTGATGGGATACTATTTTTTTGTAAAAAGAAAACCTAAGGCTCGGCCTAGGGTTCCGGGTAGCTTACAGCGAGGTATAAAAAAACTCATCCAAGGTGCTAAAATAGATGGGGTTCGCCAACCAATATAATAGCTTACGGAGGAGTTTTTTAACAGTTTAGCCCATACGAAATGGAAGTGTAAGTATCACATTGTATTCGCACCGAAATTTAGAGATAAGCGATATAAGGAAAGTAAAAAAAGTTATATGAGGAATTTTGAGGGAATTACGTGAAAGAAAAGGAGTAGAAATTATAAAAGCAACGGCATGTAAAGACATTACATATGTTAGTAAGTTTTCCGCCCAAGATAAGTGTGTCAGCGAAAATGCGAACAATCCACAACCTTAGCGAAGTCTATTTCCGAAGCGAATGCTATAAATCAACGATCATTGCGTTCGGATTTCTCATCAATAAAACTCTTTTGTCCCGGCCTCTTTGATTTACAAATGAATGAATATTCACAATGAAGACAATCTATCTTTTACGACAGCAAGAGCTTATAATTGACATAGAAAATGAACGTTGGTAACTTCCTGTTTATACCGATGTTGGTTTTCTACTTGAACGAATGATAAAAGGATTGTCTTTTATTTTTCACTCATATTCTTTCAATAGTATTGAATTTTAAAAAATTTATCTTAAAAATTTATAACTCGTTATTAGCTCTTTCACTTATTATAATAACTAAACTTGTTACTGGAGTCATGAATGTCTAGCAATATTACATTAGGAGGGGGTCCTATGGCGGAACTTTTGATTGTCGATACGGACAAAAGAAGCAGGAAAGATGTACGTGATATTGTAGAAAACAGTGACTACAACTACCTTAAAATATATGAGTCAAGTACTGTTGAGAGAGCGATGATGCTGCTTAGGCAAAATCCCCCGAACGCCTTAATTATTGATGCTTCACTGCCAGACATGGATGGCATTGCTTTTGGGAAAACGGCGCTACAGCTTTACCCGGATATGCCTGTTATTGTGATTACTCAATTGAAGATGTTTGAAATTGCTCAAGCGGCGATTAATGAAGGGTTTTCGGCGTATTTATTGAAACCGCTTTCTAAATTCGAATTATTAAGTACGTTTGAAAGAGTCTTAAAACCAGGGCTCAAAAAAGAGGTAAATCAGGCGATCACTCATCAAGGGACGAACTTTGATTCTGACCTACGCAAGCCGATCCAAAGTGCCGTGCAGTATATTCAGCTATATTACAATGAATCAATTACGTTAAAAGGACTTGCAGATAAGGTGTATTTGAGCCCTTCTTACTTTAGCAAATTGTTTAAGGAAGAAATGGGAATGACCTTTGTCGAGTATTTGTCTTGGATTCGTGTGCAAAAATCAAAAAGCATGCTAAGAATGTCGTCATTACCCATTGATGTGATTGCGAATAATACTGGATTTGCAAACTCTAGTTATTTCGCAACAACCTTTAAAAAGGTAGAAGGGAAGACCCCAACCCAATATAGAGAGCTTTTTTTCTGGGAGCAGACGAAGAAAAATAAAAAGTTATTATGAGATGAGTAAGATTTTATAACTTTTAGGAGTGGTCTTTGTGCTAAAAATTGTAAGTGAGATGGCGCGTTGCAGGAGGGAGAAAAAAAGAGGGGTACTTGCTACGATTATTCGTGTCGAAGGGTCTTCGTATCAAAAGGAAGGGACCAAATGCTTTTTTGCTGAAGATGGTGCTTTAATTGGTTTGTTAAGTGGAGGCTGTGTTGAAAGCGATGTCATTGAACATGGAAAAGAAGTACTGGAAGAGGGAAAACCAAAAACAATCTATTACGATTTTAGAGACGAAGACGATCAGGTATGGGGACTAGGTGTCGGTTGTAATGGGGCGATTGAAATTTTCCTTGAGTTGTATGATCCACAGCAATATCCAGAGAAAAGCATGCTGATGGAAAAGACCTTGGTAGCTGAAATTCCACAAATCATAGCAACAGTTGTAAAAGCTGAGGAAGAATCCAGATTAGGTAAAAAATGGATTGTAGCTTCTGATGATGAATTCCTATCATTCGTTTTATCTGATAAAGATAAAAACGTACACCATAGAAAAACAAAATCTAGATTGGTAACATTGGCCGATGATACCGAGCTGTTCATCGATTTTATTGAACCCATTCCGACGCTAATTATTTTCGGAGCAGGTCCTGATGCAGTGCCACTTGTAAAATTAACAAAAGAAATGGGCTGGAGAGTGAAGGTGGTCGATCACCGACCTGGCTTTGTCAATCCAAGCATTTTCCCGTTAGCCGATGAATTAATTTGTTACCCAAGAGATCAAGTCCCAGAGCTTACTTTGCATGACAACACGTATACCGTTGTCATGAGTCATAACTTTAATCAAGACCAAATCGTACTTGAAACACTTGTTCAGTCAACGGTTCCATACATTGGTGTGTTAGGACCTTCTAGAAGAACAAATCAATTATTAGAACCACTCCTAAGCAATTATAAGAGTGAGACATTGAATCTTGAGCGCATCTATAGTCCTGTCGGAATTGATATTCATGCAAAGACACCTGAAGAAATTGCATTAAGTATAACGTCAGAGTTAATTAATGTTTATCGAGGGGGACGTTCCTTGCACTTAAAGCAGACAAAGGGACATACGCAAACAAATCAAGAGCAGACTTGGGAGCGAGGTTGTTCATTATCACTGTGAAAAAGGAAATTTGGGGAATCATTTTAGCCGCAGGATTTTCAAGGAGAATGGGCAGGTCAAAATTAGCTTTGCCCTACCAAGAAAAGCCGATCGTCCGCCATGTGATTGATAAGGCGCTTCGATCAAACCTTGATGGAGTTCTTGTTGTAATCAATCCCCTTGAGGTTGAATTTTTTAAGACGATTCAAGTGACGGGTGTTAAATCCTTTATCGTAAATGAGGAAACACACTTAGGAATGGCAACGTCAATTAAAAAAGGGTTGAGGGCACTCCCTCAAGACGTAGAGGCAGTGGTCATTCTCTTAGGCGACCAACCAAAAGTGACTGAAACCTCAATCAATCAGGTGTTGGAGACCTACCTTCAAGCCAATCAGCCACTGATTGTCCAATCTCTTTATTTGAATCATGAAAAAGGACATCCCGTTTTATTTAAACGAGACGTGTTCCCCTCTCTATTTGAAATGAATGGGGATACAGGTGGAAAATCAGTGATTCAACAGTTTCGTGACGAGATTGTTTATGCGGAGATAAAAGAAAGCAATAGTAAAGATATTGATACAGTTGAGGATTATGAGCGTTTGATGAATGAAAAGGAGGTTTGACATGAGTAAGGTAATTGGAAAGGCGATACCGAGGGTAGAAGACAAGAGACTGCTTACAGGTCAAGGTAAATACATTGATGATTTAGGTACGACTGTAGACTGTGGTCACGCGGCGATTTTACGTAGTACGTACCCACATGCATATATTAAATCCATTGATATCGAGGAAGCCAAAAAAGTACCAGGTGTCAAAGGAATTGTAACTGGACAAGACATTAAGGATTTACTTCAACCATTTAGTGTTGGTGTGACTGCACCTGTGAAATATTATCCCCTTGCCATTGATAAGGTGAGATATGTAGGAGAGCCTGTCGCGATTGTTGTTGCCAAGGATCGCTATATTGCTGAAGATGCCCTTGAAAAAATTAAAGTTTCATATGAAGCTTTGCAACCAGTCGTAGACATTGAGAAATCAATGGAGGATGATGCACCAATTCTTCATGAAAATGTCGGTTCTAATATTGCAAACCATAGAGAGTTCCGTTATGGAAATACAGAACAAGCTTTTAAGGAAGCTGATCGGATCATCAAACACAAGTTTAATTTTCCGAAATATACGGCGACACCTGTTGAAACGTACGGTGTCATTGCTAATTATGATCCTGCAGAAGACCAATTTACGGTCAATGCGAACTTCCATGGTCCTTTTGTTATTCACGCCATTATGGCACAAGCACTGCAAATTCCAAGTAATAAATTGCGAATTATTGTTCCAAAAGACATTGGTGGAAGCTATGGAATCAAAGCGGGTATTTTTCCGTACATTGTTCTATGCGCCATTGCAAGTAAGCTTATCGGCTGTCCGATCAAATGGATTGAGGACAGACAAGAGCACTTATCTTCAAGTGCAAGTGGAACAGACCGTGTTACGTATATTGAGGCTGCGGTAAAGAACGACGGTAAGGTTACGGGCTTAAAAATGAAAATGATTGACAATGTCGGAGGATATATTCGCGCACCAGAGCCAGCATGTCTGTATCGTACCCATGCTAACACAACAGGTGCTTACGACATTCCGAATTTAGATATTGATGCTTACGCAATTATGACGAACAAATCTCCTACGGGGCTTATCCGTGGCTATGGTGGACAAGAGCTTTATTTCCCGCTAGAGCGGATGATGCAACGGATTGCGAAAGAGCTTGATTTGGATCACGCCGACGTTATTCGTAAAAATTTAATTAAGAAAGAGCAGTTCCCGTTCACAACTGCTTCAGGAGGAATTTATGATAGTGGTGATTATGAACAATCGTTTGAGCTTGCTCTAATAACAGGGAAATATGAAGAATTCAGAAAGAAACAGGAAGAGGCCCGGAAAAATGGAAAGATTTTAGGGGTAGGACTTGCTTGTATTGTTGAACCATCTGGCTCGAACATGGGCTATATTACCGTTGCATTAACGCCGGAAGAACGTGCAAAATCCCTTCCGAAATCAGGATGTGCAGAAGCCGCTACCGTTTCAATGGATCCATTAGGTAGTGTGAATGTGCGAATCAGTACAACGCCGTCGGGACAAGGACATGAAACAGTAGCTTCGCAAATTGTTGCAGAAGTATTAGGAATTCCACAAGAGCAAATTAAAGTCGTTGCTGAGCTTGACACATCAACAAGTGCTTGGTCAATTGCATCAGGAAGCTACTCTAGCCGTTTTGCTTCATTAGGTTCTAGTGCAGTTTACTATGCAGCACACAAAGTTCGTCAAAAGCTTTTCAACATTGTGGCCCATGAATTCGGAGTGGACGTAGCTGAACTGGATCAAGATAAGGGAAGCATTTTTGTTAAAAATGATCCATCGAAAAAAATGTCCGTTAAACGTGCGGCAGGGCTTGCTCACTGGCATCCGCTTTCATTACCAAGTGGAATGGAGCCAGGCATCTATGAAACCTACTACTATACAGCAACGGTTGCTGAGCCACCAGATGATAATGATTTAGTTAACTCTTCTGTGACATATGGATTTGTTGCTGATATGGTCACTGTTGAAATCGATCCTGACACAGCTGAAGCAAAAATCATTGATTATGTTACGATTCACGATGCTGGTAAGCTATTAAATCCTTTAATTGTTGATGGACAAATTATGGGTGGATTAGCACACGGTTTAGGTGGAGCTCTTTATGAGGAGCTTGCTTACGATAATAAAGGTCAATTTTTAACAGGGTCCTTTATGGATTACTTATGCCCAACGGCTCCGGAAATTCCGAATGTCACGATCAAACACACTGAATCCCCATCACCTATCACGCCATTAGGAGCGAAAGGACTTGGAGAAGGAAATACAATGAGTGCGCCTGTTGCAATCTCAAATGCTGTGAATGATGCACTCTCTCAATTTGACATTGTCATTGATGAATTACCATTAAGTCCTAACCGCATTTGGGGACGACTTCAAGAGGTAAAGGAGAAAGTGGAGACGACTTTATAAACGATAGATGTAACATGCTTGTTTGCTAGCATGAAGAGGGAAGGGATAAATCATGAAACCACCAAAATTTGATTATTATAAACCGGCAACACTTGAAGAAGCGTTAGATCTCTTAGAAGAAGTTGGCGATGATGGTAAAATTATTGCTGGTGGACAAAGCCTTGTTCCAATTATGAATATGCGCCTTGCCACTCCTAAGTGCTTGATTGATATTAACGGAATCAAAGAGCTTGACTATATTAAAAGAGAAGACGATGTCCTGAAAATTGGTACATTGACAAGACAAAGTGTTGTAGAGACTTCCGAGGAAGTTAAAAAATATTGTGGCTTGATTACGGAAGCGATCCCTAAAATCGGTCACGTACAAACAAGAAACAGAGGAACATTTGGTGGTAGCATTGTTCATGCTGACCCAAGCGCAGAATTACCACTTGTTTTGCTCACGCTAAATGGAACGGTTCAAATTGCCTCAAAGGATGAGTATCGAACGGTTGAAGCGGAAGACTTTTTTATCACCTATTTGACAACGGATATTATGCCAACCGAAATCGTAACCGAAATTTCGTTCCCGATTACGGAAGGCAGGAATGGTTACTCGTTCCAAGAGATTGCGAGACGTCATGGTGATTTCGCATTAGTCGCAGCATCTTGTCATTTGACGGTGGATGATGAAGACCAGATTTCCTCTGTAAGACTCGTGCTTGGAGGGGTTGAAGCGGTTCCTCTACTGATCGCGGATTTCGAAGATGTCTTAGTTGGTCAAACATTATCTGATGAGTTGTTAGAGGAAGTAGCAGAAGCGATTGAAAATGAAGTAGAGCCAGAATCTGACCTTCATGCATCAGCAGAATATCGTACTCATCTAGCGAAAGTTTTAGCGAAACGTGCATTGACAGAAGCGTATGAAAGAGCAAGGGGGTAAGGAATATGGCACGCCATTCAATTAAAGTAACGATTAACGGAAAGGTTTATGAAGAAGAAGTTGAACCACGTATGTTGCTAAGCGACTTTCTTCGAGATGTGTGCGGACTAACAGGCACTCATGTAGGTTGTGAGCATGGTGTTTGTGGAGCTTGTACAGTGAACGTTGAGGGAGCAGCGGTAAGAAGCTGTCTTATGTTTGCAGTACAAGCAGATGGTCAGAACATCAAGACGATTGAAGGTATTGCAGAGAACGGTGAGTTGACAACATTACAAAAGAATTTCATCGAATGTCACGGGCTGCAATGTGGTTTTTGTACAGCTGGAATCATCGTCTCAACTGAAGATTACCTTAAGAAAAAACCAGAGCCGTCGACCCAGGAAATTAAAGAGATGCTGTCAGGACATTTGTGCCGTTGCACAGGATATGATGGTATTGTGAAAGCGATCGAAAAAACAATCGAAGACAATAAAACGACCGTTTCATCTTAATAGGCAAAGGGGTATAATACATGTCAGTGACAGAAAAACAATACGATCATATACGAGTAGAGAAAGATGTAGAAAAGAAGACGGGAACCATTATCCTCGATCGGCCGGAGAAGATGAATTACATCAGCATGCTTGGCCGGGAACAGCTTGCTGAAATTTTCGATGAGTTAAACCAAGATGACGACGTACGAGTGATCATCATTAAAGGTGCAGGGGATGTGTGCTTTACAGCAGGAGGAAGCATTCCAGAGTTCATGACGACGCATCAAGAGAAGCTTTCTCATTTGGCAGAAAACGTTGCGGCACCAGAACGTTCGCCAAAGCCTGTGATCGCCCAGCTTCAAGGGTACACCTTTGGCGTAGGTCTAGAGCTAGCGATGGCGTGTGATTTCCGGATTGCGGCAGAAGATACGTTGATGGCGCTACCAGAAATGAACCTTGGAATGATTCCGGGCAGCGGTGGAACGCAGCGGATTGCGAAAATCGTCGGTCTGACAAGAGCGAAGGATATGATCATGCGTGCAAGAAGAATTCCAGCTGATGAGGCGTATCAATGGGGCCTGTTGACGAAGGTTGTGGCAAAAGAAGAGCTCGAAGCAACCGTAGACGCTCTAGTGACAGAGCTAGTCGGTTTTTCACCAATTGCTCAGCGAGTGGCGAAGGAAGTGCTGAATGCGTCAGAGGAAAGCCCGCTCAGCTCAGGACTTAAGCTTGAAGGAAAAGCATATGGCTTGTTACGGACAACTGAAGACTTTAAAGAAGGCGTCAATGCATTCATTGAGAAGCGCAAGCCTGTTTTTAAAGGGAAATAATTATTTGAAAAAGGAACTGTTGATGATATCAGCAGTTCTTTTTGTGGTGAAAAAGAGACAGATCTTCCATGGAGGAACAGGAAGGGCTTAGAAAAATGATTCTTTAGTTGATGATTTACAAAAAAATAGCGATTCATTTTTTTTATAAAGAATGAATTTAAAGATACAAAAATAAAAAATTTAAACCAAAGTGTATAATTTCATTTTATTATTTAAAAAGTAAGAAAATTTTTAAAAGTCTTTCAAAAAGCTACTTAGACAATATAAAGGGGAGAAGGGCAGAAATGAGAAAAAAATTGTGGGGTTTCATTGCACTATTTGGCTTGATCTTTTTAATGGCATGTAATAGTGAGCTAACAAATGAAAGCGGTTCCAATGATGCGACAGCTTCTGATGGAGAAAATGAAGAGGCAGTAACGTTTCGGCTTGGTCACGTTACACAAACGAGTCATCCATATCATATGGCTGCAGAGCATTTCGCTGAGCTTGTTCACGAGAAAACGGGAGGGACGATTAATTTTGAGATTTATCCTGCCCGTCAGCTAGGTGGAGATTTGGATATGCTTGAAATGATTCAAAACGGATCACTTGATGCTGGATTGATTACGTCTGGTGTCTTTAGTGGTTCTACTCCAGTTATGGATGGTTTGCAGTTACCGTTTTTAATTGATAGCTATGAAACATTTGGGAAAGCTGTGGAATCAGAAACGGCGCAAAAAATGTTAGACAGTTTAGAAAGTCTTGGTTTAAAGGGTCTTGGTATTAATGAGAGTGGAATGCGCCAACTCGGAAGCAATGTTTCAGAGATTCAATCGCCAGAAGATTTTAAAGGATTAAAAATCCGAGTAGTGGAAAGTCCGTTAATGCTTGACATCTTTAATTCACTTGGAGCAAGCCCAACACCAATGCCATATGGTGAAATTTATAGTTCATTGCAAACAGGGGTCATTGATGCCCACGAAGCGAATTTGCCAGCTTATAATGATGAAAATTTCTATGAAGTGACGGAATACATTACATTAACAAATCATTTTCCTTTTCCAAATATTAATGTAATGAATTTAGCTACATTCCAATCGCTTACTGAAGAGCAGCAAACGGCTCTACAGGAAGCTGGAAAGGAAACATCGCTATGGATTGTTGAGCAGTTAGTAGAAGTGGATAATGGATCATTAGAGACATTGAGAGAGAGTGGACAAAATATTGCTGAGCTTGAAAACGTTGAGCCATTTATTGAAATGGTAACACCTATTTATGAACAGTATGCAGAAAAAGACCCCCTTATTGCAGAATTTATTGAAACGGTGAATCAAATAAAAAACCAATAAATTTTTTAAATTAGAGTCTAGGACAAAAGAGATTTTATTGATGAGAAATCCGAACGTCATGATCGTTGATGCATGGC